>CAMDJH010000054.1 GCA_945900455.1 Akkermansia muciniphila
ACCAAGGCTGGGGTTCTTTTCAGCCGGCAGGAATCGATGCCCGTAGACAAGTCTACCGGTGTACGCAGCGACCATGTCGTATTGCTCGTTACGGCGGCAAGCATCAAGAACTACCCGGAGCGAATGCGTCGGGTGGCCTACCGGGATCCGGAGGACGGGAAAGTGCTGGTGTTCTTGACAAACAACTCTGTGCTGCCGGCCTTGAAGATTGCCGCCATCTATAAGTTGCGATGGCGTGTTGAACTATTCTTCAAATGGATCAAGCAGAACCTTCGTATCAAACACTTCTTCGGCACGAGTGAGAACGCGGTGAAGACACAAATCTGGATCGCGGTTTGCGTTTATCTGCTCGTGGCGATCCTGAGGAAGGAACTGGGTGTGGAGATGAGCTCCTCCCAAATCCTCCAGATTTTGAGCGTGACACCGTTTGAGCAAGTACCTCTGGATGAGATACTTGCGAAAGTTCAACCCCGAGATATTTCTATACCTCATCCTAACCAGTTGATGCTGTGGCAGTAATGACCGGATGGTTATGGAGCCGCAAGGGCTCGATCCCGTATTAAACAGAGGAGCAAAAAACCGCTTTCCTGATACTCATATCAATACTAATAAGTCTTCGTGCCAATACCAAGTCAGCGCTTTGCCTGGACCGACAACCTGCGCACGTTCGTCCTTATGCTGGTGGTAAACATGCACGCCTGCGTAACCTACAGCCACGTGGGCGGCTGGTACATCAATGGGGAGCCGGAGCCGACGATGCCAGTCAAGCTTGTCTTTTTCGTTTGGCAGGGCCATTTGCAGGCGTTCTTCATGGGGTTGTTGTTTTTTCTCAGCGGCGTCTTTGCGCATCGTTCCCTGGAGCGGCGCGGGGACGAATTTATTCTTCACCGAAATCACCGAGACGGCGGTCGAAGGTCAGATCCCATGGAGTCCGCACCAACGTTTCGAAGGAGTCCTTCATCGTATGCGTCGGTGCTGTGATGGGCAGCGCGACGGTCCAGAGCGCGCCGCCGAGCAGGCTGACAGCAAAAGTGAAAGGGCGGGCGATGAATATATCCACGGCGACGGATGCGAAGTGCAAGCCGGGGTCGTCGCTCGCTCGCACGGAACTCGCTGAGAGTAGCAGGGCGAATAACATGGCGATGGGAAGCATTTTCATTGTGCTCCGGGCTTAGCACCGCCGCCGATCCATGGCAAGTGCGGAAACGGAACGCGGACGCCCGCCGCGGGTGTGAGACAAAATCGAATTCCATTCGAAGGCAGGTTCGTTTCGCGGCATGAAATGTCTGGGGGAACTCCCCGGCTCCGAAGGAGCAAAGGACCGCGAACCCGGTGAGCTCGTGCCACCGCTGGGGAATCGGGGAAAAAAGCGCCGTGGGCTGCTTCGGAGAGGCGACATCGGGCATGGGAATGAAGGATTGGAAACCGCGGCGGGATCGGACCCGATTCAGGAGAGATGGAAGAGAAGTAGGGCGGGAGGGCGACGATCCGCTCGACAGTCCGGCCGAGGTCCGGCTTACTTCGCGGGATTTCGAATGGACATGACCACTGAACAATTAGCCAAAGCCAAGTCGCTGGGATTTTCCGACCGCCAAATCGCCCATCTGACGGGACGGACTGAGGACCAGATTCGAGCGGAGCGAAAACGGCAGGGACTCGTGCCGAGCTTCCGGTTGGTGGACACCTGTGCCGCCGAATTCGAGGCCTACACGCCCTACTACTACTCGACGTACGACCGTGGAGACGACGAAGTGACGCCGTCGTCGAAGAAAAAGATCATGATTCTGGGAGGCGGGCCAAACCGAATCGGGCAGGGCATCGAGTTTGACTACTGTTGCGTGCACGCGGCCTTTGCCTTGAAGGAGGACGGTTTTGAGACGCTGATGGTGAATTCTAATCCGGAGACGGTATCGACCGATTATGACACGTCCGACAAACTGTTCTTTGAACCGTTGACCTTGGAAGACGTCCTGCACATTTATGAGCGTGAGAAATGCTGGGGAGCGATCGCTCAGTTTGGCGGGCAGACGCCCCTGAATTTGGCGATGAGTTTGAAGAAAAACGGGGTCAATATCATCGGCACATCCCCCGAGAGCATTGAAATTGCCGAAGACCGGAGGTTGTTCGCGGCAATGCTCGATCGGCTCAAAATTCCGCAGCCGCCGAATGGCATTGCGACGAATGAGGCAGAGGCGCTGGAAGCCGCGCGCCGACTCACCTATCCGGTGCTGGTCCGGCCGAGTTTCGTCTTGGGAGGACGCGCCATGCAAATTGTCTATTCCGATGCGGAGCTGCAGCATTACATGAGGTTTGCCGTCGAAGCCTCTCCGGATCGGCCCGTGCTGGTGGACAAGTTCCTGGAGGACGCCACCGAGGTGGATGTGGATTGCATTGCCGACGTTGGGCAATTTGCCGATCCCTCCAGCGGCACGAGCGTGATCGGTGGGATGCTCGAGCATATCGAGTTTGCGGGCGTACATTCCGGAGATGCCGCCATGGTTCTCCCGCCGCATACCCTCTCAGCGGGGGTTGTCGAAACCATCCGAAAGTATACCCACACCATGGCTCGGGAATTGTGCGTCGTCGGCCTGATGAATGTGCAGTACGCCGTAAAAGGCGACGTGGTGTACGTTCTGGAAGTGAATCCGAGAGCGTCCCGCACCGTGCCCTTTGTCAGTAAAGCCATTGGGGTGCCGATGGCAAAACTCGCGGCGAAAGTGATGGCTGGGAAGACGTTGAAGGAATTGGGCTTCACGGAGGAAATCTGGCCCGCCTACTGGGCGGTCAAGGAGTCCGTATTTCCTTTCAATCGATTCCCTGGGCAGGACATCGTTTTGTCGCCCGAAATGCGCTCGACGGGTGAAGTGATGGGGTTGGATGCCGACCTCGGAATCGCGTATGCCAAGTCCCAAATGGCCGCCAATTCGCCCCTGCCGCTCAAGGGGCGCGTCTTCATCAGTGTTAGTGACCCGCACAAGCAGGATGTCGCCGAGGTGGCGAAGGACTTTGCCCGGCTGGGTTTCCAGTTGGTGGCCACGAATGGGACGGCGGTGATTCTCGAAAAGGCGGGACTTCAGGTGCAGCGTGTTTTTAAGCTGAATGAAGGCCGGCCGACAGCAATCGACCTGCTCAAGAACAAGGAGATTCAGCTCGTTATCAATACCCCCAGCGGGGCGGCTCCCAGGGCTGATGAGGTCAAGATCCGGACGACGGCGGTGGCGACGGGCACTCCGATCATGACGACTTTGAGTGGAGCTCGGGCGGCGGCGATGGGAATTGCGGCGCTCAAAAAGAGCGGATACGCCGTGCGAACGGTCCAAGAATTCCACTGACGGAGGGGCGCCCCCGGATTATCGGCGGATTGACGTCCGGTCAGACAACCACACCATGTCCTTGTTGTTGGGCGATGCCACGGCGAGGACGAGGTCGTTTTTGTTATGGACCGGAGGCTTCGTTCGGGAGTCGACCCATTTCCTAATTTCTGCGTGGCCATCGGCGAAGGAAATACCAGCGGCACCGTTGTGGTAGCTGGCGGGAAAATCGATGATCATGCTCTTGGCGACGTCTTCGACCATCTGGTTGGCGTAGCCACCCGCATTAATGCCGTCCGGATGTTCATCCAGGAGCACATAAACCTGCGAGGCGCCCATTTCTGAAAAGTCGCTGTCCTTCTTGAAGATCTTGTAGCGCGTACTTCCTTCGTTGTAGCTGGGGGGAGGCAACCAACCGCCGGGGCCTCCGATGGCCTGGCTCATGCTCATGCTGCGAACGCGACGGTATTTCCGACCTCCGAGGGTAACGGTTGATTGATCCGCCGGGCATAGATAGACCCCGGTGCTCTGCAAATAGGGTGCAAATTTCGCCTTCTTGGGATCGAGCAAATTGTTGATGTTGGTATTGTCGGAGCTGGTTCCAAAATCAAGCCAGCCTTGAACCCAGGAATTCTCTTCAAAGGCGGCATTACCGGGTTTCACCACGCTCCCGTTGTTGTCGCTGGAATACATGGCGAACGCCAACTGCAACTGCTTGAGATTGTTCAGGCAGGCGATCCCCTGGGCCTTGGTCTTCGCCTTAGCCAGAGCCGGCAAAAGCATCCCGGCGAGGATGGCGATGATGGCGATCACCACAAGGAGTTCGATCAGCGTGAAAGCCGCGGGGCGACGGGCGCGTAGAGGTTTCATAAATTTGCTAAAATTGGAGCTGAACCTACCGCACGCGGATTTCTGGCGCAAGTTATGGTTCCCATCATCAGGGGTCGTCGTCTTGTTCCTTACCGCACTTGCATTCCCAATTTGTAGAATCCGATCTCGGCCATCGGAACGCTGACGAATTGTTCCGACCCACTCACCACGGGAGCCATGTCCATCGACACCCATTGGCCCCCTCGCAAATCCGCGCTGTACTTCACTCGATAACTCTTCGCACCGGCCGGCCAGGCAATATCGAGGTGATCTTTGCTCGGTTGAGCGTGTAGAACCGGTGTGAATCGGCTGCTGAACAGGTGGTCCGCGACCTTCCGCCCCATGGCCCGCCCCTGGATATCGTCGAAATCCCAATGGACCCCGAGATAGATCCGGCTCCGGGCGTTCTCTTTCGCTGCTTTGCTGAAACTTGAGAAGATTCGTGGTGCCGCCGGAACCTCCTCCGACACCACGGTGAACGTCACGTCATCCGATCCGCAGATGAGTTCGAGGATTCGGAAAATGGCACCCCCGAACGTGGCATGCCCGGACGGATAAGCCGGAAAGGGAGGCGTGAAATCTCGCGGCGGTCCGCCACCGGGAGCTCCGAGCGGTTCCCAATCGGAAATACTCGTCGTGTCGGGGTTCCCGTCGGTAGCCGCCTCCCGAATGCCACCAATGGGTCGCCAGTATTCGTAGAGATACTTGGACTCCCAGCATGCAATGCCCGCGTCCGCCTGGGCCACTTCGAGCATCGCAAAGAGACGGGCGTTCTCTTCGAGATTGAAATTGCGCTGCAGTGAAATGCCCCGCGCAATCTCGTCGAAGAGGATTGTCGGCGGGCCCAGACCTCCGCGATCGTAGCCCCAGAACACGCCGATCTCGGTCTGGTCGTCCGTGCGTTCGCTGCCCGTCCTGGCGCCGAGGCGCTGAACCTCGTCAAAGGATTTTGCGTATTCGATAGAATCCAGCGCGGGCGGTGCGGGGGCGCGGAATTGTCCGGCGCTATCGAGTGCAAATGGCGTGACCCTTCCCCAGTTGGCGCCGAGAGCCGTCTGCGTGGGATGCAACGGATCCGGACGCCATTTGCCGGGATCCGATTTCGGGACGTACGGTGTGTTGTTGTCGGAGCCGTCGTTGGTGCGCCGGGCGATTATCAGATCGGCAGCGGCATTGCCCACTGCGACGCCTGCGGTCCTCTCGGTCGCGGGAATGCTTGCGAGTGAGCTGGCACGATTGATCTCCAGGACCGATTTCTGCGCGGGATAGAGATGGATCAACATTCGATAGGCCGCCTGCGCTGCGGCGGCGTCGATGGAGGCCGCCGGAGAAGCCGGGACGTACTCGTAGAACGGTTGGTAGGTTCTTTGGATCGAGTTCACCGCTTCGAAAATGGCGAGGTGGACTAGGGCAGAGTTCCGGGATGCCCAGGTAGGACCGGGACTGGTGTTGTCGATTCGGACTGTGGTATGCAGCACCTGATTCCATCGCAATACCATGTCATCCGCGCGAGATGCCAAGGCGGCAACGGTCGCGGTAATGACGACGGCGATCCTCCACTGTTGGCAGATGTGAATTGCACTCATGGTAGAGATCTTACGCGTCTGCTTTAATTGGATTTCCTCCTCGAATCCTACTCGATGCGCCAGGATTTACAATCCTGTCATGAACCGCCCTCTCTCCCTGCCCAATCCCCCGCTCCGAGCGGGGGAAAGGTTCTGGAGATTGGCCATTTTTAGGCGGCTAGACTGCCGCTGAACCGCCACCGCGAAGACGATCGATTCGGAGGTTGTCACCGCCGGGCCGTCGAGCACGGGCGAATCCAAGTCCTGGCAGCCCGTCGTATCGGATCCGTTGACGGATGCCATGTCCCGACCAGGACATTTTATATGTAGAAATCGCCAAACTCCTGTTCAAATATCTTGGATGCACGGGAAGACTACCGCACCACGACGCATGTGCCGCTGCGAATCCAGCCCTGATTCCGCCCGTCGGGCAGTGAAATCCGGTGCCAACCGCTACGACTCTCGTGAAGTCGGGCCTCCATTCCTTCTGTCAATGTGAAAGCCACTTTTGATTCCTCCACCGGTCCGTAGCGAACCGGAGCATCCTTCGAAATCACTATCGCGAGAGGCCGGACGATTCGAGACCAGGCGGAGATCCCCAAACCCAGCAGGGAAATAAGGGCGACGATTGCCGCGACCGGCGTGTAGCCGCGAAGGCTCGTGGCGAACGACGGGCGCAAAGTGGTCAGAAGCAAGAGGGCCGTCCAAAGCCAGACGCTGCCCAGTGCGAGCACGGTCCATTCGTTGAGGGTGAGGTGACGGACCCACGATTCCCAGGATTGCAATGCGGACCGGCGGAGCGTCGGCGCGTTGGCTTGGGCGAACTGAAGGTTGGATATAATCTCGGGCTGGCGCGGACTAACCGATTGAGCCAGGCGCCAATGTCCCAGAGCGGCGCCGAGTTGGCCGGCCTTATAGCGGGTGTTGGCGAGGTTATAGTGGATTCCCGTGGTATCTGTTCCGTGCTCCATGAGGCGCTCGTACGCACGGGCCGCTTCCGTGAAACGGCCCTGCTCGTAGAGTTGATTCGCGGCGGTGAATTCAGCCCCAGCGTCGCCTCGAGTGGAGATGACTGTGAACAGGAGGACGAGGAAAAGCATCCCGCCGTTCCGTATGGCGCATCGAAACATCATCGTTGCTCTCTCGATCCGTCCAGGGCGTTGCACACGGTGTGCAGCCGCTGCTGGAACGATTCCAGTTCCTCGACCGAATGGTCGGGCGAAAATCTCGCCTGATTCAGGGCGGAGAATAACTCGTTTAATCCCGTGATGGCTTCGTCGGCTAATCCGATCGAGAGAAGGCGGTTGTCGACGATTTCCTCCGTGATGGCGGCTGCGGGGATGTCAAGTGAGAGGCCAATTTTTTCTCGGAGTATCCCTCCGAGCGATTCGAAGAAACCGGCGCTGTCCCCGGCAGCGGCTTGGCGGGTGAGGGCCGAGAGTCCGGCGGCGATTGACTGTTCGGCGGCGGTGCGTCGTTGGCGGCGAGGATCTCGAATGTGTTCCTGACGTCGGCGATACCACGCTGCGAACAACGCGTAGGCGGGCAGGGGGAAAGCCAGGGCCGCAAGCACCCCGGGGCGGCGGATCCATGGCCGCTGGTTCAGAGGTGTTCCGAGGGTATAGACAATATGTTGCAAATCATTCTTTGGGGGGACGGGTGGGGGAAGCGGGGCCGGCGAGGTGGCCGCAGCGTTGCTGGCGGGAAGGATTGTTGAAAGAGCCGCTCCCGGCCGCACTGTGATGGGTGTGGGGGCATGCTTGAGGGTAACGTACGATTTCGATTCCGGGTCGAAGTAGCTGAATTGAATCTCGGGAAATTGCACAAAGCCCGGTTGTTCCGGGATAACAATTTGCTCAAACGATTTGACGCCTTCCAGACCGAGGTCATCCGTCGTCTGCACTTCCGACTGCGCATCGTAGATTCGCAGCCCGTTGGTCGATGCGAGGACGGGCATGTTCACCTGATCGAAATTACCGCGGCCGGCGACCTGTGCACGAACGGTGATGGGATCGCCGACAGCGACATTGGTTGTGGAGAGTGAGTTGATGAGACGGAATTTGCCCACGGCGCCGGCGAAGTTGGCGGGGCGTCCGTTCACGGGAGGGGGAACAACGCGGAGCACATTCGTGCCGCTTTGGAGAGAAACGCGGCGCTGTTCCGAAAATATTCCGAACGGATTAAACACGCCGCCGCGGGGTTGGGCTCCAGGGAGGACCGCCATCATTTCCATTTCGACCGGTCCGAATGCGAGATTACCCGCCTTGGCCGCGGTGGCTGACATCCGCCAAGTCACGGTCCCATACGGCTTGCCGCCGATGCGGGTTTGGCCTTGTTCCGGTTGCGCGGTTTTTCCGAGAATGAAGCCGTCGAGTTCGAGTTTAGGATTGGAGGTTTCGCGAAGGTTGGCGGCAAAGAAAAGACGGATTTCAAACGGAAAGGTTTCCCCGAGAACGAGGTCGTTGGTTGGAGTGATCAGTTTGAGGAAAAGCAGGCCCGCATCGCCCTCCGGAGCGGTCATGGTGTTCGCCGGGGCGACGGTCAATTTGAGAGGCTGGCTGGAGTAGGATTGTCCTGAGATCGAGATGGAGAGTGCCGGGAGAGTGATTTCGCCCGGTTTACTCGGAGTGAGCTGATATCGGTAGCTGATGCTCGATGATCGCTTGCCATTGAGATTCAATTGCTGGCTCACCGGGCCGACGTAGCGAACCGTGATGTCTCCAAGGGACGGTAATTGGGGTGGACTCGGCATCGGTAAGTCTTGGAATTGCAGGGTGAGGATTGTGCTCTGACCCAGCTCGACGGTCGTGTTTTGAAGAGAAGTCGCGAAGCTTCCGGCGTACGCAATGGCAACCGAAATGAGGAGCGCCACCACGGGGAGCACCTGGCGGATGGGTGCGCCAATCGAGATCCAACGCGAGAGTCGTGAGTGTAGGGTCACCATTCTTTGCGCGAGCGCTCCTTGCCCGGCGGTTTTCGATCAACCATCCGGAAAAGCATCGCCTTTTCGTTGTTCTTCGTCGTGTCCAGAAGTTTGTTCGCCATCGCCGGAGTCATCTTGCCGGCCTGGGCGGCGGCCTGCGCCTCGGCTTCTTCCGCCCGCTCTTGTTCCTCGGGCGTCCCGCCCGATCCCTCGGGTTTTCCTTCACCATTCTCCTTCTTGTCGGAGGCTTTGGAGCCCTTCTTTTCATCCGAATCCGGCGGCTGATCGTCACCCTTCTGCCCATCCGGTTTGTCAGACTCCTGACTCGGATCTTGTTTTGATGGGTCTTGTTTCTGAGAGCCGTCGGGGTTCTTTTCCTGGGAGGGTTCTTGTTCCGATTTCTCTTGCGGCGAATTCTTATTGGAATCCGATTGCCCGTCTTTCTGATCCTTTGAGTCTTTGTCCTGTTTGGGGTCCTTGTCCTGATTCTTGTTGTCGGATTTTTTGTTTGGATCAGGCGGCATCTTTTTCTGGAGCTCTTCCAATCGCTTTTTCACCAGATCCCGATTGTATTTTGCATCCGCGTTGTCGGGCTTCAATTGCAGTGCGCCGTCAAAATTTTTCAAGGCTTGTTCCAGGTGCCCCAGCTTCTCCGGGTCCGCGTCGGCCTGTTCCCCGAGCTTGGCGAAGACCGTTCCCAGGTTGTAGTAGGCGTTTCCCTGGAGGTTCAAGTCGGGGTCCCGAGTCGCCCCTTCGAAGTGTTTCAAGGCTTCGGCACTCTGACCCAGCTTGAATGCGGCGGCACCGGCATTGAACTGGAGTCGAGAATTCTCCGGTTCCTCCCGCAGCAGCGCCTGGTATTCACGCAGGGCGGATTTGTAGTCGCCTTTGGCATACGCCCGGTTCGCCGACCGGCCGGAGGCGGAAAGCGTTACGGGCAACAAACAGACGATCGCTAACAGCGCTGCCAACGCGGGCCCTCCCGCCACACTTCCAAGCGATGGCACCGCTGCCCGGGATGCCCCCCGACGGTGATCCGGGAGAAGGATCTCGAGAATAAGCAGGAGGATCGCGAGTCCGAGCGGCCACTGGAACCGCTCGTGTCGCGCCCGGACGGACCGAATGGCTCCGTCCAGTCTTGGCATTGTGGCGATGCCCTTTTGATAGAGGGCCGCGATCGACTGCGCGTTCTGAAGTGGGATATAAAATCCATCCCCAGCATCGGCGATCTTCTTCAGCGATGATTCATCGAGTTGCGACTTCACGGCGTTCCCCCCGGAATCTTTGATGAAGACCTTGTTTCCGTAGGGATCGGTGGTGAACAGGATTTCGCCATTCGGCGTCCCGATTCCGACCGTGAAGATCCGTACGCCCGCGGCGGCGGCTTTCCGGGCCGCCTCGACGGCGCCCTCTTCGTGGTCTTCACCATCCGTCATGAGCACCAGCACCCGGCGTCCTCCTCCCTCCTTGCTGAACGCTTCCACGGCGGTATTGATCGCTTCCCCGAGAGCCGTCCCGCCCTGTGGAATTACTTCGGTGTCCAATTGGGTCAGCGTCGTGCGAAAGGCTTCCTCATCCAGCGTCAGTGGGCATTGCAGGAACGCGCTGCCGGCAAAGGCAACCAAACCGAGACGGTCGGTTTTGGCGATTTCGAGAAGGTCCTGCGCCGCGAGTTTGGCCCGTTCGAGACGGTTGGGCCGGATGTCTGTCGCCAGCATAGATCTTGACGTGTCGAGTGCCACCATGATGTCCAATCCGCGGATGCGCGCCTCCTCCTCCCGAAATCCCCACTGCGGCTGGGCCAGCGCAAGCAGGACCAAACTTACGGCAGTTCCGAGCAGGATGCGTTTTACGATCTGGCGCGGTCTCGACACCCCGACGGTCAGGGCTGCGAGCAGGCGTGTGCTCACGAACCGACGGACCGCCTGTTGCTTGAGCCGCCACGTCCAAATGAGAAATGCCACGGTCGCCGGCACCAACAGGGCGGTGAGTGCGAGGTAGAATTGGGAGGCAAAGGTCATGTCGGGTTTTCAGGGTAACTTCCGCCACACCGTGTGGCCGAGGATCACCTCCAGAAAAAGGAGTGCGAGTCCCGGGCTGACGAAGTACGCGAAGAGCTCGTGGTAGAACTGGTACTTCCGAATTTCCACCTCCGTCTTTTCAAATTTATCGATCTCGGCATAAATCGTCCTCAGCGTCGCGGCGCTGTCGGCGCGGTAGTAGCGCCCGCCGGTGCGGTCGGAGATTTTCCGAAGCGTGTCTTCATCAATGTCCACGGCCTGCTGCACATAGACCCGTCGGCCAAACATGTCCTGGGTCGGAACCGGAGCGGTGCCATGGGTGCCAACACCAATGGTATAGACCTTCACTCCGAGCGCCTTGGCGGCGTCCGCCGCGGTGAGCGGAGGCACCTTGCTGGCATTGTCCTGCCCGTCGGTCATCAGGATTACAATCCGACTCTTCGACTTCAATCCTCTGAGTCTGTTCACCGCGGCGGTGATGGCGGATCCGATCGCGGTGCCATCTTCCACCTGGCCCAGGTTGATCCGATCGAGGTTGGCTTTCAGGAAATCGTGATCGAGGGTGAGAGGCGCCGCGATATACGCGTTGCGAGCGAAGGCGACCAGGCCGATCCGGTCGTTCGGCCGGCTGTCGATGAACTGATTGAGTACATCCTTGGCGATCTGGACCCGATTCACTCGTTTGCCGTGAAGCTCGAAATCCTCGGCCGCCATGCTGCCCGACAAATCGAATGCCACCACAATGTCAATCCCGCTGGCCTTATGCGGGGCGTGGCCTTCGCCGAGTTGAGGGCGGGCCATTCCGACGACGAACAGCGCAAGGGCAATCCAGCGCAAGGTCAGGAGGAAACGGCCGGCGCGCGAGCGCGAGAGTTGAGTGATGCCCTTGACGAGACCCACGCTGGAATAAAGGAAGGCCGATTCCCGCCCGGTCCGCCCGCGCAGCCAGGCCAGGAGCGGGATCAGGGGCAGACCAAGAAGCCACCAGGGAGCTGCGAAGTTCATGGAATAAGCGTTGGACGTTCGCGCGGCATATAACGTTCCTCCCCGACCAAAACGGGTTCAGCGCCCGCGCCGTTCTGACTGAGATCCGGAGATCCGAGGCTGGAGGTTGGACCGCTCTCGATCGTCGGCGGTGAAGAGAGTTGCGGGGCGGTCGTCTCTTCGACCACCCGTAGCGCCGACTGATGCAGGTCTTCGAGTTCCGGTCGGGCGGCCTCGTAGCGGGCAAATTTCACCAGATCACAGCGAGACAAGAAATCCTCAAGCAGATCACGGTGATGAGGAGCCAGGGAGTTTCCACTGGCATATTCTCCCAGGAATTCCTCGGTCGTCTGCTTGGAAGCGGGCCATCCAAATTTGTCGCCGAGGAAATCCCGGACAACGATCGAAACGACCGAGCAGAAGCGGGGAGGATTCGTTATGTGCGCCCAGGCCTCACGCAGTCGTTCCCGGGCGCGATCTTCAGCGGAAATTCCCCGGCCCGCCGCGGCGTTTGAGCGGTTTTTCTGCCAGAGATTCCAAAGCCACCACCCGAACAAACCCAACGCCAAGGCGAGTACCGTCCTCCCAAGCCACGTCCACCGAGTCGCGATGTCCACCGGACCGGCAATATCTCGGAGCGCATCCTGTGTGGAGGAGGAGGCGGGTGAGTTGCTGGACACATTGATGACGCCATTGGATGTGACCGCCGCGTGCCCAGCGGACGACAGGAGGAATCCGCACACGAAGTAAAATGCGAGTGGAGTGCGACACCGGCCGGCAGGGCGAGCCTTATGGAGTGGTCCGGTTTTCATCGGCGTTTCTTAACCCGACGGTCGAAAAACTGCCCGAGTTTGGTCTCGTAGGGTTCGTCGGTCCGCAAGTGCAGGTGATCGACTCCGGCGGAGCGGAACAGTTTGAGCAGTTCGTTTTGAGTCTTCTCCTGGCGTGAGACAAACGCCGCGCGCCGGCGATCATCGGAAGTGTTCACCTCGACGACTTCCCCCGTCTCGGCGTCCTTAAGGACCAATCGGCCGACGTTGGGCAATGTGAGCTCGTACGGGTCGGTGATTTGAACGGCGAGCATGTCGTGCCGACGGCTGACCTGGCGGAGGACGGCGACGGACATTCTACCCAGTGTTTCCGAATAGAGCGCCTTGCGCCTCAAATGCCCCTGAATCTCCGCGCGAGTCGTATGGGTTTCCCCAAGAAAATCAGAAAGTACAATCACCACGGAGCGGTGGGGTAGGACGCGATTTACGAATTCCAGGGCGCCATTCAGATTGGTGCCACGCAGAGTGGGCTCGTGATAGAGGATGTCGCGAATCACGCGCAGCACGTGACGACGCCCCTTTCTTGGGGGCAGGAAGTGCTCCACAATATCGGTGAATAGCAGGAGGCCGACCTTGTCCTGGTTCCCTACCGCAGAAAAGGCTAGGACTGAGGCGATCTCGGCCGCCAGCTCCCGCTTGGACTGAATCGCCGATCCGAACAGCCCGGAGCCGCTCAAATCCACGACCAGCATCACCGTGAGCTCCCGCTCCTCGCGGAACTTCTTTACGAACGGATGACTCATCCGAGC
This sequence comes from Akkermansia muciniphila, assembly GCA_945900455.1. GTDB lineage: Bacteria > Verrucomicrobiota > Verrucomicrobiia > Limisphaerales > UBA9464 > SIBK01. The sequence goes on from CAMDJH010000054.1 coordinate 13,254, forward strand.
CGTGACGTTCCAGTCGATCGTGCGAACCTCGTCTCCCGGCTGGTATTCGCGCACTTCGTCGAAGTCCATCCCGGTACCGCGGAACGCACTGTGGTATTGGCCGGCGAGGGTCTCGCTCACCAGTCGCCGTGTGCGGATCTCAATCTGCCGGATCTTCTTTAGGATCTCCGCGGGAATTGCCCGGGTCGATGTCCGGGAAGTGTCCGTCGCGCTCTCCGCCGGTGGGCGTCTTCCCCCTCCGGGCTTACCTGGCTTCTCCTGGCCGAATAGAATCACGCTGGCGGGCACGCCCGGCTTGGCGACTCGGCTCCGCGAAAAAATCCGCGCTGACAATTGTGTCAGGGCGTAGCTGGCTTGGAGCAATCTCTGTCGCATGCGGTCATCGGGAAACCCCGGAGGCCCATAGTCCCTCTATTTCTGGTCTCCGGGCAATCATCGGCAGGAAAATCTGTCGGACTCCCCAACGAAGTCAACCGGAGGAGTGCAATCTTGATTCAAGCGCTCCGCAGCAGGGCAGTTCATGACCGATGGCGGAAGAGACTCAGGTCAAACCGGCTTCGGCCCGACGTCAACAAGTCGGCCACCACTTCGCCAATCACAGCGGAAAACTTGAATCCGTGCCCGGAGCACGGGCTGACGATCAGGACGCGCGGGTGCTGCGGATGACGATCGAGCCAGAAGTGTTCGTCCGGAGTCATTGTGTACTTGCAGACCACGGCATCGATCAATCGGTCGTTGGCCGTGGGTAGAAAACGGCACAAAATGCCCCGCATGACCTCGATTTCCTCCGGCCCAACTTCCGGGCGCAGGGTGTCGGGATCCACTCGTTCCCCCCGGTGGTGACAGGCGACTTTCACGCCCTTGCCCAGATCTGGAAAGCCGTAAAAGAACCGGTCGTGGTCAAACTGCCAGAGGTGAACTGGGCAGCGGTCCGGATGGAAAACGTCGCGCGCCGGCGTCGGGGCGAACCAGAACTGCACTTGGCGCTCGACCGTGAACGGCAGGTGTAGTCCAGGGAGCAATGAATTGATCCAGCTTCCGGCCGTGAGTACGAGCTGGCTGGCGAGATACTCACCACGGGAAGTGACGACACGAACGCCGTCGCCGTCGGCCTCCCAGTGGAGCACGGGTTCATCAAAGCCGAGCGTGGCGCCGCGTTCGGCGGCTAGGCGGAGATTGGCGGCGACGCAGCGTTCGGGGAAAAGAATGCCCGCGCGGGGTTCGAACACGGCGAGCATGTCGCCCTCCGGGCACAAGCCTGGAAAGCGGCGGCTCACTTCCTCGGCTGTGAGAACCTCATGCGGCAGATTGTGGGCTTCGGCGCTGCGACGGGCACCGCTCACGACCACACCGCCGGGCGGACCGATCATCAGACCGCCCGTTGGGAGGAGCAATTCCTCGCCCGCTGCGCACGCCAGATCAGCCCACAGCTCGTAGGCGCGCTGAATCAGTGGAACGTAGTCCGGGTGTTCGAAGTAGGCTTCCCGGATGATGCGGGTCTGTCCGTGGGATGATCCGGACGAGTGGGGCGGCGTGAACCGGTCCAGACCGAGGACGCGCGCGCCGCGTTGCGCGAGGTGGTACGCGGCGGAGCTCCCCATCGCACCCAGACCAACGATCAAGAAATCGTATGACGAATGATTGACCACGGGCTCGACCTTACCTTGGAAGCCGGCGATCACGCAAAACGGAACGGCTGCGACAATTTCCCCGAAGAATCGCTCTCCCGTACCCATGAACCGACTTCCTGGGAGCGCCGGCATCCTGCCGGCGCCTGATTCGCGAACGGAGCGGTGGGACTTCCTGGGCGTTTGTGCGCATTGACGGCCCTGCGGACTAAAGTCCGCGCTCCGGATCGTCGGTTCAAGGAAAAGGTGCGCGAAGGGCGTGGGGGCGTGGGGTGAGGTGGCGCTTCGGTCGACCGTCAGACATCTCAAAAATGCCTGGCGCCCGGCAACAAACAGGGGTAGTGTGCGTTCAAATCACCCAGAGCGGAAAAGCAATTCGCCCAGACGGCGGAGCGTCACACAATCTTCTTCAAGACTTCCTTCTCGGACCTATGAAACTGCGATCTCTCCAGTTGGTTCATTCGGTAAGGACTGCGCCTGCGATCGGCGTCCGGGCCACCCCGCGACTTCCGGGGCGGCCTCGCCCCCATTCCAATCCCGCCGAGTCCGGGTTTACGTTGATCGAACTGTTGGTGGTGATCGCGATCATCGCCATCCTCGCAGGCATGCTTCTGCCGGCGCTGAGCAAGTCCAAATCTAAAGCGCAGGGCATTTATTGCCTGAACAATAACCGGCAGCTCACCCTGGCCTGGATACTCTACGCGGGCGACTTTAATGACAATTTGGTTCAAAATCCTGTATCAAGCTCCGCCGCCGACGCGAAGGCTTGGTGCTATGGGTGGATGAGTTTTGCCCCCGATAATTATGATAATACCAACACCTTGAATCTCACGGAATCAAAGCTCGGGCCGTTTTCTAGTCGTGCCTCCAAGATATATAAGTGCCCCGCGGATACACTCTTGGCCAGAATTGGAAGACGAGATCTGCCGCGCGTCCGCAGTGTTTCTCTGAATGGATTTATCGAAGGGGGAGCGTTTAAGGATCCCTCGGGTGGTTCGACTTGGTTTCCAAAACTCGCCCGATATGACAAAATGAGCGATATTCGGTCTCCCGACCCCACTCAACTATGGGTCTTTGTCGATGAACATCCGGATTCCGTCAATGATGCCTGGATGATGCCGATTATTAATGATGGCAAGTCGTTTGGTGATCTGAGCGCCAGTTACCATAATGGGGCCTGTGGTTTTGGCTTTGCGGATGGGCACGCAGAAGTCCATAAATGGCTCGAGAATCGGACCAAAGCACTCGTTAACACGAGAGGATATACATCGGAATGGCAGGCCATTGACCCCAAAAGCAGGGATGTCATCTGGATATTCGAACATTCGACCGCGCGACGCTAGTGTCGATCTCGGAAGGAGATTTTGGAAGTTGGGTTCATCGGGGTTCATCGTCGTGGCAGCGGCCAGCGATTTTGTATCCGGCGCCCAGTTCCCGCCGAGGCTCTTCGTAGCGAGCCATTCGTGCCGGCCCTGGGCGTCCGCACTCGCGAGGCTGGAGTAAGGGTAGCTCCCCCGGATGACGGGCTTCTGCTTTAATTTGACAAAAAACTGGTCTGCACAATTGTCGTCTATGAATGCTACTCAGCTTCGAGTCCGTCAGCCCAGGTCCGGATTGCTTCCGCAATCGGTCCGTCGCGGCTTCACCCTGATTGAACTCCTGGTGGTGATTGCCATCATCGCCATCTTGGCAGGCATGCTTTTGCCCGCGCTCTCAAAGGCGAAAGCCAAGGGGCAGGGCATTTTGTGCATGAATAATTCGCGGCAACTGATGCTCGCCTGGAAGCTGTATTCCGGTGACTCCAATGACCGCCTCGTCGGAGCCGCCAATTGGAGCATTGGCAACGGGACAGGCCCGGCGGGCCCGCCATTCTTCGGCAATAGCATTCCCAACTGGACCGGGGGCAGTGGGCTGAACAATACGAAACAAATGGAGCGAGACCCGAACAACTGGGACCACGACGCCTACACCAAGAAGAGCCCCTTGTGGCCCTACTGCGGGAACTCCGTCGGAATCTGGCATTGCCCCGCTGATCAGACAACGGCCTTCAACACCAAGTTAATGGTGCGAGTGCCCCGCATTCGCAGCATGTCCATGAACAACTGGGTTGGCGGACCCGGTTGGGATGAATCCGGCAGTTGGCGACCCGCGAGCGGACGTGGCTGGCTGGTATACACCCGTGAATCTGATCTGCTAAATCCCGGTCCGTCTTCCACGTTTGTTCTGATTGAGGAACGCGAAGATAGCATCAATGACGGCTACTTTGTGGTCGACATGGCCGGATTCAAGGACGGCGAGCCTCAGGGTATGAGGAAATTAGTGGATTATCCGGCCGCCTACCATAATGCGGCCGCCGGCATGGCCTTTGCCGACGGCCATTCGGAAATCCACAAATGGGTTTCCGGCGAACTGAAGCGTGGCATCAGTAAGGGGCAGATGCTGACTCTAAACATTCCGATTGGAAACCGTCCGGACCTGAAGAATGATGTATATTGGATGGCGGTCCGCAGCACTCGTCAGTAGTGGCGGAGAGGACCCAGCCAGTCTTGGTTGGACACGCGCACACCCGGAGCGATGGCGCCAGTGTCCCGCGTGGCAAGCGTCAGGCCGTGAACCACCGATGGAAATTGCACAAGGTCGTTTTCATGCCTGACGGAATGCCGTCAGACAGGCAATCCCAGGACAAGAAGCCTCTTCACTTTCCAGACTGGCTCGCCGTGGTGTCGAGTTTGATGAAGTCCTTCACATCCCAGACGGCAGGTTGGCCTTTGCGCTGCTTGGCCAGCCAGTTGAGCGCAGCTTGTTGAACAATCTGATGCCCGCCCTGGAAGATGGTTATGCGAGTATTTTGAGTCGTCTTGCGGAAGACGGGTGGCCACTCGCCATAGACCGCGTCCGGTTCGGCGGCGCGCCAGTCGGCGGGGCGTTGGCGGGTCGTGAAGAATGGCGTGAAGTCATGGGTGGGTAAGAGGTCGGGCGGACCCACGACGGCGTTGAACGCGCGGAGCGAATGGACGAACGGCACGCTTCCCGTGTGGCCGTCGTCCACGCCCGCATTGATGTCGAGCGGCACGGTGGCGGCGTTTCGTAACCACATCAAAGGCGATCGATGGGCGGCGTCTCGCTTGCGCATATCGGTGTCGGGAGCTCCGCCGAGAGCGGCTTCGATATTCTGCGCGTAGCGATCGGTTTTGCCGTCGCGCGCGTGTTCCGCATGCCATTGGCCGAGGTCGCTGATGCCGCACCATGCGCTGACGCCGGCCCAAAGTTCCGGATGTCTTCCAGCCAGGAGCATGGCCATGTGCCCGCCACCGCTGACGCCGACCAGATAGACGCGGGTGTCATCTGTCGCCCCATTCTGCTTCGCCCAGGCAACCGCTTCAACGATGTCTTGGACGGCGCGATCAGAACCCATGGCAGCGGGGGTGTTGTTGAATCCGCGGAAGTTAGGGTGGATGAAATTCCAGCCCTGCCGAATGCACCAATCCGCATAGACTGCATCCCCGCCGCCCGAGTCGTACGTGCTGCTCCACGTGTGCAGGCCGACGAGGAGCGGTTTCTTGTTGGTGCCGGGCGCAGAGAACCACCGTGCGGGTTGACTTTCGCCGTCGCTCGCGGGAATTTGCACCACACCGACGTCCGGTGGCCAGGCGTTGTCGAGCGAGATTGGCGGAGGCGCGGGGAGTTGGGCAGCGGACACACCGATGACGACCTGGGAGAGGACAAGCATTGTGGATGGGGTCAAGGGGAGCATCATATATTTTTCCGGGCAGCAAGCCCATCGCTCAATCACGAATTTCCGAATCAAGGCTCACCCGATTAGATAACCGAGTGCCACCGCTCTGAATTCCGTCCTTCAATCCCCGGACTTTCAGCCGAAAAAGAGTTGCGCGGCAAGGCGCATTTCCCTCTTGCGATCGTGGCGCAAACGTTGCCGATGAGGGTCAGAACCCCACTTCCGCGACTTGATGCCGAGGTGAACAGAAGCGGCGTTGACAACGCATGACTGAGGGCGGAGTCTGGCGAAGTAGCCCCTATCCGTCTAAACCCTTTAACTGTTGCCACGGCCTCACGAGCGCCCTGGCGTGTCAATCTTTGATAAGACTCATTCCAACCCGGGCCCCGACAGTTCGCCGCCGCTCATGGCGTGGGAACCCATGGGGCATGGTTACGTTGGCAGCCACCTTGCTGATCACGGTGGCGCTGCGGGCGGATGAGCCGCTGCATTCGACGATCGATGCGATGATCGCCCAGGCGCATCCCGAGGGGCAGGCCCCGATCGCCACGGACGCGGATTTCCTCCGGCGGGCGTGTCTCGCGCTTCATGGGATGATCCCGACAGGCGCCCGGGCGCGCGCTTTTTTTGCCGACCCCGCCCCCGACAAGCGCGCGAAGCTTGTCGATGCGCTGATCGCGGACGCGCAGTTTTCGAAGTGGATGGCAGTCCGCTTCGATGTGATGCTCATGGAGCGGCGCGGCGAGACCCACACGAAGGCGCTGCGGTGGCGCGAATGGATCGAGGAATCCTTCCGCACCAACAAGCCGTGGGACACGTTCGTGCAGGACTTGCTCACCGCCGATGGCGCGGATGAAAAGACGCGGCACATCGCACGCTGGCTGCTCGAACGCGAGGCGGATCCAAACGCCCTGACTCGGGACACAGCGCGGCTCTTGCTCGGTCGCGACATCGGCTGCTCGCAATGTCACAACCATCCGCGGATTGACGATTATGTGCAGCGTGACTACGCGGGCCTACAGGCGTTTTTCGGCCGGACTTATTTGTTCCGGCCCAATGCGGAGAAGCCGGGCTTTGTGGGAGAACAAGCCACGGGGGAGACCACTTACGTTTCGGTTTTCACCAAGGTTGGAGGCGAAACGAAACCGCGTCTGCCGGGCGAGGCCGAATTGGCCGAGTCGTCGTCGGGCGAGTGGGCCGTGGCGCCGAATCCGAAAGACAAGGAGACGCGCCCCATTCCGAAGCAGAGCCGGCGTGCGATGCTGGCGGCGGCGCTCGGCGACGGGCATCATCCGGCGTTCCGGCGAAACATCGCCAACCGGCTTTGGGCGCTGGTCTTTGGCCGCGGGTTGGTGGAACCGCTCGACCTTCAGCACTCGGCGAATCCACCCGCCAACCCCCCGCTGCTCGATCTCCTTGGGGAACAGATCGCGGTAATGAAATTCGAGATGCGCCCGTTCATCCGCGAACTGGCGCTGACGGCGGCATTCCAGCGCGCGCTCGACGTGCCCGAGCCGCGGGCGGACCTCGCGAGTACGGCGGTGGAGACGTTGCCGACGCTCGAACAGCAGGCGGCGGCTTTAGCGTCGGCCCTGGCGGTGGTCGAGGGCGAGGTGACCCAGGCCCAAAAAGCCACCGTCGAGGCGCAGCGCTTGGCGGAACCGTTACGGGCCGAGCAGGCGAAGCAGGACGCCGCCGCTGCCGCAGCCGGAAAGGCCATGGACGCCGCGGTCGCTGAGCAGAAGAAGGCGGAGGACCTGCTGGCTGCGAAGCGGGATGCTCTGAAATCCCTGGCCGAAGCGGCGGCAGGGGTGACGGACGTTGTCGGGAAGGTGGGCGGTATTCCTGAACTCGCCGCGGCTGCCAAGACTTTCCAGACGAAGGCCGATGGGGTGGCGAATGAGATACCTGCCGTCGAAAAGGACGCGGCGACAAAGCGAGCCGACACCGAAGCGAAGGGGGTGGCCCACACGGCTGCGCGGAGGAGTGCCGCCGCGGCGAAGGCCAAAGCGGATGAGGCGGCAAAGAGCATTGCGCCCCACCAGGTCGCACTCGACGCCATCGCGGCACGCAAGGAGGTCGACCGTACGCAGGCGAAGCACGCCGCCCTGCTCGCCGCGCAAGTGAAGGCGGCGGTCACGTTTGCCGGCGCGGTTGTTGCCGACAATCCGCTGCGCGAGGCCGCCGAAAGGGCCGAGGGTTCATTTGCCGCCGCGAAGCGGATTTCCGACCGACTTCGCACCGAAATTGACTCCGCGCCGGCGACACTCGCACCGCTTGAGGCGGCTGCGAATGCCCGTGTCGCTGATCTGACGAAGGCGAAGGAAGGGATGACCGCCAAGGGTCCGGCTGCGGCCGCGCTGGCCGATGCGGCGGCGAAGGCTGCAGTGGCCGCCTCCAAATTCCCCAACGACCCGGAAATGAAGGCCGCGACCGCCGCCGTTAAAGCCAGGGCCGATGCGGCTGCCGTAGAACTCGAAGTAACCCAGAAGAGCGCGGGCGACGCGCTGGCGAAGTCGGATGCAGCGGCGAAGCAGCTCGCCGACGCAAAGGCAGCGATCGAGAAGGCAAGAACCGACCTCGCCGCCGCACTGGTGCCGCTTCCCGGGCTCGAAGGGGCGGCGAAAACCGCCCGGGCGAAGGCCAGTGAAACGGCGGCACCGGTCGCGGCAGCCCGCGACGCGCTCGCGGTAACCTGGGGCCATACTTTTGCCGCGAACGAACTGCTCCCGCTCGCGCCCGAGCAGCTCTGCTGGTCGGTGATGCAGGCGACCGGCCAGCTCGATCCGCAGCGCGCCGCTGCCACGAGCGAGTGGGACGCGAAAAACAAGCTGTGTGACGCGGACAAGTCGAACCCTGTAAAGTTGGCCGAGCGCAGCTCCGGCATCGAGAGGCTCTTTCGTGAAAAGTTGCGCGGGCACGAGGACCAGTTCGTCCGCTCGTTCGGCGGTGTCGCGGGACAGCCGCAGACGGACTTCTTCGCGACCCCGGAGCAGGCGCTCTATTTTGAAAATGGCGGTGTGGTGCGCGCGTGGGCGGCGGGCCTGGCCGAGCGTGTCGCCGCCATCCCGGAGCCGAAGGCGATGGCGGAGGAGCTCTATCTCTCGACGCTCACGCGGATGCCCGCCGAGGGTGAGGTCACCGAACTTGCCACGACGCTGGCTGCGCGCCCGTCGGCAAAGAAGGCGGAGGCGCTCACGGATTATGCCTGGGCGCTGATCACGTCCGTCGAGTTTCGTTTTTCGCACTAAACCGACCCTACCTGGTACTCCCTATGAAACCCTGTGATTACGCCTGCGGCACCGCCGAACACATTCTCAACCGGCGGCGGTTCTTTACCACGCTCGCCGGCGCGGGTGCGGCGGCGGTCCTGCCGGGCTTCGGCATGTTCACGGCGCCAGCGATGGCGGCGGAAATGACTCGGCAGGAGAAGCGGATGATCGTCATTAATATGGCCGGCGGGCTTTCTCAGCTTGAAAGCTGGGACCCCAAGCCGGGCACGCCGACGGGGGGGCCATTCCGCGCGATCCCGACCTCGGTGCCGGGCCTGCACATTTCTGAACTGCTGCCCAGGACCGCGAAGGTCATGCATCAGCTCGCGCTCATCCGCAGCATCAATACGCACGAAGATGATCACGGGAAGGGGGCTTATGTGATGGACACCGGGCGGATCAAATCGCCTGCGCAGGAATATCCGGCGCTCGGCGCGGTTGTCGCCAAGGCGTTCGACTTGGGCGGGGCTGGTGCGTTGCCGGGGCATATCGTCATCTCGCCCGGGGGTGCGGGCGGACGCAACGCGGATTCCGCCTATCTCGGGCCGAAATATGGCAGCGTCGCCCTGGGCGGGGGAAAGCCGCCGCAGTTCTCCGAGCGGCCGCCGGGGCTGATCGAGGACGCGTCGATCTGCGCCAACGACATCCGGCGCAAAGTGAACGACCGCTTTGCCCTCCGCCGTCGCACGGCGCAATCGGACGCCTACACGCAGAGCTACGAGCAGGGTTTGGAGCTGATGCGGCAGCGCGACGTTTTCGACGTCAGCAAAGAACCCCAGAAGGATCAGGAGCGCTACGGCTCGCATGACTTCGGCCGCCACTGCCTGCTCGCCCGTCGCCTCGTCGAGCGCGGCATCACGTACGTCCGTGTCACGCACTCGAACTACGACACTCACTGCGAGAACTTCAATTTCCACTTCGAGCAGGTGGGCGAATTCGATGGGCCGTTCGCCGCGCTCATAACCGATCTCGCCGAGCGCGGGCTGCTCCAGCACACACTCGTTGTCGTGCTCTCCGAGTTCGGCCGCACGCCGAATATCAACCAAACCTACGGCCGCGACCATTGGAGCAAGGCCTGGTCGATCTGCCTCGGTGGCGGGCGCATCCATCCTGGCGCTCTCATCGGTGCGACGAATGCGAAGGGCACGGAAGTGACGAACCGGCAGGTCGATGGCGGCCATCTCTTCCACACGTACCTGCGAGCGCTTGGCATGAAGAGCACCGGGCACTTCGCCGTCGCCGGACAGAAATTGCCAATGGCCGATCCGGCCTTCGAGCCGATCGATGAACTGATCTCCTGATGTCAGCCGACCCGAAACTCGCTCATATCACCGGCGATCTCGCTGCGGAGGTGCCGCTGATCGCCTGTCGGTTCGACCCCGCCGGGAAGTTCGTTTTCGCCACGGCGGAGAATCGCTCCATCTACCGTTGGGAACTCGCGGGCGGAAAGCGCACCGCCTTCACCGCCCACGACTCCTGGGTGTTCGATCTCGCCGTCACGCCGGACGGCCAGACACTCATCAGCGCGGGCGGCGACGATCAACTCCTTTGGTGGTCGGCAGCCGCTGCCGCGGAATCCGCCCCGGTACGCGCCGTTAAGGCGCACAAGGGCTGGATTCGCACCCTAGCCCTCAGCGCCGACGGAAAATGGCTCGCGAGCGGTGGCAACGACCGCGTCGTCCGCCTGTGGAATGTTGCCGACGGAGAAAAGGTCCGGGAATTCGCCGGTGCCGAGCGTGACATTTACAGCCTGGCTTTCCATCCCGGGGGCCAGTGGTTAGTCGCGGGCGATTTGGATGGAAAAATCCGCCAATGGAGCATCGCCGATGGTGCGCTGGTTCGCACTTTTGACGCGGGTGCGCTGCACACCTACGAGGGTGGGCAGCAAGTCCATTACGGCGGGGTGCGCTCGCTCGTCTTTAGCTCCGACGCGAAGTGGCTCATGGGTGGCGGCCTTCACAAGGGCACCAATCCGCTCGGCAATGTGCAGGAACCGCTCGCGCTTCGCTTCGACTGGGAAACTGCGAAGATAGCACGCCAGCACGTGACCGAAGGGAACCCGAATGAGCGTATATGGACACTGTACGGCCATCCGCAGGGTTTCCTCATTGCGGCCATCGGGGGCGCAAAAGGCGCTCTCCTCTTCTGGAATGAAAGCGAGGACAAGCCATTCCACACCTTTCCCCTCCCGAACTCGGCGCGCGGCATGAGTGTTCACTCGGACGGCATCCAGATTGCAACCACCCACCACGACGGGAAGCTTCGCCTCACCCGGTTGGCTGCGAAGGCGTAGGCTCCCTCCAGACAAATGGCGCCGCATCGTATCCAACGAGATCAGCTAGTCTTAGCCGACAAAGAGAAGAACGGAATTGGCATTGACCCATTTCGTCGTCGGAGCAAGTTTGTCGACCAAGGCCCAGCCCAAGACGGTTAACTCCCATCGAACGTGATCCTCCTAAAAATCGACTCGCGTGCGCCTCGTGGTTCACAGCCCGCCGCCTCAGGCGGATTCACCTTGATCGAACTCCTCGTCGTTATCGCCATTATCGCGATTCTTGCGGGGATGCTCTTGCCAGCCCTGTCCAAAGCGAAAGCCAAGGCGCAAACTATTAAATGCCTGAATAATCAAAAGCAACAGGGCATCGCCTTTCAGCTCTACGTGGGTGACTATAATGATTCTTACCCGGTCCAACCCACCTGGTCCACAGCCGGAGGGAGACGGGGATGGATGAATGCGTACGACAGCGACAAATACGGGTGGAGCAATCGAGTGCTCAACGTCTACGTTCCGGCTGAGGAAAGCTTTCGCTGCCCCTCCGACAGGGGAGATTCCCTGAACTTCACCAGCGGGCTCAAGGTTGGGACGAACATCGTTCGCACCTGCTTCGAAGCCTACGGAACCAGTTATCTCGTCCAATGGGCCGGAGATAATTTCCGGGTCAAAAAAGTCACGGGCGACTCGCTCATCAAGGAGAACCGATCGATCAAAGGGAGCGAAGTGGCCCTTCGGCCTACGACAAAATTGATCCAGGCGGATTGGCCATGGCACGGCAACCGGGATCAGAACAACAAGCAAACCCAGTGGCATCGGGGCGCGCGAAGGAGCTTCAACGTTCTTTTTGGCGATACGCACGCCGAGCTCTACACTTTTCCCGATCAGGTGAAGGATTGGGTCGGTAGCCCGCCGCCGGACATTAATTATCTCTGGTGGTGAGATCGAAGGCGTTGAAGTGCGCTACCGGATTTGGAGCGCGGGGGCGGAAGTCAAAGAGATTGAAAAGGGTTGAGAAGCTTACGGTCTGAGGCCGGCGTAACGACGCCCAAGTCGCCTAGCGGGTTCCGCCGGTGGTTAGGTAGGTTGCCTTGGACATCAACCAGTCAATGTCCAAGTTGCCGGGAGAAAGCGTGGTTAGAGGGATCGGAATCTTCTTGCTTGCGGCGGCGGTGCGGCCGTCGAGCCATTTATGAATCTCGGAATGCCCGTCCGCAAACGAGTAACTTCCGGCCATGTTATGGTAGGTGGCGGGGACGTCGCCAAAATTGAACTGACTGGGGACTCGAGGGTCGTAGCCCGCCATATGGGTGGCAAAAAACCCGTCATTGAGACCGGCACATTCATCGAGAATGACGAATACATTTCCCGGTCCCGGGCGGGACAGTTGGGACTCTTTCCGGAACGCATTGTAGCTGAGCTCCCAAAAATTGAATCCGATAAAGGCGTTCATAGAGACGCTGCGAATGACCGGCTGGCCGAATGCCTTCCGCGTATCCCCGGGACACTTGTACACCTTGTAATTGGCGCCCAGGTAAGAATTCAGGGGGCTCAACCGAAGGAGATTAAAATTGGTTTGATCGTTACCGGCTGACATGTCGCCTTTCACCCAGTCACTCGAGTTGAGCAGGTTATCGTTGTTGTCATGCGCATACATGATCCATGCCAGGCTGATCTGTTTGGTATTATTCATGCAACCGATCGCCTGCGCCTTGACCTTGGCCTTGGTCAGCGCGGGCAACAGCATGCCCGCGAGAATTGCAATGATCGCAATGACCACGAGCAACTCGATCAGAGTGAACGCTGCCTGGAAATGCCGGCTTTCTTGATTTTTCATAGGTGGAGTGAGAAGTGATTCGTTAACAATAAACACGAAAGATCGCCGCCTGGCGCCGCAACCGGCTCCGTTCGCCCGAACCTCCTCATTCCAGTTCATGCACGTCGCTCATCACACCGCGCGGAACGCAGACAATCAAGGCGGTGAGGTTCCCGAATGCCTTGTGCTTCACGCCGCGAGGCACGTAGACCACCACCCCCTTGTGTAGCTCGATTGTCTCGTCATCCAGGATCATGGTTCCCTGGCCATCAATCACGTAGTAAAACTCGTCGGTCCGTTCGTGGTAGTGGAGTTTGGCGTTCTCGATCTGGACCTGATGAACCTCGCCGGCAGCGCCGTCTTTTTCTTCGATCAGGCAGCGGATCTGTCCGCAGGTTTCGACCCAAGGCTCAACTTGAGCCGGGTCCCGGCGAAGGAAGGGTGACACGGTGGTCATAAAGAACTGCTACCGGAGTTTCAGCGGATGGACAAGACTGATTCAGCGTCACAATGAAACGTTCCCGCATTCGCCCCACGATCGTCTGGGTCACGGCGCCCGATCTTCGAACCGCCCGCCGTCTAGCCCGCCTGGCCCTCGAACAACGGTTGGTCGCGTGCGCCCAACTTCGGGCCGGAGTGGAGTCTCACTACTGGTGGAAGGGGCGGATCGAGATGTGCCGAGAGGTATTACTGACCTTTAAAACCACGCGGCACAATCTCGGCGCACTGGAAAAACTCGTGCTGAAGGAACATCCCTACGACACGCCTCAGTTTGTGGCCGTTCCGATTACAAACGGCAGTGCCCGTTACCTGGACTGGATTGCCGCGGAGACAGCCGGACCGGCACCGCGCCCCCTCCCACCGCCCGACTGATGGCGTCCGATTCGGTGCACGCCTTCAGGAGGTCGTTGCCTCGTCGTCCCCGAAACCCAGCCGGGTTTCAAACCAGGCCAGCATCTCGCGCCACATCTCCGGCGTATAGGTGTGGGCTATATTGGGATAGAGGACGCTGCGAAAATCCTCACGACGATCGAAGAGTTGCCAGGCAGGCTGTACCGCGCTTTCGATCTTTTCAATCCCAGGCACTGGCGAACCGCCGTCGTCGGCACCGGCCAACGATAGAAATGGGCGCGGGGCGATGCAGGCGATTACGGCCTCGGTATCGAAGTGATGGAGCAGGTCGGGCACGAAATAATAGATGCCGTGCGCTGGCAACATCTGTGCCTCCAGGAGATCGCGGTAGCGCGTGAGACAGCACACGGCGACGCCCGCCTTGGGTCGGTCATCCAGTGCCATGAGCCACCAGGTGCGCGTAGCACCCATGCTGATGCCGGAGGCGCCGATGCGTTGAGTGTCCACCTCCGGCCGTGAGCAGAGATAGTCCAAAGCCATGAGGTCGTCGCGCACGATCATGCCCCAGAGTGTCCGTCCCGCCCAGAGGTTGAATTTCGCCGCCGTCTGCTCGCCGGATCCGTCTTTGTCGGAGCGCCCGCCGGGCCCGCGGCCGTTCCGTTCGCCGAAGCAATACGCATCGATGGCCATTACCACATAGCCGCGTGCGACCAAGGTCGTCCCAGGGACTTCGGGTGTGTGCTCCGACTGAAAGAGTTCACTCTTGCCCCGGTCGTATTCGCCGCCATGCCAGTGATTCCAAAGGATCGCGGGTGCCTTTTGGCTGAGCTGTTTGGGGATTAACAGAACGCCCGGCACGGTGGCCCCGGCACCGTTGTCGAACTCAAAGCATTCCCGCCAATGGCTACCCTGGTCTTCCCGAGCGAGCGTTCTCACCCTGGGTGCTTTCGGGCGTGGCGGGAGTCGGCCGAGCAACCGCCAAAGGGTGGCGCGCACTTCAGCTCGCTGCTCTTCAAAAGCCTGCCGCGACCCAGCGACGCGGAAGTCCGGAGCTAGCTCGGCATGGTCGATCCAGTTTCTTGCATCATTGAGGGTAGGGGCCATTTCAATATTCCTGGGTATCCGGAGGCTTCGGGCAAGCAAAAGGAAGCCAGGACGTACGGTCGGCTGAAAAACGGCCTTGACTACACATACCCGACGTTAAGGGTGACGGGAAGTTCCCTCGCACAGCGCATCAACACTTTAAATTCATGGTTCATCGCATCATCAACGCATTCACCAATCTCTATCCGGTGTGGACTCTGATCGTTGCCGTGATCGCCTTGATCTGGCCCGCAACGTTTAGCTGGTTCACGGGGCCGTGCGTGCTGGGAGCGCTGGCGTTTGTGATGTTGAACATGGGGTTCACTATCACGTTGGGCGATTTTCGAAGATTGGTGACAATGCCCGGCTCCGTCGCCATCGGGTTTAGCCTGCACTATACGATCATGCCGCTGTCCGGCTGGGCCGTGGCTCACTTGTTGAAGCTGGCACCGGATCTGGCAGTGGGCCTGATTCTCGTGGCCAGTTGTCCCTGTGGGACGGCGTCCAACCTCATGACGTTTCTGGCGCGGGGCAATCTCGCCTTGTCGGTCAGCCTCACCATGATTTCGACGCTGCTGGCATTCGTCATGACACCGCTCTGGTGTCGATGGCTGGCGGGCCAGTACGTGCCGGTGGATGCATGGGCGATGAGCCTTTCGACGTTGAAAATGGTCGTGGTGCCGGTGCTAGCCGGTGTCTTGTGCAATTGGCGATTTCCGAGGACGATTGCTGCGGTATCCAAATATTCCCAAGTCGCATCCGTGATCGCCTTCCTGTTTATCACAGGCAGCATTGTTTCATTGAATGCCGAGGCTGTGATGCACAATGTCGGACGGCTCGCACTGGCTGCACTGATGCTGCATGTTCTCGGCTTTGGCCTGGGTTTTCTGGCGGCCCGCATCCTCGGTTATCCGCTCGATATCGCGCGTACGCTGTCCATTGAGGTCGGAATGCAGAACGGTGGATTGGCGGCGGTGCTCGCAAAAGAGAACATATCGATGATGCCGCTGGCGGCGGTGCCGGCGGTGTTCAGCGCTTTGACGCAAACGCTCATTGGCAGCACGCTGGCGAC
>CAMDJH010000055.1 GCA_945900455.1 Akkermansia muciniphila
TTGGGCAGAAAGCCGGATCCGCTGCGCCTCCCCTCCGCTCAATGTCGTGACTCCGCGGCCAAGTTGGAGGTAGCCGAGTCCGACCTCTTCGAGAAATCGAAGCCGTTCGCGAATCTCCGGGAGAATGTCCCGCCCGATTTCCGCGGCACGACCCTTAAACTTTAATTTTTGAAACGCCCGGGCCGCATCGGACACAGCCGCCTGCGCCAAGTCATCCAGGGTCAACCCCTCCCGCGAACCGCCGAATCCAGAACCCGCCACACCGGGAACGTTGAGCCGCACGGCGCGGGACTCCGACCTCAACCGGGCACCGTGGCATTCGGGGCATTCTTCGCGTTTACCCTCCTGCCATCCCCACCAACTCTCCTCAATCGCCTCCGCATTCGCTCCCCGTTCCACGTCCGGCAGATGGAACAACTCCCCGAAACCACGGCACCGCGGACACCAACCTTGCGAGGAGTTGTAGCTGAAATTCTTTGGATCCAGCAGGGCAAAACTTCGACGACACTTTGGACAAGCCCGCTCCGTAGAATGAATCGTGGAAAGGGCATGGTTATCCAGTGCGTACAATACCCCCTTCCCAACCCGGAGCGCCTCATCCACGAGTTGTTGCGGTGTCCGGGCGACGGCATGGTCGGCCTGACCTCCCTTCCGCCGGGCCCCCGTTCGGCCCCGCTCAAGCACGCCAACCACCACCTCCACATCGTGCTCCTTGAACCGGTCCAGTCGGAAGGGACGATCCGTCCGGTGCAGTCGTCCATCCGCCCGAAGCTCCTGATAACCATGACGGGCCGCCCATGTCGCGATCTCGCTATGGAAACCCTTGCGATTTCGAACGACGGGCGCCAGCAGCAGCAAATCCCCGCGCAACCGTGTTTGTGCCTGCAATCCCTCGCGCAGACGGTCCCGAGTCTGCGCCTCCACTGGCAGATTACAGTCTGGGCAATATTGTGTCCCCAAGCGGGCAAACAGGAGACGGAAAAAGTGATGAATCTCGGTGACCGTCGCGACCGTGCTTTTTCCACCCCCTCGCGAAGTGCTTTGTTCGATACTGACCGTCGGAGGTAATCCGGCGATCATGTCCACGTCCGGGCGACTCAGTTGTTCGACGAACTGACGGGCATACGAATTCATCGAGTCGAGGAACCGGCGTTGCCCTTCCGCGAACAAAAGATCGAACGCGAGGGTACTCTTTCCGCTCCCACTCACGCCGGTCACGACCACGAATTTTCCCCTCGGGATATCCACCGAGAGGTTTTTCAGATTATGCTCTCGGGCACCCCGGATCCGGATGGAATCAACCGCCTCACGGGCAACGTCAGTTTCGAACGACACGCCACAAGGGTTAGCACCAAATAACTGCCCGCAAAGTCTGGATTGCTGCGGAAGGCAGAATTCGACACTACCGGATCCTAATCCCCTGGATCGGCACCTCTTCTCGTCCGACTACTCTCCCGTTGCGCTCCCCGGAACACACCACAGCAGGCCCGGCTTATTTTGAGTTTGCTCCCGCTGGAAGGCCTCATATCGGATCAGGTGCACTTGTCCGCTGAACCCTGTAATGATGGCCCCCCGTTTGTGGCGCCTCCCGACACCCTCGACGTCACTGGGATACTGACTCGCGTCAAATGCGGGGTTGGTCCCCCAGGTCCCTCCAAAATTCTTGATGTCCGGCTCCCACATGGCGTACGCCGCGCCATTGAACGCCCCCAGTTTGTACGTTTTGCCCGCAGCGAGCTTTCCATAGCCGCAGACGGCCCCATTCATCACGTAGCTCGAAATCCGCTGCCCGCGCTTCTGCCAGCTGATGTGATTGGTCCGATCGAGCGGGCAATTATACACCTTACGACTTTTCAGAAAGGGCCAGTATAAGCCATCTTCAATGTAGCTCAATTGATTCGTCTTCTCGGGATCCGGGGCCTTTCCCGCCACCGGTCGATACAGCCAGCCGGGTCCAAACTCGTTCGCCCAGTTCGGCCAAGGCATAAAGTCGCCGCTGTCCGCCGGATACATCTGCATGGCGAGGGCCAACTGCCGATTATTGTTGATGCAGGCCGTTTGCATGGCTTTCTCTTTCGCCGCACCCAGTGCCGGCAGCAGCATGCCGGCGAGGATTGCGATGATCGCAATTACGACCAGCAGTTCAATCAGAGTAAAAGCACGGCGCGGTTTCGCAGGACGAAAAAGGGACCCCTGAATCTTCATATGCATCGAAAGACTGCGTTGCTCATTGCGGAGGGGGCTGATCTGAGTCGATCGGTGGAAATTGTCGAGTCTAAACGGGATTGGCGCGGCCCACAGATTTTCAGTTTCATCTTTGGACTTTCGGCTGGGACCCGCAGACTCCCCGGCAGTGGATCGCCCCGTGAATACGTTAAACAATCCGGACCCGGTGCTGGAAGTGACCCTTCGGCCGTCGTTGTTTGTCGATTTCACAGGCCAGGCCAAGGTGAAGGAGCGCCTCGAGATCGCCGTTGAAGCGGCCCGAAAACGAGGGGAAGCTCTCGATCATATCCTCCTCAGCGGACCGCCCGGACTTGGCAAGACAACTCTCGCCAACATTCTTGCGAAAGCGATGGGCGGGAACCTAAAGACCACCAGCGGCCCTACCATCGAAAAGGCGGGTGATCTTGCCGGCCTGTTGACCAATCTTGAGCAGGGCGATGTCCTCTTCATTGATGAAATCCATCGCCTCCAGAAAACCGTCGAGGAATATCTTTACCCCGCAATGGAGGATTTCAAACTCGACATTATCATCGACCAGGGGCCGAACGCACGCAGCGTCCAACTGAAACTACCCCGGTTCACCCTGATCGGTGCCACCACTCGCAGCGGTCTATTGACGGCACCGCTCCTAACTCGATTCGGGATTCGGGAGCGTCTGGGTTACTACACGGCGGAACAACTCCAAAGAATTCTGATCCGAGCCGCCCGCCTCCTGCAGGTCGAAATTGAGGAGAATGGTGCCATGGAGATCGCCCGCCGCAGCCGCGGCACGCCCCGGATCGCCGGAAATCTCCTACGCCGGGTCCGAGACTACGCGCAGGTGCGAGCGGACGGCCGGATCACCGCCCCCTTGGCCGACAAGGCCCTCGCGATTCTGGAGATCGATGAGAACGGTCTCGACGAAATGGACAAGCGCATTTTGGAGACCATTATCGTTAAATTTGGGGGCGGACCTGTGGGTGTCAACTCGCTCGCCGTGGCGGTTGGGGAGGAGCCGGACACCATCGAAGAAGTGTACGAGCCGTACCTGATCATGGAGGGATACCTTAACCGGACCTCACAAGGTCGGACAGCGACGGAAGCGAGTTATCGCAAATTAGGACTAAAATTCATGGCTGGCAGTTCTTCTGGAAATCAACCGAAGCTTCTTTGAGCCTGGGGGTTAGCGCAAAAAAAGGCGGGCTGTGGGATGACACACGGTTTCATCGCCACAGCCCGCCAGTGATCATCTCCACTCGGAGATGAAAATCTAGATCATGACTTCATTGGTCTGACTCATGACGAAATTATGACTGCTCGTGTTCTGGCAATATCCGACAGAGAGTGCGCAGGTGGATCATAGGTTCAAAAGGCAGTTCGAGGCCATGGGAAAACAGAATTCGGCCAAACACAACACTAAAGGTGGAACAATTCCCAATCTGAAGTCACTTCTTTGGTGCAGACTTATTGGTCTGGCTACCTTTGAAGAGGGAGCGGAAGGGATCGATCTGAATCGACCGATTGGTTGACGGTGCCGTGCTGCTCGCTTTCGGCGGTGATTTGGGCACGGAGTTTGCCTGGGGCACGGAGTTTGCCTGGGGCACGGAGTTTGCCTGGGGCACGGGTGAGGCGATGGGAACGGCGCCGGGTGGGGTGGCGCGGTTGGCGGGGGCTGGAGTATTCGGTGCGGCGGCCGGTTGCTTGCCATTCAGCAAATTTCCCAGTCCTTGGATCAAGCTACCGCCCTTTTCAGACGCCGCCTTTCCCGATTGTCCTCCCACGCCTCCCGCGGCCTTGAGGGCCAGCTTGGCCAGAGCGAGGTAGTTGAGGTCCGTTTTCGGGTTTCCCACGGTTCCCTTCAGCGAAAGAAAATCCGGTAACTTGGCGTAAACCGCGTTGGTGGGTGAATCCGCGGGAAGGAGCCCCACCGATTCAGCCATAGGACGACGCAGCGAGACCACGACGGGAGCCGCGATCGCGGAGTTCGTCAGAATCGGGGCCAGGGTTACCGTTCCCGAAGACTCAGCCAGAAAAGCCCGACTCTGCACGCTGGCTTTTTGAAAATGAACCTTGCCGGACCCCGCCGTGGCGTTGACCTGCAATGCATCAACCGGCGACTTGGTCAGTTCGTCAGCCCACCCCGACGTGTCACTCGCAGCCGGTGGGTTACCCGTGAACTGGCCCAGGATATTTCCGAGGGTACCGACCGGATTCTTAATGGCGGCGGGGATTCCCAAAATTACGGACACCACCGTTTTCAAAATGGGGCTCTTCAATTGTGACACAGCGAGGTTGAGATTGGTGGCACTCATTTCAAAATTGCCGGCCATGTTTTTTTCCAAGTTGGCACCTGTGATACCCTTGCCTTGCAGGTGGCTCTTCAGTGTGAGCGTCCCAGCGAGGCGCCCCGCCGACGCTGGATCCCAGAGATCATTCAGCGGTGCGATCGGCATCCGGTCGGTTGTCAGATCCATATCGTAGACATATCCGGGCACGCTAAGGTCGATTTTTGCGCGGGTTGTGATCGGAGCACCGTTGAGAATGAGGGCACTCGGGTTCAAACTCACCGTGCCCTGATCCATAACGACTTTCGCCGTCCAATTCGATATTGCGACATCGTGGACAAACAATCGATTGATCCGGATATCACCTTCCAGTTTTTGAAACGGCAAGGGAACCGGAGCGGGCTCCACTTCAGGACCCGATTTGGGTGCCGTCGCGACTTTGGCCGGAGATGCGCTTCCGGCCGGGTTGCGAGCGAAAACGTCGTACAAAGACGTCAGATCCAGGCCGTCGCTCTGCAATAAGAATGTACTCGAAATCGGTTTGTTGGTCCCGAGATCAAGGCGCGCCGTGGCGGTTAACTGATTCTTGGCTCGCGCTGTCGGGTCGATTTCCAAAATAAGCCGGCGGATGTCGACGAGCGTCCCCCGCATGCCACCGTCGCCGGATACCGAGAGTTTCGCCGGTAGTCCGATCGGGCGGCCATTTTCGTGCACCACGAGATTTTTCATCTGCATCTCCCCAACCATCTGCGAGTCCCCGGCCGCATCGATGTCTGCCGTCAGGTCCAGGTCGATGCTCAGCGATTGCAGGGATTTCGGCCGGAGAGCGGCGGCGAGAAAGGGTCCGAGTGCCGACTGATTCAGATTTCTGGACTTGGCAACCAGGCGTCCTTTCCGGCGGTCCAGATTATAATTTCCGGACAGATCCAATGCGCCTCCTTGACCGGCCGTGACCGTTGCCCGGGAGATGCGGAGTTCCGAGTTGGCGAAGTCCGCGACCAATACCAATTCCGCCGGGTACTCGTTAAACGTAAAATCACCGTACTGTCCGGAAAATCGGGCGAGATTCACGCTGACCGTCAAATTGGTTCCTGTCGGTTTCCCCGCGAGCTGTCCGGTGAACTTGAGCTCCCCGGCCCGTGCCGTAAGTGCGGGCACGGGAAACAGGCCAGTGACGGAAGGGAGAATTGCGGATCCGTTGAACTGAGCATTGGCCACCCGGGAATCCGGATTAAAATTGACAGTTCCCTCCAGAACTCCGAGAGCCTGACCGGCCTGCTGGAGTGCCGCCGAAAATTTGTCGACGGTCACCGCTTTGAAATTTTCAACGGTACCCTCCGCGGAAACCTTTAGCGTGGCATTTTCGACGCGACTGCCAGCGACCCGGGCGGACAGATCACGCCCTTCACTACCCAGAGAAAACCGCAGGACCCGCCCCTCCTTTTCAGCATGCACCTGCAGCTTGGCATCGAGGGCGCCAGATGGAACATCCGGCCCGAGGAGCGGGCGCCATTCGGCGAGAGCAAGACCCGCGAGCTCCACGGTGAACGTTGATTCCCGGAACCCGGATCCGCCCTTCCCCCACGCCAAGCTCATTGCCCGATCGAGAGCCGCCTTGAGCAGAGCTCGATCCCCCTGTTTTCCGGAAAGATCCAACTTGCTGACAACCGCTGTGCTGTCGTCCAGATTCACCGAACCCTGATAGGCCAAATCGAGATCAATCGTCGGCGTGACACCATTGGTTGAGGTCACCCCGAAGTTGCCCACCTGGAGCCGCCCTGCGGAGGCAATGTTCATGCCGGCGGCCGAAAGATCCACCCGGCCACTCGCCATAACGGTGGTCCGCCCCAAATCGAGTCCGCCCGCCGTGGCTCCGAGCACGCCGAGCACTCGCCGATCGATGCCCGAAATCTCGTAGGTCAGACTCCCGTTTTTCTTCACCAGATCCAGCGGCCCGCTGACACGAATTCGTCCCAAATCCTCGCCATTCTGACGAAAACTGATTCCTAGCGACCGAATCTCCGTGGGCGTTAGATCGCTAGCCACCACCGCTTCGAGGCCGCCAAAGCTCCGAAACGCCCCTTTGGCAACATTAATGCGGTTTGAAAAACTGCCGTTCAGGATCCTGGGCTGAAAATCGTCGCCAACGGTCAGGTCCAACCCACCGGCCAATCGAGCCTCGACGTTGTCATCGATCGGTTGCAGGAACCGTCCGAGCCCATCGAGAGTCAGGCGGCCCGATCCGCCGTTTTTCAGGTGATCGAGGGCTAGGTTGAAGCTGGAAAGCTCCATGACTTGAATGCCCGCCAATCCTACCGGTCGAGTTTTTCGCAACGTCGCATTGCGAATCGAAATGTTGGCCACATCGATTCTCGGAGGCGCCGACGCGGCTTTTGCGGGCGTCTTCGCCCCCGAATTGAGGGAAGAGAGAAGCCGATCCAAATTGCTCTTGCCGTCGGCCGCCTCCACCACGGTAAGTACCGGCGCATCAATCGACAGCTCGTGAATACGAACGGAACCGCGGAGAAAACCTAATCCGTCATATCGGACGCATGCCGACTCGACCGTGAGGAGCGTCTCGGAACCGGGCGGAGAGAGGCGCAGCTTGCGCAGTGTGATTTGAGAAAAGGGACTGAGGGAGATGTCTTCAACGGTGATATCACACCCGGTGGCCGCGGATACCCGCGGCAGGACGACCGCCCGAACAAACGCAGAGCTACTCACGACAAACCACGCTCCAACGAAGATCAGCACTACGGAGGCGAGGATCCACAGCCACCAGCGACCCCGTTTCTTAACAACATCATTCATGCAACAGTATTCCTCTCAAAGTTCCTCTCAATGGGATTCCCGACCGGTGACGATTCCTTCGTCTCCAGCCAGACCGGAAAGCTAGAAGCCGGAGAGCAGGTCGCAAGAGAGTTTCTATTGACGAGATGACGACTTCCGGGCGGCATTGGAATCCTATGATCACATTCCCTCGTTTACTGAGTTTTCGTGGCTGGTCGGCTTTCACGGCCGTTACCGCTGGCATCGTTGCGACCTGCACTGGGCCAATGCAGTGCCTGGCCGACCCGGACACCCGGGTGTATGAATTGCGCGTGTACACCATCAAACCGGGCAAGGCCGACGCGTTGCACAATCGCTTCCGGACCGCCACACTACCCTTGTTCAAGAAGCATGGGATCGAGAGCATCGGATACTGGATGCCCCTGGATCCAGCTGATCAGCGGCTGCATTTCCTACTGCGTTACCCAAGTCGCGAGGCGCGTGAGGCCTCGTGGAAGGCGTTCATGGCAGATCCGGACTGGCAGGCGGCGTACAAAGCCTCGGAAGCTGCCGGCCCAATTCTCGCCAAGAGTCCGGAGAACTACTTTGTCCAACTGACGGATTATTCCTCACCGGTGCAAGTTTCTGCTCCAGGCGGACGAGTCTTTGAATTGCGCACCTACACCACGCCCCCGGGGCGGTTGGCGAATCTGGATTCCCGCTTTCGCGATCATACCGTCGCGCTTTTCGCAAAGCATGGAATGGTAAACTACGGCTACTGGCATCGGATGAGTGGCCAGCCGGAGGCGGAGATCACTCTCCAGTACATGTTGAGCCATGCCTCCAAGGAAGCGGCGGCGGCGTCGTTCAAGGCATTCGGAGCGGACCCCGCCTGGAAGGCAGCCCGTGAGGCGAGCGAAAAAAACGCCGGCGGATCCCTGACCGCGCCCGGCGGTGTGAAATCAGTCTATCTGGTTCCGACCGACTATTCTCCAACCAAGTGATCCGGGCCTTGCATGCATGTTGACGGTTAGCGGACGGTGTGCGCAAGTCACCATGCTTCTCATCCGCACCAAGGTGGGCCCGAGCCGGATTCACGGCTCGGGCCTTTTCGCCGCGGAACCGATCGTCCGAGGCACGCCGATCTGGCGTTTTCAAAGCGGTTTCGACCACGTTTTCCACCCAGTCGAGTTCGCGTCCCTGCCACGTCCCGCACGCGAGCACACGCGCTGGTACTGTTTTGTCAGCCGTCAAAGCGGCGATGTCATTTTGAGTGGCGACCATGCGTGTTTCGTGAATCATGCCTCGATTCCCAACACGGGGACGGCCGCCGGGGCAACCGAACCGGTGACGACCCTGGCGCTACGCGACATCGCGGTGGGTGAAGAAATCACCTGTAACTATTGGGATTACGACGCCGACACACCGTGGAAATTAGGCCTGGTACCACCCGATTCCCCGCTCGGACGGCGGGGTTGAGGGTCAGCCGGATCGACCCGCGAGATATCGCTCGGCCTCAATGGCCGCCATGCAGCCCATTCCAGCAGCGGTGATGGCCTGGCGATACACCCGATCGGCACAATCCCCGGCCACAAAAACCCCCGGCGAACCGGTGGCTGCGCCGGTCGTAGGCCGGATGTACCCCCCGTCATCGAGATCAAGAACTCCGCGGAACAACTGAGTATTTGGAATGTGGCCCACCGCCACAAAAAGGCCGGCACAGGGCAGGAGCGACACAACCTCGGTCTTCAAGTTTTTCAACGAAACCCCCGTGACCTTGTCCGCCTGGATATCATGCACCGCGGTAACAATGGAGTCCCACACCGGCTGGATTTTTGGATGGGCAAGGGTTCGCTCCGCCATAATTCGGGAAGCCCGGAGAGAATCCCGGCGGTGGACCAGATAAACTTTCGAAGCAAATCGAGTGAGATACATGGCCTCTTCGCAAGCGGAGTCCCCTCCGCCGACGACCACCAGGGGTTGGTTCCGAAAAGGAGGCAGTGCCCCGTCGCAGGTCGCGCAGTAGGTAACACCCTTTTTCTCGAGCTCATGTTCTCCTGGAACGTCCAGATGCCGGTGTCCGGCACCACTTGCGATAATGAGCGTGCGTGTCTCGATCGGTTCGCCATCGACTACTAACCGCAGTGGGTCACCCGAGAGATCCACCTTTTCGACGGTGGCAAACTGAACGCGCGCCCCGAATTTCTCCGCCTGCTTTTGCATCCGGATCATCAGCTCGTACCCATCCACTCCCTCGGGGAATCCGGGAAAGTTTTCGACGATGCTCGTGGTCGTGAGCAGACCTCCGGGAAGCGTGCCCGTAAAGCAGAGCGGGTTCAAATTCGCCCGAGCGGTGTAGACGGCGGCGGTGAGACCGGCGCAGCCGGTGCCCATGATTACGACTTGTTCCATAAAGAGGTCCCCAAGCTAGGGAGTGCTCGGGGAACAGGCAAGCGAGCGACTCGAAGGACCCCGCTTTCAAAAATGCCACGAGCGGATTAATGCGAAGGCCCGGTGCCGCGGAGCTGGATCAACGCATTCGCCAGCAGGATCAGCAGTCCCCCCAGGAGCAAGTGCCCGGTCAATGTCTCGTCCGGATAGTCGATTCCGGACAGGGACGAGAGCCAACCGGGTACAAACAGGCAAATGGCGCTCGTGAACACCGGTTCGCTGCAATAAAGCACCCCGGCCTCGGTCGCGGGCAACTCCCGCTGCCATCGATTCATCAGGAGATACGTCAGCAGCGTGCAGCCAACGATTAGAAGCAGAAGAAGAACGATGGCGGCCGGGGCAGAATAGACGCGAAGGAAATTGGAGGGCTGCCCGGCGAAGATCCAAGCCACCGGCAGGCAGACGCCGACCATCGACAAAAACATCACCAAACTGAAACGGCCGGCATCGTTCGCGGCATACCGGGGGTTATCGAGCCACAGAATCTGCCCGGTAAAAAACACGGAGCCCGCGAGCGTTTCCCACTCACCGCGACCGAGGCGCAAGTTTTGAGGGCTGAAATCAGCGAGAACGGCTGCCCCGGCCACCGCCAGACTGCAGGCCAACAATACCGGGGCCGGCGGCCATTTCCGTTGCCTTGCGGCCAACCAGACCGGGATCATAACACAATAGGCCTGGGTAAAAAACGCGGACGTTGACGCCTGCGTATACGCCAACCCATCGAGTTGAAAAAACATGCCAAGCCCTCCAAAAAAACCCAACCCGACCCCTTGCTGCACCTCCAACTTGGAGATTTTTGGAAGTCGCCGCGCCGTCATGGCGCAGAGCACGAGCGCGCCAATTCCAAATCGAATCACCACAGCCCAGGCGGAAAGGAACACCGAGCTGACGCCCGGGACCGACTGATTGCCGAGAGACTGCAACGCCTTGGTAAATGGGAAGCTGAATGCCCAGAAGACACAGCACAGCACTAGAATTTGAGCGGCGGTTCTTCGACGTGGGTAGGACGGCATTTGTCGGGGGATGATACGGGTCGCTGGCCGCACGGGCACCAGTTGAAACCAACAACTTTTGAATGGAGACCCTCGCGGTACTGACAAACCTTTTGGCTGGCGCAAGTTTGAAGTCTGTTCGTACAGTGAACGCCACAGTCTAATTGACTGATCTCCATGGAAGAAAAACAACGCCGAGGGTCCAGAGCCGGCAATTCAAGAGACAAAGGTCGCCGTCTCGTCATATGGCTTTGCGCCCTGCTGCTTCTGGCAATCATCGGCGTTGTTGGGTGGCGCACCAAAGGTTCCGGATTGTACGCCCGGTGGCGCGATGATCGACTTCTCACAAGAGCCGAGGCCCTTTTTAGGGAAGGAAAACTCAAGGACGCCTCCATGGCGGCTCGTCGGCTCTTTCAGCAGGATGTCAGCAATGTGCGGGTCATGCGCATCATGGCTGCAATTGCATCGAGACTGGGCCTTCGGGATGAAATTCTCTGGCGATCCCGCATCGCAGATCTGGACCCGGGGCGGGTTGAAAACCAAATTGAACTGGCCCAAGCCGCGCTGGTTTTTCACGACCTTATAACAGCCCGGGGCGCCTTGGACCGGTTTCCTGCGAAAGAACGCGATTCCCTGTTCTATCACGAAACTGCGGGAACGATTTATTTTGGACTCGGTGATTACTTGCGATCGGAATTCCACTTCACGAAGGCGCTCCAGTTAACGCCCAATGACGAACTCAAGCAGATCAATCTTGCTCGAGCTCAGTTGAGTCTCCCGGAAGAAACGAGCCGGATGGCGGCGCGGGAAATGTTGGGGAAAATCGCCCCCTCGTCAAAAAACCATCGGGCCGCGCTCGACCTTCTCACGCGAGATGCGGTGAGTCGTCAGGATATTGCGCAAGCGATCGACTACAGCACCAGACTTTCCAAACTGACTAATGCGGCATTTTCCGACAAACTCCTGCGGTTGGCAGTTCTGGAGATCTCCGATCGTCCTGCGTTCACCAACACACTCGAAGAATTGAAGCCGGTCGCAATTCAACAGCCAAATTCCCTAACCGAGTTGATCACCTGGCAGATCTCCGCCGGCATGAGTGCCTCGGCGATGGCGTGGGTCCGTACTCTGCCACCAGAACTGCTCAAGACTTCCGGCCCCGGGATCGCGGTCGCGGAACTTTATGTGGCGGTGAAAGACTGGTTGGGACTGCGCAACTGGGTGCGGGGTGCGGATTGGGGATTCCGGCAGTGCCTGCGATTCGCGTACGAAGCCAGAGCGGTGCATAACCTGCCGCATGACGAACAGACACCGGGTACCATCGCCGGCCTGTGGGCCAAGGCCATCCAGTCCGCCCGAAGCGTCCCGAGTCTGCTGGAAACACTCGCAAACTCCGCTGGCGTCTGGGGAATGCCCGTCCAACGCGAGGAGACGTGGTGGGAAATCGCCAATGGCACCTCGAGTCAGGAGAATGCGCTGATGACGCTGTTCCGAGAATACCTCCTGACCGACAACACCTTCGGTCAGTACCGAGTCGCCCGAAAGCTATTGCAGCTGAATAATCGAAATCTCGCCGCCAAGAACAATACGATTTACTTCGGCCTGCTACTCAAACTGGATGCGCCTGACTTGGTCCGGCTCGCGGATGAATTGTATCAGGCAGCACCGAGCGAACCGACCTATGTCGCAACCTATGCCTTCGCGCTCGCCCGTCAGAACCGACTCACGGAAGCACTGACTCAGATGGAAAAGCTTCCCCTCGTGGAACTGGACAAGTCCGGTATCAACTTGACCTTTGGTTACCTCCTGGCCGAGGCCGGCGACCGAAACCGCGCCCGTGAGTACCTGACCAAGGCCCAGGCTGGAAAACTACTACCCGAGGAACAAAAGCTGCTCGAGGAGGCCAAAGTGAAGGCCCGGATGCAGTAGCAGGAGTTCGCTCAAGTCGGGCTCGCGTAGAATGCATCCACCTTGGCCATGATGTCCCGATATCCAATGTCTTGTTCGTAAATGATCTTGAATTGCTCCATCGCCTCGTCACGCCGGCCAATCGCGTTAAGGACCGTACCCAACTGATAGTGCAGGTCCTTCTTCTCGTCATCAAACATCTGCTTCTCCTTAATTGCCTCCTGAAGTTTCCGGACTGCGAGATCATTCATACCGCGTTTGGAAAATGCCTGGGCAAGGAGACTCATTGCGGCGATGCGTTTACTCGGAAGATTCTGGGCCTTTTGCAGCTCGGCGATCGCCTCCCCCAGTCGACCTGCCTCAAAATACAGCACACCCAACTCATATCGAATCATGAGGTCCGTTGGGTACAATTCCGCCCGCTTCCGGGCCTCGTCCAAAACGAGAGCTCCTCGCTTCGAGTCAAGGTCCGTGCGCTGCCCTGGCGCATCCACTCCGGCGGGGTCTATCTGTCCAATTTGTTGATCGAACTTCTTCAATTGGTATTCGTGGACCTTTCGCGCAATCGCCGGATCCGCGACGCCACGGGTGGCCTGCATTCGCTCCAAGTGCTCAATCGCAAGTGGGTACTCCCTCCGTTCAGCGTAGAGTTCGGCGATTTGACTCATTAGCTTGAGGTTTTCCGGTTCGGCCTCCAGCCGCGCCTGGTACTCTCCAATCAGTCGAGCCGCCACTTCCGGATCCTTTACCGTTCGTTGCTCCTGCTCCAGAAGGACGGCTTCACTCTTGTTGCGCAAAATGTCCCGATAGGAGCCGGTCCCCTCGGCCACGTTTTCATACCCCCCTTCGGACATGGTCCGCGTTGCGAGTACATTTTTGAGTTTCTCGCTCAACCCAGAATCCCGCGGATGAAGTGAAACCAGATCTCGGAAGATTTTCTCCGCCCTTTCATTTTGTTTCAGAGCGTAGAGGGTGTCTCCGAGCTTCTCCGCCAACTTCCGGTTCGCCTGATTAGCACGGAAAGCGACCTCCAGCGAGAGGACCGCTGTCTTCGGCATTTGCATCAGAAGCGCGGCGTCCGCCAGCAGCTCATGCGCATCCTTATTGCTCGGATCTTCATTGAGTACTTCCTCCGCAACGATGAGCGCCTCCTGAGGATTGTTCCTGAGGGCTAATTGTCCCTTGGTCAATGTACTGGCGGCTCCAACGAACTTGCGAAAAAAACTCGCTTTGCCCCCTGACCTCTTGAACTGGGCGGCGCGCAATGCCTGACGCCCCTCAAAAAACGAGGGTTCCTGCCGCAGAACCGTCGAGAGTAAGGTGACGGCGTAATCCAAATTGTTCTTTTGAATCGCCGCAATCCCCTTCCCGTACATATCCCGAAGCGTCACCGAGATCTGGTCTACCGTTTTCTCTGACATGCCTCAAGAGTACAGGCTGGAAGATCCATTGCCAATGATCGGCGAAGGCGACGCTCTCCATGAACCGACCGTTGCTTCGCCCTCTCCGCCACTCGGAGCGGGGGAGAGGGTGGCCGAAGGCCGGGTGAGGTAGTGCTTTTCGGTTCATGGCATCACGGCGCGCACTTTAAGTTCGGTGGGTTCTCTCCCCCTGCTCCGCGCAGGCGGGTTCGTCGCAGCGCGACAAACCCTACCCAAATGGGGTTCATCGGAGCCCTATCCCAAAATGGTGGTGGTTCTCGCGCTGCGAGAACCAGGGTCGCCTGCGACGGCGCAACAGGCTTGCCGGTATTGTGCGTCTTGCCAGTTCCTTCCGCCCGCTCCGAGCGGGGGGAAGGCAGGGTGAGGGGGCGGTACATGGGCAGGACTGAGGAGAGGAGGCCCGTTCCTATTGGCTTCCTTCCGCCTCCAGCGTCTAATTTGCGCCGTTGACATCGCCCGGTAGGCCGATATCGTTCCCGTTCTTGTTTTTGAACTGAATCGCTATGCCGAACACCAAGTCCGCCGAAAAACGCGTTCGAGGCAGTGCCCGTAAAGCCGCCCAAAACGTCTCCGTAAAATCCAGGCTCAAGACGGTCGAGAAAAAATTTCTGACCGCGCTCGAGGGAGGTAAGATCGACGAAGCCCGTCGCCTCTTCAGTGACACGGCGTCCACCTACGACAAAGCAGCGAAATCGGGCGTCGTGAAGAAGGAAGCGGCTAGCCGCAAGCGATCAAGACTTCAACTGCGACTCAACGCAGCCGTGGCGACGAGCACGGCCAAGAAATAAGGTGCCCAAGGCCGACCGGGCCCGCCGCAACCGTCACTCTTCTGTTTTTTGAATGGCATCCTCGATACCGAGGATGCCTCTTTTTTGATTGAACCGGGGCCTCACCTCGGGAAATGCCTGCAAAGGAAAGTCTGTTCGTGAACCTTTTCGACGAGCCGGGTCCAAGAGTTCACCATTGCACCGCCTACCCGCCAATCGGTATAGAGATAGGCACCGACCCACTCGCATGCCTGCCCTGTTTCGCCCGTTCCTCTGCCTCCTCGGCCTGCTTGTCTGCCTAACGTCGGCGTGGGGAAAGATCCAGTTCGACGTCTTTCTCGGCTACGACAACACGGTGAGAATGATGAGCTGGTTCCCCGTTAGCATCGAGGTGTTCAATGACGGACCTGCCTTTGACGGAGCCATCGAAGTGGCACCCGGACAACTGGGAGGGCAGCGTCAACGGTATCAGGTTGAGCTCCCAACAGGGACTCGCAAACGGATCATTTTCCCGGCATTTGCTGCGGGAGGAGGCGTTTTCAGCCTGGACGTTCGCCTCGTCGATTCGAGTGGGAAAATCCGGGAAGATCGCCCGGGCCAACGCCCTCGAATCGCTCCCTGGCAAACGTATGTCTTGGGAGCACTCCCCGGGCAGTTCGCCGGGCTTCCTGTTTTTCCAAAGATCGACAGCACCCGGGCGGACGATTCGGCTCCCGTTGTCGTACGCCTCCAGCCCGAGTTCTTTCCAGACAACCCGCTCGCGCTGGAACAGCTGAACGGCCTTTACCTCAATAGCGAAAAAGCCCTCCTGCTGAAAGAGAAGGAGGTGGAGGCGCTGCAGGCCTGGGTGCAAGGCGGCGGGCACCTCATCGTAACGGTCGAACAACCGGGGGACCTCGGAACGGCCCTCTGGCTTCGGGACCTTCTTCCCGCTCAGGTGCGAGGTCTCAGCTCCCGCCGGATGAATGGAGAACTGCACAAATGGCTAATTCGGGATGATCTCGATCATCCCGGCCAGCCCGGTTCGGCACTGCGGTTTGGCTACGAACCTCCCCACGGCTCGGACGAACCCTCCCGTGCCACGTCCTTCTCACGGCTGTCCGCCGACGCTTCCTTCGACCACTCCGATCTCCCTCTGGTCGGATTGCTCGCGCTCAGTGGAACGTTGAGCTATGGGCCGACCAACGCTCCTCTCATTGTCAGTGGCCCGCGCGGACGCGGGTTGGTAACCGTTCTGGCTTTCAATCCTGAGCGAGACCCAATCAAGACTTGGAAGTTCCGTCCGGAGTTCTGGGCGCGTGTCGCCGGAGTGCCGCAAAATTTGCTGCTCACCGATCGAAGCCAGGTGGCGACCTACTTCGGTAACCGAAGTCTCGACACCGTATTCGGAGCGATGGTTGAAACGACCCAGATCCGGAAACTCCCGGTCGGAGCCCTGCTTCTCCTCCTGGTGGCCTACCTCGCAGTGATCGGCCCGATCGACCAGTGGTGGTTGAAAAAAATCAAGCGTCCCATGCTCACTTGGTTGACCTTTCCTGCCTACGTTGCGCTCTTTTCCCTGCTCATTTATTGGATCGGCTTCAAACTTCGTGCGGGTCAGACCGAATGGAATGAACTGCACGTCGCCGACGTTTATCCGCGGATTGCCGGTGCCGAAATTCGCGGCCGCACATTTGCCAGCATCTATTCTCCCGCCAACGAGACCTACCACATCCGCTCGGACGTCGCCAATGCCACCCTGCGGCCAGAATCGGGAGGTCTGTGGATGGGGAACCGGAGTGAGGGCCGCTCTACCCTCCATCTGGCGGCAAAAAGCGGATTCGGCGCGGACATCTATGTGCCCGTCTGGACGAGCCAAATGCACGTGAGCGACTGGGAGGAAGAAATGGCTACCCCCGTGAAGACCGTGCTGACCGAGACCGCCGACGGCTTTGCCATCCGCGTGGAGAACACTCTGGGAAAATCCATCGAAAAAATCTGGGTGATCCACAACGGAACCGTCCACGAACTGGGAGGACTGAGCGCCAATCAAAGCAAGGAGTTCAACCGTCGCGACCGCGAAGGCCGGGTGCTGCGCGACTGGGTGGGACAGTTCCAAAGCACCTTTGCGACGGCAGTGGTCGAGCGGCAGAAAATTCTGGGGGGTGGTGTTGGCGGCACGATCAGCGATTGGGGGGGCAGCAGCGTGGCCGCCTCGTTTCCATCCCTGCTTCAAGGGCCCGAACGGGACGGGATCTATCCGCTGGGTTCGGATCTGACGCCTTTGGTTGAACGTGGTAACACCCTTTTGTTTGCTTGGATTCCGGATGAAACCCTGATCCCCACACTCAACAAGTTCCCCGCAGTTCGAAGTCGCAAGGGAACTCTTGTCCGCCTGGTTGTCCCCTCCATAAAACCCTGAAACCGACGACTGCGTCGCCGCCTGACACCTTTTTGCTCCGTAGTCGATCTTCTAACCCACGCCGCCATGAGTGACGCCAATCTCAAATTCGCCGCGCGCGAAGCCTCCGCCCCGCCTTCCATTCCGGCGGTGCAGATCCACGATCTCAGCCGCACCTACGGCAACATGACCGCACTCAGCGGACTCAGCCTGACCGTAAATCGGGCGGATCTCTTCGGATTCATCGGCTCCAATGGCGCCGGTAAAACAACGACCCTTCGGATCCTGGCCACTTTTTTGACCCCGTCCAGCGGTCGCGCCGAGGTTCTCGGGCACGACGTCGTCCGGCAGGCGGATCGGGTCCGTCATCTGATCGGTTACATGCCCGATTTTTTTGGTGTTTATAAGGACATGGAAGTGACCGAGTATCTGGATTTCTTTGGCGCCTGCTACAAGATCCCAGCCGCCGCCCGGGAAAAAACCGTCAGCGATGTTCTGGAATTGGTGGGTCTGAGTGAGAAGAAGGGCGCCCTAATTGGCGCGCTCAGCCGCGGCATGCAGCAGCGACTGGGGCTGGCACGAGTGCTCATTCATGACCCACAGCTGCTCCTCCTGGACGAACCCGCCTCGGGCCTCGATCCGCGAGCCCGCATTGAGATGATGGCGATCCTTCAGGAACTACAACGGATGGGAAAAACCATCATCATCAGCTCCCACATCCTGAGCGAACTCCAGACGCTCTGTAACCGCTGCGCCATTATCGAACGGGGCAAGCTGATCTACTCGGGCCCCGTGCAAGGCGTCCGCGAGCAGATGTCGGAGACCCGGGTGATGTGGGTCCGGGCAACTCCCGAAGCCACCGCACTCCACCTGCTGCAACAGTGTCCGGCGGTGCACCATACCGAGGTCATCGAAGGCCGGATAAAAGTCACACTCGTCAGCCACGACACGGATCCCGCCATTCTGGCAGAGACGTTGGTTAAAGGTGGGGCGCGATTGACCGAGTTCCGCGACGACGAAATGGGTCTTGAGGAAGTATTTTTGCAAGTGACCAAGGGGGAGACTCAGTAACCCCCGGAAGAATCCTCACCGCTCGTTCGCCGCCCACGCCCCCTTTCACCGTGCTACCGATCGTTCAACGCGAGCTTCAGGTCGCCTCCAAACGGCCGCTGACCCACTGGTCACGGTTCTTCGCTGCGTCCAGCATGTTGATCTACGCGGTGATCGGCACCGGACTGCAGATCAATCCCCGGGCGGATTTCGTTTTTGGAGTGATCGCGTCGATCGCCTTCGCCTACGCGCTCCTGGCCGGGCCGTTACACACGGCGGATTCGCTCACGTTTGAAAAACGGGAAGGCACTCTCGGGTTGCTCTTTCTGACTGATCTCCGAGGATTTGACATCATCCTCGGCAAGCTGACCGCCAGCTCGCTTCAGGCCGTTTACGGCTTGATCGCAATCTTCCCAATCCTCGCGCTGCCGCTACTCTTCGGGGGCGTGACCTTCGGGCAGTTTGGCCGTGTCGTGCTGGTCCTCTTCGTCACCCTTATTCTTTCGCTCACTTTGGGGGTCTTTTGGTCCTCCGTGACCCGCGAATTCCGCACCGCCCTCACGGCAACTCTCGCCAGCCTCTTTGTTCTTACGTTTGTGACGATTGGAGCGGATTGGTTTTGGAAGTATTGGCGGCCGCCAACGGCGACAGACTGGCTCGCGGCGCTCAGTCCGGTGAACAGCCTCATTTATGCGTTGGATGATCCTCGCCGCGCCAATTTGTCGCAGGCGCGTCGCGCCCTAGAAATCGGATTGCCGGTCCAGGCGGGAATTGCCGCAACCGCGTTGCTCGCTGCGTGTATTCTTCTGCCGCGCTGCTGGCAGGATCTCACAACTCCCGTAGCGGTGGCGCGACCCGAGGGGTTTCGTGGCTCGACGCATCCGCTCGTAGGTTGGCGCCACGTCCACTGGCAGCACCTGATGGAAACACAGCCCTACGGTTGGTTGGTACGGGTGGTGCGGCCGCTTCGCGGCAACCTGATGATGCTCCTGGTTCCCCTGTTGGTGGTATTTGGGGTCGCCTATGGATTTTCAATCGTCGGGGGCACAAATTCTTCCAGATGGCCGGCATTCATGATTGCCAGCGGGGTTGCGTACGTCGCTCACCAGTTGGTTAAGTTCCAACTCGCCGTCGCCGCAACCTCCAGCCTGGGGTCGGATCGATCGAGTGGTGGGCTCGAATTGCTGATGGTCGCGGGGCTGGAACGGAAGGATTTTCTGGACGGCCTGCGTCGGGGAATCGGCATCCAATTCAGAACGGCTCTGCTGATCCTCCTGGCACTTAACTTTCTGCTACTCGCCGCGATGGCTTCCAACGGCGGGCCTTTGCAAGCGTTCTCACGCGGCTCCTCGATTCAAGGATTCTGCGTCGTCGCCTTGCTCGGAGGCGTGGTGGCTCTCGGGTTCGATTTTTCAATGATTATTTCCATCGGAGCACGACACGCACTGCGTGCATCGAGTGCTTACCAGGCGCTGCGCGACACCCTCCTCCGCTCGCTGGCACCCGGATGGCTGCTCGTTCCGTTCTTGCTTCTGACAGGCGGGGAACCCGGTGCGAGAGGAGCCTTTGTCTTCCTCTTTGTCAGCATGGTCATCACCGGGTTTTTCTATGGCCGGGCCACCGTCGACCTGGATCACGGTTTCAAAACCCTGGCATCGGGACTCCCGTTCGACACGGATGATTGGGCGATGCGCCGATCCTTTCAACGGAGTGCAATGACTGACGTGCGTCGATACGAACGTCGCTAGGAACATCGCCACCCGGGCGCGATCGTATGACTCTCCTGCCCATCGTTGACCGTGAGCTTCGCGCCGCTTCCCGGCGGCCGTCCACCTATTGGGCGCGCAGTGTGGCGGCGGCAGTCGCACTGGCCATCGGGGTCTGGTGGTACTGGATCAACGCCAGTGGGTATCGCTCACTCAACGCATTGGGTGGACAGCTGTTTTGGATGCTGGCCGGATTCACCATGGGGTATGCGGTCTTCGCCGGAATCGCCTTCAGTTCGGACAGCCTGAGCGAAGAGAGACGGGAAGGAACGCTTGGCCTGCTTTTTCTCACGGACCTCCGTGGTTATGACGTTGTGCTAGGAAAGCTCACCGCGAGTTCGGTGGGGGCCTTCTACCAATTGTTGGCCGTGTTGCCCGTATTGGCAATCACCCTGATGATGGGCGGTGTCGCCTTCAGCCAGTTTTGGCGAATGATTCTTGTGCTTGCGAACACCCTGTTCGCCTCACTGGCTCTTGGCATGCTCGCGTCGGCAATCAGTATCAATTCTCGGAGGGCGGCCCTGACCGCCGGGCAGCTCATCGTCCTTCTCTGCCTCGGGTTCCCGTTGGTCGGCTGGTTGATCGCTATTCTTTCAGCCAAGCCGTTCCCGTCAATATGCGGCTGGGCAACGCCCCTCGGTGGATTCTCCCTGGCCAGCGATACGCTTTACCGGAGCGTGCCTCAGGGGGTTTGGTTTCGGAGATTTCACCTGGATAATAAAGAACTTTTCTGGCTGAACCTCGCCATGATCCACGCCGTCGGTTGGTCCGCCCTGGTGGTCGCCAGTCTGTGGTTGCCCCGCTCATGGCAGCAGTCACAAGCCGTCCGTGGCGGTCTGCGCGTTCCCGGGCGGGCCGGTCGAGAATTCGAGTGTACCACCCGCCGAGAACTCCTGGATCGGAATCCAATTCTCTGGCTGACCAGCCGGGAACCCTGGAAGCGCCCCCTGCTCTGGATGGTCCTGAGTGGCGGTGGTAGCCTGTTCCTCCTCTCTCGCTGGTATTTTGGATCCAGCTTCTTGAACTCCGGGACCTATTTGATCACCTCGATCTTCGCCCACTTCATCCTCAAGGTATGGGTGGCCAGCGAAGCGCCACGCCTGTTCGCTCAGGACCGGAGAAGTGGGGCAATGGAACTATACCTTTCGACGGACCTGACGATACCCCAACTCCTCCACGGGCAGGTGGCGGGCCTGCTGCGGCATTTCGGCACGGCAATGGCAGTGGTCTTGATCGTGGATGGAGTGTTCCTTCTGCAGAACGATGCAGGCAGCTTCGAGGAAAGAGGGTTGTGGCTTCTCCTGTGGACCCTCCGTATGGGCTTCCTGGTGCTCGATTTTTTTGCCCTCTGCTGGGTCGGCATGTGGCTCGGAATGGTGGGACAGGGCACCCGCGAAGGCTCGGCGGGGGGCGTCCTGTTGCGCGTTATCTTCATTCCGTGGCTCGTGACAACCGGAGTGGGGACCCTCCTCCTGGCATCGCGTACGGCCATCTTGGGTTTCCTTGGCGAAAATATCGGCTTCGCCGCTTTGTTACTGGCCTGGGCGGCAATCGGCGCCGCGATCGATGTCGCCTGGCTGCTGCATTGCCGTCGCACGCTGTCCACCCGGTTCCGAGAACTCGCGACGATCGTACCGGGAACCAGACGCTCCAGTGGGTGGCTCCGGTTTCTGCGCCGCTAGGCGAGTCCCCACGGATCTGTCGTCCCATGGCCTTTCTACCCATCGTCGATCGAGAATTGCGCGAAGCGTCGCGTCGACCGCTGACGTGGCGGGTGCGGTCCGGACTGGCGATGGCCGGAGTTGCGACGGCGAGCGTGCTAAGCCTGCTGCTCCTCCTTAACAACGTTCCCAGTTCCGCGTGGGGTGAATATCTGTTCCTCAGCCTCACCGGGGTCCTCGCGCTCTATGCGTTGTTTGCGGGGCCGGCACTCGCGGCGTCATGCATCTGCGAGGAGGTGCGCGAAGGGACGCTGGGCCTGTTGTTTCTCACCGATCTGAAACCCATGGACATCATTCTCGGAAAGGCCTCCGGCAAAGCGATCGCAGCAGGCTATGGTCTGCTGGGAATGGTCCCCCTTCTGGGCTACGCATTATTATTTGGAGGAATCACCGGCGCTGAATTTATCCAAACGGCGCTCGCTCTCTTCAATCTTCTCTTTTTTTCGCTGACACTCACCATCTTGTTTTCCAGCTGGATGCGAGAGGAGAGAGCCGTCACCAGCCTCGCTCTGCTGTCCGTGTGCATCGGCACCTTCACCCCGTTCCTCGTTCTCATTTATATCGCCAGCTCCTCGGGACAATTTCAACCGTCCATGGACGCCATCGCGGGAATGTTGATGCCGAGCCTAATATTCCCGCTCCTGCACAAACTGCCACGAGGCATCCCTCTGGTAATCGCCCCATGGCGTTATTGGTTCTCGATGCTCTGGATTCACTCGCTCGGTTGGATCTTCCTACTCGCCGCCGCCCGCCGCCTGCGATGGGCGCGCCAGGAGTCTCCACCCGCTCCGGGACACGCGAGTTGGAAGGAAATCACCGACTGGTGGCGGTTCGGCCCCAAAGAACGAAGACGTCAGCACCGCCTTAAATGCCTAAAAACGGGCGCTTTTGCGTGGCTGGCAGGTCGTGAGGTTCGGAAACCGGCCATGGTCTGGGCCTTGCTCGCTGCCGCACTTGCCGGATTGGCCTACGGAACCATTACGACAGACCTCACCAATACCCTGCATCGGGATGTCATCGTTCCGTGGACAACGATCCTGGGAGGGTTGCTGAAATTCTGGTTTGCCGGTGAGGCGTGTCGACAACTCGCCGACGATCGTCGGGCGGGCGCCCTCGAATTGCTGCTGACGACCCCCATCACGAACGACGATTTTTTCCAAGGAATCTGGCGCGCCCTTCGACGTCAATTTCTTTGGCCCTCGTTGACCTTCCTGGTGCTGATAGCGTCCGTGCCAATGTTTCCCGGGCAGAGTGGATCGGTAGATTGGAAAACTGTCGCAACTCTGGTGATCGTGTACGGCGTGGATCTTTGGGCCCTCGGGTGGTGCGGAATGTGGCGGGGAATCTCATCGCCAATCCCTAATCGCGCGGTAACGGAAACACTGCTGGTGACGCTCGGGTTGCCATGGTTGATCTGGGGAGTACTGCAATCGGCCCGTACCACGCTCGCCCATCTCCGGAGCCTGGGGGGAGGTGGATCAACCCGGCCAGTGGACATTCTTTCGATTGAAGCTGACCGGATGCATTGGTTCGTACTCAGTGTCCTCTGCAGTCTCTCCGTCGGGTTCTGGGCCCGCCACACCGTGCGTCGTGATTTCCGTGAACTTGCGGCCCGGCGAATTTCTCCCAAACAAACCTGGTGGCGACGGCTCCTGCACGGGACCGGAGCCGATTAGTTCATACGGTGACCCTTGCCAGAGATTCCTCCTTTTTGTGGAAATCCTCTTGCCCACCCAAGGCAAGCTTCGCAGCCTTCTCCTCAGCAAGCGCTCTCATGATTTCGTGGGAGTCTTTGTTATTCCACACCTGTGAAAGTTTTCAGCGGCAACTCCAATCCCATCCTCGCCCGGGAAATCTGCCACTCCATCGGCATCCAGCTCGGGCGGTCCACCGTCAAGGCATTCCCAAACGGCGAGACGTTCGTAAAGATTGACGAAAATGTCCGCGGCGAAGACGTCTTCGTTGTCCAGTCGTCGAGCCCGCCGGCAAATCATTATCTGATGGAAATGTTCATCATGATCGATGCTCTCCGCCGAGCCAGTGCGAGCCGGATAACCGCCGTGCTCCCGTTCTATGGCTACGCACGACAAGACCGGAAAGATCAGCCGCGTGTGCCCATCACCGCCAAACTGGTTGCCAATCTGATTGTGGCCTCCGGTGCAAATCGAGTGCTGACCATGGATCTGCATGCTCAGCAAATTCAGGGGTTTTTCGACATCCCCGTCGATCATCTCTATGCCGCTCCCGTCATTTTCGACTACCTTAAGCGCAACCCGATCGACGACATGGTAGTGGTCAGCCCGGATCTGGGTGGCCTGAAAATGGCGGCGGCGTATGCGCAAACCCTCGGAACCGAACTGGCGATTGTTGCCAAGAGGCGCAAGAGTCCGACCGAAACCGAGGCGATTTCGTTGATCGGAGAAATCGACGGGAAAAACATCCTCCTCGTTGATGATCTAGCCGAAACGGCTGGAACGTTGGTCAATGCGGCAGCGCTGCTCAAAGGGCGGGGAGCCCGGAAGATCCGAGCCGCTGTTTCCCATGCGCTCCTGAACGACCTGGGGATTGAGCGGCTCAAGAATTCAGTGATTGACGAATTGATTACGACCGATACAGTAACCCGTCCGGTCGTGAGCGGGGTGTCAATAACGACTCTCTCCGTGGCCGGGTTGTTGGGCGAAGCCATCCAGCGAATTCACACCAATTCGTCGGTCACTTCGCTCTTCGAGTTTAAGGGCTGACGACCTGGATTCCTGGATGGGGATTGGGCATCGGCAGATACAACGATATGAAATCAGTAGCACTTCACGCATCACCGCGTTCGCTCGCGCGACGCAAAGGTTCCCGGGCCGTTCGCGCCCGGGGCCAAATCCCCGCCAACGTCTACGGCAAGTCCGCCCCGGCTCAAAATCTGGAACTGGACGCAAAGGAATTTGGCGAATTGGTTCACACCGCCCACAGCGAGATCATTCTGGTCGACCTCGCGATCAAAGGCGATGCGAGACCCACCCGGCTTGCCCTGGTCCAAGATGTTCAGCACCACCCACTGTCGGGTGAAGTGCTTCACGTGGATTTTCATGAAGTGAAGCCGGACGAAATGGTCACAATCCGGGTTCCCGTGGAATCCGTCGGTGAATCCATCGGCGTCAAGTCGGCCGGAGGAACACTCGAACATGTGCTGCTCAAACTCCGGGTTCGCGCTCTGCCGAGAGATCTTCCGGACCAAATCTCCGTGGATGTGTCGGCGCTCAACGTCGGGGATTCCGTTCACCTCGGTGATATTAAGCCTCCTGCCGGGGTTGAAATCCTTGGAGACAAGCATCTCACCGTTCTTGCCGTGGCGGCTCCGATTGCGGAAGTGGTGGAGACGCCCGTAGCGGCCGCAGGGGATGCAAAGCAACCGGAGATGCTCAAGGAAAAGAAAGAGGACGGCACCACTCCGGCGGCTGATCCCAAGGCCGGCGACAAGAAGCCCGCCGAAAAGAAAAAGTAGTAAGAATAGTTTTTGGAGGCTGAATTCGGCCTGGGCCGAGTTTGGTCTTCTCGTCCGATGTGAGCGAACCGGCATTGATCGTCGGACTGGGAAATCCCGGGCGGGAATATCGAGACACCCGCCACAACGCTGGCTTTATGCTGGTGGACCGCTTGGCCGAAAGTTGGGGTGGGCGTTGGCGAAAAGAGCAGATGTTCTTTGCAGAATTGACGGAAGCGACGTTTGAGGGCCGGCGGTTTGTGTTGTGCAAGCCGCAGACCTTTATGAACGCCAGCGGCGAATGCGTCCAACGGGTCGCAGCCTATTACAAGGTTGCTCCGGCAGATGTTCTCGTGCTGGTCGATGACGCCGATCTCCCCCTGGGAACCCTCCGGCTTCGGCCGGAAGGTAGCCCGGGCGGACATCACGGACTCGAATCCATCGAACGTCACCTCGGATCCCGAGGCTATCCCCGGCTGCGAGTGGGGATCGCTCGACCCGATTCCAAGGCCCGGGAAATCACCGGCCATGTGCTCGGTCGCTTCACAAATGATGAAATCGCAGTAATGGAATCGGTTCTATGTAAGGCACGGCGGCAGGTGGAAACCTGGGCGACCGATGGAATCAGCAAGGCAATGAGTTTACTAAATGGTCCGGTGGAATGACCGGCCGCACTAAAAGGATAATTGTGAAACGTTACGAAGGTCTGTTTATTTTGAACCTAGCGGGCAAGGAAGAAGAATTGAAAGATGCAGTCGACAAGCTATCCACCGAGATTACCGCTGCGGGTGGTAAGGTTGAGGCTGTCCAAAAAATGGACAAAAAATCGTTCGTCCGCGTCGCCAACAAGCGAAACACGGCGGGACACTACGTCAACGTAGTTTTTGAGGCTCCGCCCGTGGTGCTGACCGTGCTGCAGACCAAGTTTCAACACGTGGCGGAAGTTTTCCGGGTGCTGTTCCACGAATCCCCCAAGCCGGTCGCGGCAAAGTAGCCGAGGTGCTGCTCTCACGCCAACCATCCCACTCCGGACGCCCTACCTATGGCGAGCTACAACAAGGTTATTCTTCTCGGCAATCTCACCCGGGATCCGGAGCTTCGCTATACCCCAAAGGGAACCGCCACCGCCCGGCTCGGCTTGGCCGTCAACCGTCAGTACAAGACGGACACTGGCGAGACGAAGGAAGAGGTCACTTTTATCGACATCGATGCATGGGGTAAACAGGCGGAAGTGATCGCTCAATATGTGCG
The DNA here is from genome assembly GCA_945900455.1 of Akkermansia muciniphila. Classification (GTDB taxonomy): domain Bacteria; phylum Verrucomicrobiota; class Verrucomicrobiia; order Limisphaerales; family UBA9464; genus SIBK01. Next base: position 26,457 of record CAMDJH010000055.1, read on the forward strand.
AAAGGGCAGCCCACTCTTTGTGGAGGGTAGACTAAAGCTCGATCAGTGGGATGACAAAACCACCGGTCAAAAGGTTTCCAAGATTCGCGTTGTTCTGGAAGGATTTCAGTTCGTTGGCGGTCCTCGCTCGGGCGAAGCACCCGGAGCCCCAGCGACGCCACCTCCCCGCCCGTCCCGGCCTGCCTCAACGGCCCCGGCGGCGGGCACAGCTCCATCCGCGCCCTCCAATGACGGCCCCCCCCCTGAGGAGGACGATGTCCCCTTTTAATCTGCCAGAGATTCCTCAGGACCCACTCATGTCTGCATGCATCCCCATCCCGTTTAACTGCTAACTCCAACTCTTTTCGAACATGGCAAAAACTGAAATAATCCTGATCCATAATGTCGTCGGCCTGGGCGGTGAATCCGACCAAGTGAAGGTATCCGCCGGCTACGCCCGCAATTACCTGATCCCAAACGGACTCGCCATCCCGCTGTCGCAGGGGAACAAGCGCCGAATTGAATCCCTTCGCCAACGGCGCGGCGAGCGCGAAGCCCATGAACTCAACGCCATGACCGAGCTTGGCAAGAGCCTCAGCAAGGTCGTGCTCACGGTAATGGTTAAGACCGGTGACGACGGCAAGATGTTTGGAAGCGTCACCAGCGGCACGATTGCCGACGCCATGAAAACCCAGCTCGAAGTGTCTCTCGACAAAAAGAAGATTCACTTGGAACGGCCAATCCACACGATCGGAGAACACGACGTCGAGCTGCGTCTGCACCCGGATGTCAAGAGTTCGGTGAAAGTGCTCGTCAAGAGTAGCAATCCCCCGGCTGACAAGCCCACGACCGACGACAAAGGAGCAGCCCCCCGCACCGAAAAACGATCGACCCGCCATGCGGCGCCGAAAGCGGAGGCAACCGAAGTCAAGCCGCCCCGCGCAGCCCGGGTGGAAAAAAAGTAGCCCTCGCACCAATCTCTCCCGCTTCAGTTACGACCAGGCCCGGCCCCCTGCCGGGTCTTCGTCGTTTCCAGCGGACCACGGTTCATTTCTAGCCCGTGAACAAGACGTGAATAAGCCGGGGGTTTCCGGTGAGTTTCCTGGGAGCCCTTTCCTAAAACCTGCCCTCGCTCCCCACACTCAAACCCGTTTTCATCGTCAGCCTTATGCAAGAATCTGCCGACGGAGCTTCCGGCGCTCCCGATCTGAAGAGGGTTCGCCGGAGCCGCACTCCCGGAGTGAATCTGGCAAAGATTGACCGCCTCCCTCCGCATTCGATTGAAGCGGAGCAAGGTGTGTTAGGATGTGTTCTGCTCGCCCCCAACGAAGCCATGGGAATCTGCCTCGAAAAATTGAAAAGCGGTTCCCAGACATTTTATGACCTCCGTCACCAGACGGTTTTCGACTTGCTGGCAAGCATGTACGACTCGAAGGAGCCGATCGACCTGATCACCGTCCAACAACATCTCAAGGATTCAAACCAACTCGAAGCCGTCGGCGGACTTTCCTATCTCGCCAGCCTCCAGGATGCCGTCCCCTCGGCCGCCAATCTGGCGTATTACCTTGAGATTGTTAGCGAAAAATTCGTTCTGCGACGAATGATCGCAACCTGCAGCCAGGTGATCAGCCGCGTGCAAGAGCACGAAGGGGAAGTGGACATCCTGCTCGACGAAGTTGAGCGCGACATCCTTAAGATCAGCGAGGATCGCGAGGAGTCCACTCAACGAGGTATGAAGGATCTCGTCAATCAGGCGATCAACCTCATCCAGGATTTCCATCAACGCCAGGGCGCACTGAGCGGAATCTCGAGCGGATTCACCGACCTGGACCGCATGACCAATGGTCTTCACGGCGGCGAAATGGTGGTCATCGCAGCCCGACCTTCGATGGGCAAGACCTCTCTCGCCATGAACATCGCCGAGCACGTTGCCGTGAACGAGAGACTGCCCGTCGCTGTCTTCAGTCTGGAAATGACCGCTGAATCACTGGTGATGCGTATGTTGTGCTCCCTCGCCCGGGTGAACATGAAGGCGATTCGGGACGGCTTCCTGTCGGAGGGCGATCTCCGCAAATTGACCGGTGCCGCCGGCAAGTTGGCCAAAGCCCCGCTCTACATCGACGACACCGCCGGGCTCAGCATCCTCCAACTTCGTGCACGGGCACGCCGGATGTGGCAGCATCATGGACTTAAATTGATCGTCATCGACTACCTCCAATTGCTCCACTCAACCTCCCGCAAGGGGCAGGACAATCGACAGCAGGAAGTCTCCGAAATA
>CAMDJH010000056.1 GCA_945900455.1 Akkermansia muciniphila
ACTCGCGCATGAACTGGACGAACTGTTCCCGTTCCAGGTCCCCGAACAAGAATTGGCGATCCACGATTCGGGAGATGCAGTGGTAGTAACCGACCGGGTGGTTTTCCGGGACTTTCATTCGCGCCTGTCGCATTCGAAAACCAAACCAAGACAACCGTGCCGCTGCAAGCTTTATTTAACTAATGACCTGTCCCTTTATTTCGCGGCGATGACGCAAGGCCGTTAGAACGAGAACGCGTCAATCCAGCGGTCGTGCCACCTCGCTTAATGCTTGAATGAGTACCGCGGTTCGATCTCCGGAGTCTTTTTCTCAACTGACATCACAGCAGAAGAAATCGGGTCTTGCGGCGTGGCTTGGGTGGATGTTCGACGGATTGGACATGCACCTGTACACGCTGGTGGCGCTTCCGTTCGTAGCCTCCTTGCTGGCTGTGTCCGTTTCAGAACCAGCCGGAGCCCGGCTGGCCAGTCAGTACGCATCGATCATCCAGGCTGGATTCTTGGTGGGATGGGCCTTGGGTGGTGCGTTTTTTGGCCGCCTTGGCGATATCTTGGGTCGAAGTCGGGCTCTCAGTCTGACAATCCTGACGTACGCCTGTTTCACTGGGTTGTCTTATTTCGCGCAAGAATGGTGGCATTTGTTCATTTTCCGCTTCATGGCCGCCCTGGGTATTGGCGGCGAGTGGGCGGTCGGTGCGTCGTTGCTCTCCGAAACCTGGCCAAAAAAGTGGCGGCCGTGGATTGCGGCCGTGCTACAGACCGGGGTGAATTTGGGTGTGTTGCTGGCTTGCTTGGCCGGAGAGTTGTTGAAGAGCCAGCCGCCACGCATGGTGTTTCTGGTTGGAATCCTCCCGGCGCTCCTGGTGTTGTGGATCCGGCACGCGGTACCCGAACCCGAAGAATGGCACGAAGCCCGGCGCACCTCGGGTCCGCTGCCGGGGATTGCCGATCTTTTTCGAGGGGATGTCGCTCGGGTGACTTGGCCTGTGCTGGTGCTGTGCGGAGTCTCACTTACCGCTCATTGGACGTTCATGTTTTGGCACCAAACGCATCTCCGGAAGTTGCCCGCTCTGGCCGGATTGAGCCCAGCGGCTATCAATCACGAGGCGTTAATTGCCCTCCTACTGGTGATGGTCGGATCGATTGCGGGAAACTTTCTGGCGGGTGGATTGGCTCGCTGTTGGGGATACCGCCGAGCGGTCACCGCATTTTTGGCAGCCTATGCGGTGATGATGCTGGTGACTTATTCACGGGAATGGGATTACACGGTGCTCAGGGTTTTCCTGGTCGGGATTGGCGCTTGCCAGGGTGTTTTCGCCCTGTTCACGATGTGTTTGCCCCCGCTGTTTCCCACGTTGCTTCGCACCACGGGAGCAGGCTTCTGTTATAATTTCGGCCGTATCGTGGCGGCGGCAGGCACGGTGTTTTTTGGACTGTTTAATCAGGTGGGAGATTACCGGCAGGCCCTTTTGTACGCGGCGTTCTTGTTCATTCCAGCGGCTCTCCTTGGGCTGCGATTGCCGGAAGAGCTCCCCCATGCCAAGGCCTGAGATTGATTCTATGAAGCGAATCGCATACGTTGTCTACGTCACGTGCCTCGCGGGTTTTATCCTCGCTGGCACCCAGGTATTTCGTCTTTCCGCAGCCGAGAAGGATGACGATCCCTACTCCCAGTTGGAGCTGTTCGCCCGCGTGCTGCACCGGGTTCGCAATGATTATGTGGATGGGGATAAGCTGACGTATAAGGAGCTCATCCAAGGTGCCATGAAAGGCATGTTAAATTCGCTCGATCCGCATAGCGAATACATGGATCTCTCGAAGTTCCAGGAATTGAAGGAGGACACGGAAGGCGCGTATGGCGGCGTCGGATTGCAGGTTCAGCCTCGGGATGGTGTCTTGACCGTTATCGCGCCCATGGAGGACACCCCGGCATTTGAAGCCGGCATCCTGGCGGGAGATCGAATCGTCCAGATCGATGGCAAGGCAACGGAGAAAATGTCCCAGGCGGATGCGGTGAAGGCCCTTCGGGGTAGTCCCGACACAAAAGTGACGGTGACCGTGAGTCGCCCGTCGTTTCCGGAGCCCAAGGATTTTGTCCTCATGCGCGGGGATATCCGAGTCCCCACGGCTAAGGATATCAACAATCGCCGGGAATTTCCCGTCGGACCCGACAAGGTCGGCTACGTGCGGCTCACGCAATTCGGGGAACGATCGGCCGATGAGTTGGAGAGTGGTCTGAGGAAGTTGGAGAAGTCGGGCATGACTTCCTTGGTGTTGGATCTTCGCGGGAATCCCGGCGGCTTACTGGATCAAGCAGTCGCGATCTGCGAGAAATTTCTCGAACGAGGTCGCCCCATTGTTTCGACCGAGGCTCGTTCCCCTGGGAATGAAGTCCGGCGGACGGCCGGGTACTCGGGCAAGGTTCGCTCACTTCCAATGGCGTTATTGATCAACGGCGGGAGTGCGAGTGCTTCCGAGATTGTCGCGGGTTGCTTGCAGGATTCCAAACGGGCGGTGATTATCGGCGAACAATCGTTCGGGAAAGGTTCGGTTCAGAGCATTCTTCCGCTGCAAGACGGTTCGGCGCTTCGTTTGACCACTGCCAAGTACTACACCCCCAGTCACAAGGTGATCCATGAACGCGGGATTACACCGGATGTGATCGTGGCCACAACCACCGACGAAGAGGTGGCGGTCGAGATCCGCCGATTGCCTGGAGGAGCGACGGCTCGGGAGGACGCGGTCAGACTGTACCCGCCGGATCAGCAGAAAGTGCTCCGAGATCTCATCGAGCAGCGTCGTGATCCCCCCCTCGATCGAGCGATAGATCTGCTCAAGGGAATTGCACTTTTCACCCGACGCGGCCCCGAGAAGTCTGCTGGTGAGAAATCCGCTCCGTGAGTCCAGGCCGGGTTCCGCCAGCGCAGGGAGTGTCTTGGGATCGCCCGTGATCCTTGCTTTGGAGACATCGTGCGACGAGACGAGTGCAGCGGTCGTTATTCAGGGTACCGTCCGATCGAACGTGGTTGCGTCCCAGATTCGCGTCCATTCGGAGTACGGAGGCGTGGTTCCCGAGTTGGCGACTCGCGAACATCTTCGGAATATCCTTCCGGTCGTTCGAAGTGCCCTCGATCAGGCGGGAGTAACTCTGTCGCAGGTATCTCTGGTCGCCGCCACGCGGGGGCCTGGATTGCCAGCGGCATTGCTGGCGGGATATACGACGGCTCAGGCCGTCGCGTATGCCCTCAATGTGCCACTACTCGGGATTCATCATCATGAGGCTCATCTCTATTCGCCTTGGATAATCGGAAAACCTCCACGCGCGGCCTTTGAACAATTCGAGCCGAATATCTCCCTTATCGTTAGCGGTGGCCACACTCTCCTCGTCCACGTTACCGGCGGGTTGCGTCATCGGGTTCTGGGGTCGACCCTGGATGACGCCGCGGGCGAATGTTTTGACAAGGTCGCGAAACTTTTGGCGCTTCCGTATCCGGGCGGTCCGGTCCTCGATGAGCTCGCCGAATCCGGCAACGCTGCCGCCTTCGATTTCCCTCGATCCCTGCTGCACGAGTCACACGATGATTTCAGTTTCAGTGGTTTGAAAACATCCGTCCGGTATTTCCTCTTGAAACGACCTGAGTTGCTGGAGGATTCGAAGAGCCTGCGGGACATTTGCGCGAGCGTCCGGGCGGCGATCGTGGATGTACTCGTCAGAAAAACAGTCCGGGCGGCACGCCGCATGGCCGTGAGTTGTGTCACCGCATCCGGCGGAGTGTCTTGCAACCGTGCGCTGAGGCGTCAATTTGCGGAGGAATGTTCGCGTGCTGGGCTGCGATTGCATCTGGCTGATCCGGTATTCTGTACGGACAACGCCGCGATGGTGGGCATTCTTGCCGAGCAAAAATGGCTGGCGGGCGAGCCGCCGACTCCCTGGGATGCGGAAACCCGACCGGGGTGGCCCTTGGAGGAAGAGTCCACGCCGCTCAAAGCGCCCGCAGCGAGTTCCGGATCTTCCAAGAGTGGAACTTATTGATGATCAAATGGGTGGCTTGAGGTGGTGCGCCTGGCGCGACTCGAACGCGCGACCATCCGCTTAGAAGGCCAAATCGTGAAAGTGGTTTTCGTTCATGTTCTATCGAGTTAAAATGCATTCTTCTTGACTGTTTGACACCTACGTTGCCATTTAGCAGCAAATGCTAGCAATGACCAAGGACGCCCCAAGGAGACGGTCCCTGCCACGTCGGGACCGCATCGCCAGAGATGGAAGCCGGTTCCGAGTCGTCACCTTTTCCAACCCAGGCGGGACGGAATCCTTCCGGGTCGTCGGATGGACCCGGGCCAGAGTCCGCGTCCGGGAGAACTTCCCCGAGGTGGGCCCCGCGAAACTTCGGCAACTCGAGCTGGAGGCCGAATACCATTCCAGCCGGCCGGTGGAGGTTCCGCGCATCACAAACCTCACCCATGCCCACCTGAGGGCCGCCGAGGCCGCCTTTGCCATGCTGGGCGCCGACACTGACCCGGACGAGATGATTCGCGGGATTGGATTCTGGATTGAGCACGGCCGGCACAAGGTCGGGCCCGACGACGCCCCACGGCTGGACGACGCGCAAACCGCTTTCGAGAAATGGTTGAAGAATGACTCCGAGCTTCGCGAGAAGACGCAAACCGGACTCCGGCATGCCTTGCGGCAACTTATCCGCGCGCGCGGCAACGTGAAGCTGGGCGACCTGACATCCGACACCATCCACGCGCACCTGGACGCCCGCCCGATTTCCAAAATCGCTAAGGACAACGAGCGCCGCGCCCTTTCGCGGTTCTTCTCGTGGTGTATCGAACGGCCGCGGCAATGGGCACGGGTCAACCCATGCGCCACCGTCCGGACCCGGCGAAAAAATCAAGGGGGGCAGCCGCCGGCGATCCTGACCGTCGAACAATGCGAAAAGCTGATGGCGGAAGCTGTGAGGGGTGGCGGCGCAATGGTCCCGTGGTTTGCCCTGCAGCTCTTCGGATGCCTGCGCCCAAACGAGGCCGCGCGGGTCACGTGGTCGCAATTGAACCTGACGGACCGCGAGATCCGCCTGGAGGGCGGGCAGACCAAAACTGGACGCGCCAGGGTGCTCCCAATCAACGACACGCTGGCCGCGTGGCTGCAGGCGTTCCCGGAGACCTCGGGATTCTCTCGGCGCCAATTCACGCGCATCGTGACGGCCGCGGGAATTGAGTGGGTCCAGGACGTTCTGAGGCACACGGGAATCAGTCACCTTGTGCGCTTGCGGGACTCATTTGCTGAGGCCGCGCAGATCGCCGGGAATAGTGAGGTCATGATTCGGCGGCACTACCTTGGGAGGGTGACGAAGGAAGAGACGGCGAGGTTCTTTGCTGTCCGCCCGCCCGCCGGCGGACAAGCCGTCATCCCCTTCCCGAAGGCGTGAGCCGCGAGCGTGTTTTGCGCCTTTTCGGGTTGTTTTGAATAAAGTGAAGATTCTTCATTGTGGGTAACAGACTGCGCTTAGGCGCTTTGTGATGCGGTAAAGCGTGCTTTGTGCCTCAGTGTGCACGAATAAATAGTTTCGAAACCATAGCCAGCGGCAGTAGATGGTATGGAAGAAAATTCTGAGCCCGTTACAATCACCGCAACCTCAACGTTCCAAACCAAGAAACAATTTGCACGCACTGTGCAGATGTCCCCAAGAACCGTCGGACTTTGGCTCGTTGCCGGGTTGCCGCATCTAAAACCCGGACCGCGGAAAATTCTAATCGAAACCGAACCTGCCTTGGCTTCGCCAATCGTTCGGAGTCAAAGGCACGGAAGGGGTGGCCCAGTGAGCAATTCAAATGTTCTGCCGCCACCGGTGCTCAGCGCCCGGTTGGCAACACTGGACGCAATGTTGGCTCCGGGCGGGATCATCCCGCTCCACTTTAACCCACCGCCCAGCAAACGGCAGCTGGCCAGGTTGTTTAAGTCCGCCGGCCTGTCCAAGCTCAAGGCGAACCCCGGCGCCAAGCGCGGTGGTGGTGTGCCGTACTACCACGTTTCCCAAGTGGAAAAACTGCTGCGCTCTCGGATGGGCGCGGCCTCTCCTCAATAAAAAACCCGCCGACTATCGGGCCAGGCGGGAGTTTCACAGCTACCGCCGGAAATATAGCTCGACGGGTCGGCTGGGCAACTCCTATGCCAACCAAATATCATCAATCCGTTCTCGATTGGATGGAAGCGACAGGCCGCAGGGATTTCATTTCCGAGTCTTATCTCAGCTTTCTCGAGCAGCGCGCCACCAAGAAGCCCGGCCGCATGCCCAAGGCGCGTCTTCCCGCGGAATCGTGGGCGTCGAAGTCTCTTCCCCCTGGCAATCGATGAGCGATACCCCCGCATGGCTCTGGGCCGACAAGGCTGTTCTCCGGCGGATACGCGAACGCATTCCAGACGTGACCTCGGCTCTCGGTGTCTACTGCGCACTCTGTGAAATCGCGTCCGATAACCAGGCTGAAGAATTCACCGCAACTCAGCAGGCGATTGCAATGAAGTCTGGTCTGAGCGTCCGAACTGTTGGCGACCGTTTGCGCGATTTGGTTTCAGCGGGTGCCATCTCGGAAAACGCGCCCAAGATTAAAGGGCCAAGCCTGTTCACCCTCCTTTCGTCGTCCGGCAATGGTTGCAGGTCGATACGCAATGGTTGCCGATCGATCGGCAACGCTGAGCCAGATCCGTTGCAGATCCCTAATATAAGAGAAGAATCAAGGGGGGGAGAAAACCGACCACTCTCCAAAATCTCCATCATAGCGGGCGAGAAGGAGCTGGCGAAGATCGAGAACATCATTCGCGAACTGGAAAACGACCGGACTTCGTGGAATACGCCCGATTGGACTGCAAAAAAGCAGAAAGCCAAAAACCGACGGCTGGCGCTGCTGAAAACATTGGGGAGGCTCGCTTGAGCGATATCGAAGCCATCGAGCTCTCTCCGCACGATACGGCGTCCGAGCAGGGGCTCCTCGGCTGCCTCCTGATCGATCGGGCCGGCACGCTCCCGAAGTGCGAAGGCGCGCTCGATCCCGTCGCGTTCTTCGACCCGCGCCACCGGATCGTCTACGAGGAAATTGTCGAGATGGCCAACACTGGGGTGCCGGTCGACGTGGTCACGCTGTGCCAACGCCTCGGGGGGAAAGCAAAGCTGGAGCAGGCCGGCGGCATGGCGTACGTCTCAGCCCTTCAAGACGCGGCCGGGGGCGCGGGGAATGCCGGCTACTTCATCGAGGTGATCTTGGATAAGCAGAACCGCAGAAAACTCCTATCGATTGCGGCCTGGCTTAAGGATCAATCTCGAGGATCCGGGGACATTACCGAGGTTGTGTCATCCGCGGAAAAGAGGTTGGGCCAGTTGACGCAGGGGCCCGGGTCGGACCACGAATCGCTTGCTGACATTGCCGCGGCCGCGGTTGAACGCTGGGCGGATATTGCGTCCGGCAAGCCGCGAAAGGGGATTCCGTTTCTGATTCCGGGTGTTGGCCACAAGATCCGATGGGCCGACGGGCATCGGTTCGTGGTAGTCGGGGCGCGTCCAAGTGTCGGCAAGTCCAGCGTGTTACTTCATGTCGCCGATGAAGCAGCCAAGGAGGGCTACCCGGTTGGTTTTGTTTCACTGGAGATGCCAACGGAAGAGGTCTTTGACCGCCTTTGCGCCCGGGAGACCGGGATTCCGTACAAGCGAATCTCTGAAGGGGCCACGAACGACACGGAAAAGGCACTGCTCATTGGAGCACTGGAGCGAACAAAGGGCCGCCCGCTTCACTTGATCGCAAAGCCGCTCACTCTTCCTCAATTGGAATCGGAGGCGAGACGACTGGTTGGGTGCCACGGAATAAAAGCGCTGTGCGTCGACTACTTGGGCCTTATCCGGCAGAGCGGAGGGGTGGCCAAACTGTATGAGCATGTCACGGCTGTAAGCCAAGGCTTGAAGGCAATTGCAATGACGCACGGAATCCCGGTGATCGCTGCCGCGCAGCTGAATCGTGAATCAGAGAACGCCGGCCGAGAGCCCCAGCTGTGCGACCTGCGGGATTCTGGCAGCATCGAACAAGACGCCGACGTCGTGCTTCTTCTGAGCGAGAACTCAGACCGCCCCGATGAACTCACGATCAATCTCGCCAAGCAACGCGGGGGCGAGCGTGGGAAGTGCCAGACGCGATTTGACCGCGCAACCTGCCAGTTCTCGCTCACTGACGCATGACCCCTCCCACTATCATAAGACATCTCTTATCTATAGGTGAGCCGACCAGGATACGGCACCCCCACCCAAATTGCGCACAATCCAAAAAATAGGCTCATGTCCCAAAACCCTTGAAATATGACGACAAAACAAAACCGTAGAATCGGTGAAATCGCTGAATTCTGGAACGTAAACCGCAAAACCGTGCAGCGCTGGAAGAATGCCGGGCACCCTATCCACGACAACGCCGCAATGTGCGACATCATCGGACACAACCCCAAAACATCTTCGCCGCTCCTCGCCCGCGTAGTCGAGGTCCGGGCGGGTAGACCTCGACAGGAAAGGATCGCTTCAATGGTCCCCGCGGTGACTACGGAAGACATTCAGGGCATCGACCGATCCCTTGCCGTCGAACTCGGCGAAATCTCGGAGTGGATCGTTCTTGCCGAAAGCCGGATGCAAGCCGCGATGAAGAACGGGGACGAGGAGACGTTTTCGATATGGGATCGCGTCCGCCGCAATTACTCGGACCAGAAAGTGAAAAACCTCCTGGCGCAAGCGAAGCTTGGCCTGGAGTCCGGTGAACTCGTTGGCAAGTCGGACCTCGCAAAACTGATGCGCGCCTTCGCCTCGGCCGCGTGTCATGCAATCTACCGGTTGCAGCGCGGGATTGCGCCGAAGCTGGTCGGGCTCACGACAACCCGGGAAGTCTTAGCGAGGCTCGAAGGGCCGCTGTTCCTCGATGCCTATATCGGACCGTTTGAAGCCGTCCGGGACATGGCTGCGGGGATCGGGCTTCCGTCGTGGTGCGTGGATGCGGTGGTTGACGGTTACAAGGAGTTGGTGGAGGAGGATCCTGACCCGGGGTTTTCGATATGAGCGGGGCTGGAACGTGTCAGGCTCGCGAAAGCCCGGACCGCGCCGGCAAAGTAGGCGGCACCACTCCCGCCACCGCGGGATTCTGGGGGGGGGAACGGCGAGGCAGACCCTTGAATTCGGCATTGACCGCCCGGCGCCACGAGGAACACGTTCACACCGCCATGAAGTTGTTGATCATTCTTGCCGTATTCATGGTCGCTGCAAGCGCCGCGACGAACGCTCCGTCGATGTTTGAGCCCGCGCTTTTGAAGGGTCGCCAAGGTGACATCTTCGTAATTCACCCCGTGATCCGCGTGGTGAACGGCACCAACTATAACATTGCAATGCGTGAATCTTGGGAAGCTGGCCGCCTGCCGCTTAGGACTCCAAAACCGCTTCCTTCGTTTCACCACATGTCCGGGTCTTCAACCAAGACCACAACTCCACACGGGGAGTTGCTCCAAGGGAGAGAGGTCTTCCACAATCCCGATTCTCCGCACGGGCGGATCGGAGCTGGGTTGATTACCACGCGAGGGCAACCAAACTCGCCCAATCCGACTCAGGTTTTGTATTTCGGGAAAAACTGGAAACCAGGGGATCGATTTGGAATGTTGGTTTATATCGTGGAATATCAAGGCCAGAAGATACCGGTCTACGACTTCGGGACACCGGTCAGAGTGACCGTGAAAAAACCTACTCCAGGAAGCGTTAAGCCTAAAGCCAATCGATAGCCCAACCGAGCACACCCATGGCGATGATCCTATGTGGAGAATGTAAACAGCAGGTCTCCAGTGCAGCGGATTCATGCCCCCACTGCGGAAACCCGCTCAAGTCGAAACGCGGAATTTTCTACTACGTATTCTGGGGCACATTGTCGCTCGTGATAACCGTGAACCTGCTCGCGATCGGGTTCTTTTTTCTCACCGCCACCGGAGCCGGGATATGGAGCGGCATTCGACAGGCAAAAAAAAGGGCGGTAGCTCCCACTCCCGCGGCTGTCGTAGTGAAGTGGGAGCACGGAACGAGCACGAATTCGATGGATGATTCCGTAACAAAAACAGCCATGTTGGTTGCTTCGTCATTTAAAGGGGGCAATGGGATGGCTCCGACTTTGGTGGTTAGAAAAGGCCGAAAGAATGTGTGGGAGATTTACATAAGCCTAGGCCGACGGGTAAAAGGGGAGTTTGCTGACGGTTTTCCAAACCGAGTTCCGGGGCGTATCCGGTGGGGAAAAGCCGAGGCGGAACGGATTTTGCTTAATCCTTCCTCGGACAATGACGCGGTTTTCTTTCCCGACGAATTGACGCGAGTTTTTATAGCACTGCTTTCTGAAGGGAGAACGCTTCTCGTCGAAGTGCCCACGGTGGGCGATGTGGATTTGATTGCTGAATTCAACCCGCCCGTAGGTGCCCCAATCCCATGACTGAATGAGTGCCGGTCACGCTCCCGATCACATACACGGCTTGGCGATGGAATCCACTCGGAAGGGAGCGTTTCAAGATTGCGCCACTAATTGCGCCACTGTTGCCACTTTGATCTCCGATACGGATTGATGGGCTCGAAGTGCATTTAACACAATAAACACAGGCTCTTAATCAACTCGCTTGAAACGCATTGCCACCCCCTTGAAACCGCGGAAATCCAAATCCTAAGTCTGGCGCGCCTGCCATTTCGCTCACGCCCGCCCGGGAAACCGCGGGGGCTTTTGTGCGATGCTTCATCTCGCGGTGCCTTGCGGGAATCGCAAGACGCTCCCGAGAAACCGAGGCCGGCTACCTCTCGATGGCTTAGAAGGCTTTGAGCGATTGATCAAGCCTTGCGAGGCATCGCTAAAAACCTCGTGACCTTACCGGCGCAGTATTTGTCAAAGTTCGGTTTTGTGACTTCCAAAAACTCAAACCGAGTTGCCTTGATATTTTTCGCCTCAAGGAAGGCGTCAATCAGGCGATCTCGGTTCGAGAAATTCTCCGAACAGACATCCCCGGCTGGGTTTAGTGCGTTAAACCACGCCTCAAATATTGCTTCCAATTCAGGCGGCTTCACTGATTCCAATTGCTTGCTGAAGCTCCGTCAAGCGCTCTGGATGCATTTTCGGGCCGTATTCGAGCCATTGCGTTTCCGAGAGCAGCGCAACCGTCGCCTCAACGTCGGCCACCTTGAATCCGATCAACGGGACGTTTTTCATTCGCCTGAGGTAAACAAGCAATTGCTCCCCGTTAAATATTAACTCCGCCAGAGCGAGTTTATGAGCCCATTTGCACGCTTCAAAGCTCCCGTCAATTCGGCGAATGTTCTCGATGGCTCGGAAATTTTGAACCTCGTTCATCCAGCTTGAGGAATCCTTTGCGAGCATGATTTCCTGAGGAATTTCAACGTCGTTTTGAAATGGATTTCGAGACTGTACCCGGCTGGGGTAATCCGTCGGCCGCATCTCGCGGGTAATTGCCGGTGATTCAGTTATGCTCATGCTCGAGAATCTAACACATAAACGCGATTTGGGTGCAAAAGAATTTGGAGCGCTCCGGATGCCATCACCCGCCAATCCCGCTCGAGCTAGGAAAATGCAGAGAAGTTGTCAGTATTTGCCACTTAACGGGCATTGGGTGGCAACCGTCGGGCAATCGTGGTCATTCCATCATTACCGCCATTGTGACGGTTTATGCCAGTTTTCATTGGTTTTATTGGGTAAAAGAGTGGTGCGCCCGGCGCGACTCGAACGCGCGACCATCCGCTTAGAAGGCGGATGCTCTATCCAACTGAGCTACGGGCGCCTCTGCTTTCTCGGTACCTTCTCACCGACTGTGCCTGAGCAGCCAGTCATAAAACGCCGGTTCCGTGTAGGCACGGGTCCACGAATCGTGGCCGTCGTCGGGATAGACCGTGAGTTGGATGTCGGTCACGCCCGCTTTCTTGAAGGCATCCACCATGCGCTCACTTTCGGACGGTTCCACGACGTCATCCTTGCCGCCGTGAAACGCCCAGACACCCAATGTCTTCAGCGCCTCCCGTTGCGTTGGAAGCAGGACCCGAATTCGCTCGCCGCCGCCGCAGACGGGTGCGATCGCCGCAAAACGGTCAGGGTATTTCGATCCAAGGCTCCACGAGCCGTATCCGCCCATGCTCAGTCCCGTGACATACACCCGCCGAGTATCCACGCGAAGATCCGATTCGAGATGTCGCACGAGTCCCATCAACACGTCGTCGTCCCAGATCTGCCCCTCGGGGCATTGGGGTGAAACCAGAATGAACGGGAACTGCTTCCCTTGCTTCACCAGCTTCGGCGGACCGTGGACGGTGACCTTCTGCAAGTCGGTGCCGCGTTCGCCTGCGCCGTGGAGGAACAGCACGAGCGGCCACTGCTTCGGCTTATCCGCGGCGTAATCCTTCGGGACGTAAAGGAGGTACGCGAGCTGGTTGGTTTTCGTAACGACGCTGGCAAATGTCTGCGACGTTTGCGCACCGGGTTGCGGCGTGATGGGAGCCATTTTAGGACGGGAGGTTGTGCAACCGGTTAGCAATGACACGGCGGCGAGCAGGGTTATGAGGGCTTTCATGCAATGAGCATCGCCGGAATACCGGTGAAATTCCAAGCGGACGGATTTGGCTCTTGATCCCGGTTCGCTGGACACTCGAACGATTTGCCCAGCCTAAAATGCCGCCCGGTATATTTTGTTGGCGACAGTCTTCTGGGTATCGTCGGCAGGTGTCAGACCGAAGTCGCGGCTTCGCAGAAGCGTGGAGCGTCGGTATTCCGCATGGCCGTCGGTGAAAAGAAAATTGCCACCGGCGGAGTGGATTACGCTATAGAGCTCGAAGCCGTAGGTGAGATTGTCGTGCCAGTAGGTGTAGTCGGATGAGCGATTGTCGACCTGCGGAGCACTGACCTTCCAGGGGCGGAGAGCGCAGACGTTGATGGTCCACAGGGTTTCCTGGATGAAAACGATATCGGATGGGTTGGGGGCGTCGGAGACCTTCCGGCCCATCACAACCGCGTTGCCCATATACGAAGTAATACTGTTGGTGGTGGGGGTTTCCCCGGCGTTCTTAGACGGCTTGGCTGCGGGACAAGCGAAAACCTTGTCGGTCTGAAGCAGCGGGCGGAGAAGTTTCAGGTACGACGGCGGTGCCGAGGTGGCCGCGAAATCGGCCACCTGGCTCTCCGTGACCGGGAGTCGACGCTGGTCGTCCTCGTACATCATGAGAGCAATTCCGACCTGACGCATGCTGTTAAGACACTTAATTCGGACGGCCCGTTGCTTGGCCTTGCCCAATGCCGGCAGGAGCATACCGGCCAGAATCGCGATGATGGCAATAACGACGAGAAGCTCGATCAGGGTGAAACCTGGGTAGGATCGAAGTGAACGGGGATGAGAGCTCATGGTAAATTACGGCGGGACGGTAACTTTGAATCGCAGGAAAGTAAATGCTCTTCCGGCGCTCCTATTTGTCCATGGTCAGGTCACGAAGCAATACCGTGCCGGACCAATCGCCGCTGGCCAGTTTCATCCCGTCGGGGCTCAGCGCGAGGGCGTAGATCCAATCGGTACTGGCGGACCATTCGGTCAGCAGCGTGTCGCTGTCGGCGTCGAATCGCCGGATGCGGCCTTCCTTTCCAGCCGAGAAGACACTGCGCCCATCGGCCGCATAGACGAGCGCGAATGCGGGCGCACGGTGTTGGCGGATGATCCGTACCATCCGGCCAATCTCCGGTTGCCAAATTCGGACGGTGCGATCGTCACTGGCCGATGCGCATGCCCGTGGGGAAGCGGGATCTTCGGCCGCTGCCAGCGGTCGAAAAGCGAGTGCATTGACCGACTCGAGATGATGATTGAATGTGCGCAACAGACGCCCGTCTTCGGTGGACCAAACCTTGATCGAGCGGTCGGCGCTCGCGGTGACGACCGTCCGATCCGCGGGACTGAATGCAATGGCTAGCACGGGCCCGGCGTGGCCGGCGAGGGTGAAGATCCTGGTAAAATTCGCGCTGTCGGTCGCCATCCGCCACACGGAGGCGCTGTGGTCGGCGCTCGCCACGCCCAGCAGCGTACCGCTCCGGTTGAAGGCGACGCTGGTGGCAACATCATCCTGATTTGTCAGGCGTTGGGAAACCTTCTGGGTTCGCCAATCGAACAATCGCACTTCGCCGCGCACCGACGGTTCGCCACCGGCCACCGCGAGGATGTCTCCGTGGGGTTGAAACGCGGCGGCCGTGATCTTGGGCAGATCGCACGCAACGTGGCTGTTCACCGAGCCGTCATGCACTGAACGCACGTCCAATCGCCGCGAGCCATTGCTGATCAGCGCCGAGCCGTCCGGACTGAACGCCAGGGCTGTGATGGGCACAGCGATCGGTTCTGCCGCCGTGAGGTTCGAGTTCACCAATCCGAACATCGCGGAGACGATGCCACAAGCGTGGTAAAGACGGCTCACGTGAGTCCTGAAATGAGGCTGCCTTCCCCGAGAATCTTCACCGGACGTCCACTTGGCGTGATGAGTTCCTTCGCCGGATTCACGCCGAGGAGGCGCAGGATAGTGAACGCGAGGTCGGGCGGGCCGACGGGCCGATCCACAGGTAATTCCCCGAACGGGTTCGTCGCGCCGATGACTTGACCGCCCTTAACACCGCCTCCGGACAGACAAACAAACCCCGCGCGCGGCCAGTGATCGCGCCCGCCGACGGCGTTGAGTTTTGGAGTGCGACCGAATTCACCCATCAGGACGACCAGCGTGGAGTCGAGCAGACCGCGTTCGCGGAGATCGGTGAGCAGTGCGGAGTAGGCGCGGTCGAGACTGGGCAATTTGCCGCTGCCGGGAAAGCGTGAGTCCGGCAGCTCCCTCGAAATCTGCTGATGGGTGTCCCAACCCGTATCCACGACGGTGACAAAACGCGACCCCGCTTCGATAAGCCGTCGGGCGAGCAGGCAACCGGCGCCCAATTTTGCATGACCGTAGCGCTCGCGGGTTGCTGCTTTCTCGCGACCGAGATCGAACGCGGCCTTCGCTTCCGGCGAAGCCAGCAGCCCGTAGGCCTGTTCGAAAAAGGCATCGCGGTTTCGCGTCGCGGGGCCTTCCTCCACCTCGCGACTCAATGCATCCATCCGCCGGAGCATCTCTCGCCGTTGGTCGCTGCGCGCAAAGCTGACGCCTTCCGGCGGGTTGAGGTCGCGTACCCGCGAGGGATCGTTACCCACGTTAAATGCAGAATACGCGCCGGGAAGAAAACCAGAACGCGCGCTGCCCGAATTTCCGCCGACCGCATCATTGGGAATCGCGACGTAGGGCGGCATCGCTCCGCTGTGCGGGTGCTCATGAGCGACGAGGCTGCCGAGACTGGGATGTTGCAGTGCAGGTGTCGGGCGATGGCCGGTGAGCAGGAAGCGTGTGCCGGTGTCGTGGTTGCCGAGTTCGTGAGTCAGGGAACGGATCAACGCAACGTCGCGCATCGTCTTTGCCGTAAGAGGCAGATGTTCGCAGATCTGGACGCCGTCCACGGTCGTCGAGATCGCTTTGAACGGACTGCGGATTTCAGCGGGTGCCTCGGGTTTTGGATCAAAGGTGTCGAGATGGCTGGGCCCGCCGTCGAGCCAAAGAAGGATGCACGACGTCGCCCGGGGCCGCTTCGGAGCGGCGGTTGCCTGCCAACGCAACACGTCCGACAGGCTGACGCCCAGCGTTGTCAGGAGTCCGAGATGAATAAAATCACGACGCAATATACCATCACAGCGGGCAAGGGAAGGGGTCGGCGGATTCATAGCAGCAGGACGGCTCAGTGGTTAAAAGCGAACTCGCGCGAGTTGAGCAGGGTCCACAGCAAATCTTCGACGGCCTCCGACTTCCTGGCCGCCGCGGCGAGGCGTGGCTCCCATTCGGCGAACTCGTCGGGTGCCGGCCGGCGGGTCAGGGCACGCAGATATAGCTCCTCGATTCTCGCGCGATCAGGAGAATCTCGCGCCAACAACTCGGCAACGATTCCCCCGCCAAGCCTCGCATTGAGTGTCCCGCCATTGATGAGATGCAACGCCTGAGCCAGCCCCCCTCCCGGCCGTCCGCCGCCGTCGCAAGGTCCGTCGCGCGAACAACGTCCGAGCACGTCGAGCGCGTAGGAAGGCGTGCGCGCGCCGATCAATTGCACCGCCCGCGTGCCTTCGGGATAGCCGTCAAACACCTCGGGAATGCCGGTCACCTGCGCCACGGCGTCCAGGAAAGTCGCCGCCGGCATTTCCTTCAAGTAGGCGTGGGAGAAAAAGTGGTCATCGAGGCGGTTTAGCCCCTCCGAGCGCGAGGTGATCTGATAGGTGCGCGACGTGACGATCGAACGGATGAGCCGGCGTAGATCGTAACCGTGAGTCGCAAAATCCCCCGCCAACCCCGCGATCAGCGCCGGATGTGTCGCTGGATTCGTGGGGCGCAAATCGTCCACCGGTTCCACCAACCCGCGTCCCATCAAAAGCTTCCAGACTCGATTCACAATCGTTTGGGCGAAGAGCGGGTTGCTCGCATCGGTCATCCACGCGGCTAGCTCGATGCGCCGATCGGCGCCGGGGTCGCGGGAAATCGTTGATCCGCCAAGAGGGCGGGGTGATACCGGCGCGCCCGTCTTCGGATGATCCACTTCACCGCGCGCGTTGATTTTGATGGTATCTCCTTCGTGCGAGACGCGGGCAAAGTAGGCGGCAAAACGGTGATAGTCCTCCTGCGTCCAGCGATCGGCTGGATGTGCGTGGCAACGGGCGCAGGCGATCTGCGTGCCGAGGAAGATGCGACTCGCGTGTTCCGCGAGATCTCGCGGATCGTTCGCGATCGTGAAGAAATTCGCCGGTGCGGCAGTGGTCAGCGGACCGCTGGCAGTGAGGATTGCGCGGACGATTTCGTCGTAAGGTGCGTTGCGAGCCACCTGTTCGCGAACCCAGCTGTGGTAAGCGCGCGTGGCATCGTCGCTCGCCCGCTTGCCGCCGATCAGGAGCAGCTCGGCCAGTCGCAACGTCCAGACATCCACAAACTCCGAGCTGGCTAGCAGGTCGTCAATCACCTGCCGTCGAGCCGCCGGCGAACTTGGACCGCCGAGAAAAGCCCGCGCCGTGTCGAGCGAGGGCAGGCGGCCGGTCAGATCCAGATGGACCCGCCGAAGAAATTCACCGTCGCGGCTCAGCGGCGACGGGCGCAGACGAAGGCGCTTCAGTTCAGCGCCGATGTGTTGATCAATGATGTTGTCCGCTGGAAAGGGGTCCTCACGCACCAGCTCATCGCTGAATGGAACCATGACTCGGGCCACCCCAACCTGTCCCGAATAGCGAACCATCACACTTGTCACGCCGCGTCCCGACACGTGCACGTCGCCCTGCTTGCCCACTTCCGCGAGGGCGTCGTTGCTGGATGAATAGAGAGCGAGCGATGTCACGTCCTCCCGCGAACCGTCCGAAAGCTGCGCGGTTACATGAAGGCTAAACGTCGTGTTCGTCGTGGGCAGAAAATTTTCGGCGGGACTGACAGTGATCGCCGTCACCCATAGGTCTTTGGGGCCGAACGGCGCGCCTTCCACGATCCATCGCTGCACTTTCTCATACGCATCGCCATCGCGCGGCAGGCGACGTCCTCCTTCGTGGGTCAGTTGACGCGATGCTTTGCGCAGCAGCAGGCTTTCAGTGGGTGCGGCTCGGTCGATGCGCCGTCCGCCCAGTTCCCGCGTGATGCGCTCGTAGTCTTCCGTTGGATCATAACCAAAAAGGCTCAGCTTGAATCCGCCCTGACCCGTCGCTGCTCCATGACACGCCCCGGCATTGCAACCCGCCTTTGTCAGGAGCGGGAGAATACCGGTGCGAAAGGGAAGCGCCTGCTCGTCTCCGAACAGAGCGTTCGCCCACAGGCACGCAACCGCGAAGACGCCCGGACGAAAGCGGGGCGCACGGAGTTTCATTTGGGAGATGGCGCTGCCGACTTAAGCCTGTCGAGAAATGCCTGGCCGACTTTACGCGAATACGGCGTACCGTACCGGTCGCCGAAATGAAGGACGCGTGTCCAGCCGTCGATGGCCTGCCGGGTCAACTCCGGATTGCCTTGAATATGCGCATCAATTTCCGTCATGAGTTTGTCCACTGCCGCATCGTCGTTGGTCGGGCGGATGAACTGGCGCAACAACGTATTCAATGTCGCATCGTCCGGTACTGCGCCCGGGAAGCTTTCCTTGCGCTTCGGCGCATCGGGAGCGCGCTCCGTCGGGCTCCGCAGAGCGGCCACTTCGGTGCGCAAACTTTTCACTTCGCTTACTAAGGCCCTGACGGCGTCACGCAGCCCCGCTTCTGAATTCAAATCGAACTTTGAAAAATCCATCGCAACCCCTCGCTCTCGCTCCGGGCGTGCGCCATCGCGGCCCATGCGTTCACCGCCTCCCGTGCGGGCTGTCTGCCGCTCGTTCAATTGCGCCACGGTGGGCGGAGCGCTGTCGCCGCAAACCTTTGCGAGTGCGTCGATGACTTTCGGCGCGTCGGCGATGCCGGGTTGTACGAGCGCAACGTTGGCCGTCACCACGTTGTCTTTCGCAATGACGATGCTCATCATGCATTCTTTGTTCAGTCCAAAATTTCCTGGACCCTCGGCACCGTCCAGCGAAAGCCCGACGCGCGATTGCAACTTCAACGAACTCGTCACGGCTTTGATGCGTGCCTCGCCGGCAACCCGATCTCCAAAGAGAAACACCACTTCCGTCTTCAGTGTGTCTTGATGTCCCGCGCCGTATTCGTCCACGACACGCAACAGCGGCACCAGGGAACGCTCGACGGCGTGGATGAACACGAAAGCCGTCGGCGCTCCCGCGTTTTCGGTCACCGGATCACGCTCTTGGCCTGCATTGACCCCGTTCATTGCCAGGACCTTGAATGGTGTTGTCTTCTCACCGGCTTGCGGTCCCGAGAAAACTGCATCCGCGGCGCGGGCCGGAGAGTGCATACTCACTTGGAGAGCGACGCAAAGGAAGGGAAGGATGTATTTCATAAGGAATGGCGCAGTCTGAACGAACCAGCGTTCACTCTTGATGTGTACCGATCGCCGTCAAGGACCGATTTATCGAATACCGGGGATGGCGTGCATCCCGAAGTTGTTGGAGAAGGTAGCGGACGCCGCGCTGCGGCGTCCCCGCGCCGTTCAGGCGCGGCACGAACCGCGCTGCGGCCCTCTCCACCCGCTGTACGCGGGCGGGGTTGTCGCAGCGCGACAACCTCTACCAACAACTTCGGGATCCATCGCCGGGGAAGGACTGGTGGAACTTGAATCTGCGTTGACACCTCCTTTCTGCGCGGACAGGTTCGCTGCCATGATGAAGCTCGTACGTAGAACGATGGATTGTTGCACAACCCGGCTTGGCTCGCATTGCACGGGAGTGAGTGCGATCGGCAGATCGCCGGGTGCGGGAGGATTCACGTTGATTGAACTGCTGGTGGTGATTGCGATTATCGCCATTTTGGCTGGGATGCTGCTGCCGGCGTTGTCCAAGGCGAAGCTTCGGGCGCAGCAAACCGTCTGTCTCGGTCAGGAGAAGCAGATCGGCCTGGCGGTCATCATGTATTCGACCGATTTTGGGGAACGGTTTCCGTTGCCGATCAATTGGGGAAAAGGCTGGGGAATGAGTTCCGCATCCCCGGGGGCAACCAATTACATCCCGGCACTGCTCGAACCTTATGTAGGCCGCAATAGTCTGACCAACCGGGGATCCTCCACCACGCCAGCCGCTCAATTGCGCAAGACGAATCCGGGGAAGGGGATTTTCGCCTGCCCCCGTGGCATTACCATCCGGGACAGTGCCGCGGGCTGGACGGACGACTTTTTCGTCAACAACGATCACGTCACCTATGTCTGGAATCACATTTACCTGAAGAAAGACAACTCGACCTATGAGACGAGCCGCCCGGTAAGCGGTCGTCGAACTTCGGGAGTGGTCGCACCGTCCCGTGCCGTCTTATTTTGGGAAATGCCCTACTGGCAGCCGCTGAATTCGGCGCATGGCGACAAGCTGAATTTGATCTTTGCCGATGGGCATGCGGCGGCGGAGAAACGATCAAAGGATGAGATTGACTGGTGGGCGTACCATAGCCGCCGCGGCTGGGAGGATTCGGACCTCACAGGGTTGACGATAAAGCAATAACGGGAGCAGTCCAGCCCTGCTCGACCAACCGGAGCGCCACCGCGCGCTTGGCGGGTGCATCCAGGTCGTAGGCGTAAAGCAGAATGTTGGTGTCGAGAAAATTACGTGAATCATTCACGACGCCGATCGGGAGCAACCATCCGTGGCGCTGAGAAAATTCGGCACCCGTAAGAGCCCGGCATTCGCTGTCCATGTCCAATCCCTACCAAAGATTGAATTGGAAGACATCTAGTCCGCCGTGTTTTTCCTGAATATCCATTTCTCCATCGGCACCGAGGCCCAGCGAGATTCCGTGTTTCTGCGAAAACGAGGGATCGGAGAGGTCCGGGGCGAAGATTGGATGGCACCGCTCACCGAATTTGACGTTGCAATCCTGCGTGACAATCCACCAACCGAACGTGCCACTGAAGGCCGCGCTGATCACTCCACTGGCCGAACTGCTTACACCAGCGGAGCCCGCCACCCGGCCAAAGACATCATTTAGTTCGACTGCGTTGGGAAACCCGGGGTTCGGCGCGTCCAGGAGGCGCATCCAGCCCGTGTCCAGGTTGAGCGAACCGCTGAAGGACAGGATGCCACCCAACCCCAGACTGAACTCGACTGGAACCGAGACACTGCCAGAACCGTCGCCAAGAATCAGGCTTGCATTCCCTGAAACGGTGCCGGCGGAACGCAGCCGGAGGCTGGCATTGCCCGAGGTGTTGAATCCACCGAAAATCATGGAAACCGAACTGGAGCCGCCCATGTCGTAGTCGCCTTTGTTGTTGATTGAGCCGGAGAAAGTCGCATTTCCGAATTTTCCGGCGGAAGTATCCAGGGCCAGGGTCGCGTTGGCTGTCAGTCCGGAATTTCCCAGTTGCAATCCGCCGCTGCCGGTAAAACCAGCCAGACTCAGATTCCCATTGGCGTCCAGGCTCACCTTCCCGGCGGTGCTGATCGTGCCCCCCAGTGAGAAATTCGAGACATTCGGAATGCCCAACTGGCCCGACACGGCAAGGGAACCTGCGGATTTTACATTGCCACTCACATCGAGGTTGAGGGTGTTAAAACTGAAACCCAGAATGCTGCCGCGTATTCCCCCCACACCGAACGCCAATGCCCCATCTCCGGGGAGATTCCCCCGAAAGCGTGCGGACGGTGCGTCGAGCACCGGCAGCGACAGATCGCCGGCCAGGTTCACCGTCAAGCCGCCACCGCTCGCATGGGCCAACGTCAGATACGAGTTATTGAAGTTAAAGCCGCGAAGGTTCATGGCATGCCCGCTTGCCTGGAGGCTGAGTGCGCCGTTGGGTGCCATCGAACCGGTCAATTCGATTGAACCGAGCTCGCCGGGGAAATCCAGTTTCAATCGCGGGCTCAATACGGTGCCTCCTCCTGCCTGAAAATGGTTCACCACCTGGCTGGCGCCGAGAGCACGGTTGTAAAGCGCTACTTCATCCATGGACCCATTGAAGTTACGCCCGCGCGCCTCGGAATTCTCACCGATGAAAACAAGTTCTTTGTTCTGGTCGACGACCTGCGTGTAGGAGGCGACTGCTTCCAGCACGCCGTCGATATACAGATACTTGGCAAAACCATCGTACACACCCACGAGATGATGCCACTGCCCGTCGTCCACATTGCGCGCGCTGGGCAGACTGTGGGAAGTGCCACCGCCATTACACTCGAAGGAAACGCGCCGAGAGTTCGCATATCGACTCAGGCGCCAGGAGGAATCCCCTTTCGTAACTATCGCCTCCCAGTCGTGTTTGAAGCCGCTGGTCTTGATCCACGCTTCGATGCTCAAGGCGGTGGTGAATCGGAATACGTCTTCTTTTCCGAGTGAAACGTAGCCGCTCTGGCCGTCGAACAAAGTGCATAAGTCGGATGATCCGCTTAACGCACCCTTTTGGCCCGCTACCGCGCCACCTTGATAAATGCCATGAGCGCCGTTCCCTGAGATGTCCGCTGCCTTCTCGGAGGCACTCTTTTCCCCGAGCTGCCAGTAGCCCACCGGGGCGTCCGACAGAACTGCCGCCCGGTAATCGCCCGGCGCTCGACGGAGCCCAGTGGTCCACTCTTTGAATGGGAAATTTGAGAATGCCGTGCTGCCTGGCAGGCTGCTCGCCAACTCGATCGTGCCATTGTTGCGGAGTTGACCGGAGAATTTCAGAACAGGGAGGCCGGGCACGGCCAGACTGCCATCCGTCACCGCAACACTACTTTCACTTATATTGAGCGAAGCATCCGCCAGAGGCATAGTGCCCAGTTGCAAACCGCCCCTCCCGGTCAGGTTAAATGTCCCATCGCTCCGAATGATCAACTTGGGTGCCGACCCAGCAGAAAGCGTGATCGGCGTTGCACTCGACAACGCGGGGAAAGCGGTCAGCGTTACACCACTTGGGAAGTCCACCGAAATGGCCCCGGAGTTCAAGCCATTGCCTGTGATCGAACCGACGATCGGCGTCGTCGAAGCAATTCGGAGCACCTCAATCAAGCCAGATGTGTCAAATAACCGAATGCCACCCTCGAGACTCAAGGTTGCCGTCCATGGCCCGGTGGTCGAGAAGCCAAATGGTTGGGTTCGATCGGACCCGTAAATCCGGATTGTCTGGCCGATGCCGATCTTCGGGAGATTCAGTTGCGCCGGACCCAGGAGCAGCGTCGTCCCGATCGAGCCACTGCTGGATTTTATGATTTGGACAGTGCCGGTGAGCGCGCTTGCGCTCGCATTGAGAGGAACTATTCCCAGCGGCAGCGGACCGATGTTGATTGGGCTAAGAGATCCGCGGGCGGAGAAAAACGGCTGGCCGGTCACCGGTGCGGTGGTGAAGTCGAGTTGGCCGCCGCTGAAGCTCACGCCCCCAGGCAGGTTGAGCCCAACGTTACTGAATTGGCCGTCGAGCACTGGGAGGCCAGAGGGCTGGGGTTTAAGCGACAACTCGGCATTCGGAATCGAGATCAAGCTGCCGAGTCTCAAGTTTGCCACGAGCGCAATACCGCCGTTGCGCCTGGCCTCGGCCAGGGGACCTGCGCCCGGGAAAGTTGGTTCAAATCTGGGCGAATAAGCTACGAGCCGCCCGCTGGTGGAACCATTCACGGCCAGCAAGCCGGCGAGTTGGAGAGGGATCTTCAAGTTCTGCAGCGCCGCTTCCAGCGAGACCTTGGGCATGTCCGCCGCGATGCTGTTGATGGCTTCGGTGGTCTTGGCGAGGCGCGCCTGCTGGCTCGCGTTGTTAGTGCGAAGCGCGTTGATTTGCGCCAACAACGTGCTAAATCGCTTTGCGACGGTGTTGGAAGGGGATTGGCGAACTTCGAATTTCAACTCCGCCTGATTCACAAAATGCTGCACCCAGGAATTCTGCGCCACGGCGGCACTGATGAGCAGGTGAGCGTCGCCACTGGTGGTGCCGGGAGGCACACCCAGCACGTCGGCACGGGCGATCGGCACTCCCAGCAATTGGCCATCCACGTAGCCGCGCAGGAAGGCGTACTGGACCGGGTATAGAGAGCCCAGTTTGAGCTTGGCCGCATCGAAGGACTTAATCGAGTCGAGCAACCCGCCGGGAGAGGTGCCGGCACTGACAAGATTGAGTTGTTGCTGGCCAAGCGGCTGGCCGTCGGTTCCGAAGAAGATTGGAGGATTCGGCGCCGGCACGTAAAAAGCCAGGGTCCCATTCGTCTCGGTTCTTAGAATGTAATCCGAAAAGATTTTCGCGGCCGCGCCAAGACGATCCAACGGGTTGGCGCTTTGGTTGGCGAGGGTGTTGAACTCACTGTAAGGCGGAGTGGCAGTCAGGAGTCGCGGGACGGTCAGCAGTCCTGCCCCGACGAGGCCGCCATGCGGAAAATAGTCGCGGGCGAGACTGCGTCCGGCCAGCGCGGTGCGGGCAGGTGAATCTTGCGGATAGGTCTTGAAAAGATCGTCCGCGGTTCCCTTCCACGAAAAGGCGTTGCCGAGAAGACCATTCGCCGCGGCAGCCAGCAACAAATCCTGACGGGAAGGGAGATTCGCAGTGGGAGGCCGCACCTCCTCCGGCGGCTTCCAGTGGCGTGGATCATTGGGCAGAAAACGTGCGGGATGCTCGGTCAGGTTCGGAATGATCACACGGGCTTGCGCCGTGGCCACCCGCAGGCCAAACGGGGAAAACGTGTAGTCGAGGCCGAACGCGGTATTCTGTAGAAGGTAATCCAGGTTTTCTTTGGCGTAAGCCAGCGTGCTCTGCGGTGTGGCAAACTGGCCAGCCAGACCTCCGAGGAGGAATTTCGCGGCATCCGGATACTGAACGTCAAAAGTCATGGTGGCCTCATCGGCCGGGTAAATGGGGAGGAAGTTGCTGAGCAGCATCGATGGTGAAAACTGGAAGCTTCCGGCTTCCTCGGACTTGCTGGCGAATGCGCTGAACGCGACGGCCTTTGGTGTGATTGGCAGTCCAAATAGCTTCGGCTGCACCGCGCCGCAGAACGTCACCCGAGGATCGATCTGCTCCCACACGCCACCGGGGCTCGTGACGAGAAGCTGAGGCAGTCCCGGGGGCAGCAGGATCGCCGGCGCGTGAGCCAGTTCGGCCATGAAGCCAAGCCGTTGCTGGAGTGTCAGTGCCGAGATAATCTGGTTCTTAGTCAGAGAAACGACAGCGAGATCCGGCGCGACACGAACTGCCAGGTTCTTCACCAGATCGACCGACAACGCGCCTGCCAGGGTCGCGAAAGCGCGCAGGACACCGCTTACACATCCGGGACATTCGTACGCCAGCCTTACGTCGCCAATGCTCAGGGGACCGAACTCCATGGCCACCCGGCCGCAAAGCGAAGGGTTCGGATCGCCCTGGGCATCGGTCGCGGCCACGAAGAGTTCGGCCTCTCCCACGGGAACACCGATCAGATTGAGGGTGCCGATTACACCCGCCGCTCCCGCCGTGCTGACGATTCCTTTGCCCGTGACCGAGGCGAAAGTGGAGATGCCTGTGTAAGAGAGTGTGCCCGACACGGTCAGCGTTTCGTCCGGACAAGGCAGACCTTCGTGGACCAGGTCGCGAATTGCATCGTAGTGTTGATCACCGGCGCTGTTGCGCAACCGGGCGTCGAGCAGGCTGCGCAGCCCGCTTTCCAGTGAATCGAAGGCGAGCGTCATCACCGCCTGAATTTGCTGTTGCTGGACGGAACTCAAGGGAGGCGAAATGGGCGGCGGCGTCAACGCTTCGATGTTCGTCCGCACCGTGTGGGCGACATTACTGATAAGTTGGGCGAGATTACCCTCCAACCGCCGGACCAGTTCACGCGTAACGCCAAGAGCGTTTAAGGTGGGCTCATCAATGGAAGAAAATTTGGCAATCACCTTCCCGACAAACCTGGGATCGTCCTGGTCGGGATGAGGCTGGCAAAAAATGTTCACCGTCGGCGGCGGGCAATCACCCGGGCAGGGAATCTCGCCGCCTTCACCGTCGGCCAGCAGCGATGGCGAATTGGCGAACGCCTGCGATGCCTTCGAGCGCTGGGTGCCATTCTCGCGCAGGAGAGTTTCCGCCGTCCCACTCGTGACCGCATTGCCCGAACTATTCGCAATCTTTCCCGTGTCCAGGTCCGTCACCGCGGCGCCCCCCAATTGCGGCAGGCGAAACTGCGTGAAGATGGCTTCCTGGGCTTCGATGCGCTGCACCATTTGTCGCAGTTGGTCCCAGCTCATGGAGGGCACCGGCAAACTCGCCGTGGAGGGCCCAATCAGATTTCCGGCAGTGTCTCTGGCAAAGTAAGTTTGAAAGTCACAAGGGTCTCCATTGCTGTTGACGTACGAAATACCTCCCGAGGCACCCGTGAAAAGAAACCCCGTTGGACCCAGCGGGATTCCGATGGAGCCGGCATTTACGTCCACGCACATGCCGACCGGGCCTTGCAGCGTAAAAGCCGCCTGGAAGATGACTTGGTAGCCTTGATAACTACCCCCCAGGCGGCCAACCAGGAAAATGCGATTCAAGTCCGGCAGGCCTGAATCGTTGACGGCACGCAGCCCACCGAGGAAAATACGACCTCCCAGCTCTTTTATCGGGGGCATTTTCAAACCGCCCACGCCCATCCCGAAGCCATCGATACCCTTGAGTTGCGGAATGCCTTCGTTGCTGAAATCGACCTCCAGGTCATCCACACGCCCGGTAAAGTAAGGTTGGCCCGTCGGCGGAATGGCGACGTCGGCGCTGATTTTGAACTCGATATTCTCAGGCCGGAATAACTCCTCAATCGACTTATTGGAGTCTCTAAAACGGAATGTGGCCTGCTGCACGCGCACCGGCAGCCGCTGCATCAAGGTGAAATTGCGGTTATCCACGGTCATTCCATCAATCGCGAAGCGCGGCAGGACACGGGCATCGAAGAACGCGAATCGCGCGTTGTTCAATGTGAACGAAGGGCCCTGTGGGATTTGAAGCGTCCCCCCCAATCGCACCAATGCCTCGCGTCCATTCCCCAGTTGGAAGATGTTTTGGATTTGTTCAAACGAGAGCCGGGCGTCTCTGATCACCGGCCCGTTTCGTCCCAGGTGAAAGGTACCGCCGACCGCCACGGTGCTCATCACCAACTCCGGCGGCGTCCCATTCTTGACAATCAAGCTGCCGCACGCAGTTCCAGTAACCCTATCAGGTGGAAGACTGGTCGTAGTCAGTGCGCTCAGTGGCAGCGCGACACGCATGCCTCCGTCGAGCCGGAAGCTTGGCAACACCGGGGGCAATCGGATCTCATCGCCGGGAAAGACCGTGATGCCGGTTGCCAGGGGCGTAGTGCCATCAGCCGCCTTGCACTCGGTGTTGGTCGCGCCCAGAAGGGTCAATTCAAAGCCGCCATGGTCGATCAGTTTGAGATCGTTACCCAGCCGGATGGTGCCGCTTGGAAAACCACTCAGGGACCACGCGGCATTGACGATATCGACACGCGTCGTCTGGCCGGGCGGCAATGGAATTTGAAGCTGGCCCAGGAGATTGGTCAGCCTGGGCAGTTGTAGATGCGTCAGTTCCTGGTTGGCGATCTCGAACTCCGGAAATACCAGGGTGCCTTCGCATAACTCGCCGGCCAGGCCGTTCAATTTCGGCACTTTGACCCCCAGGTTGCGCAACGCGAGCGCGCCGCTGAATGTAACCGAGGAAACACTGGGTGGATCGTTCCCCTGCCCGGGCATCAAACCAAACGCCACTCGAAGCGGTTGATTCGTTCTTATCTCAATAAAAGCGGGTTCGTTCGAAGTTGGACCATTGCCGTCACAAAGTCCCGCGGTGAAGAAGTCGGGCAGCCTCAACATCCCGCTTGATAACTGTAAGTCAAAGCCATCCGCCTGGATGATGAACCTGGTTCTGACATGCTCGCCGGCCAGTTGAAAATCATTGGCGCTGATTCGATTCGTCACCGCGATGCAATTCGTTGCCACCGTGCAATTGGTAATGAGCAGGTTGTTTTGCGTCAGGGTGACACAATTGGTCAGGACCACGCAGTTCGTGGAGACCATCTGGTTGTCCAGGCTCCTGCCGCTGATCTCTGACTGGGACTTGCGGAAAAGCCGGCGCTCCCTTCGAAGCTCAGCTCTCCTTGTCGAACCCGTAAGCCATCCGGGCCGATGCCACCCAGTTTAAAACCGAAGCCTGCGCCAAAAAGCACAACATGCCTGCCCAGCTCGATGTCCAGATTGCTGGCCAGAGTGTCGAATGATAATACCTGGTTGGTCGTGTCGTACGCGACGCGGACGTCGTATTCCTGCGTGCGTGCGCCGTTGCGGGGCAGAAAAAGCTTGCCCGTGCCCGTGAGCGAAATCTCCTGGTCGCCTGGGATCGGGGGTTGGCGGGGATCCAGATTCGGCCGGCCGCGGCCCGACACGGTCAAGTCCGCCATGAGACGAACACCACCCATGGGTAAGGGGGAACCGAGCCCGGCCTTGAAACCAAAGCTTCCCTGGTTATTGACCGTCGACTCGTTCACGTCGAAGTAGGCATTGTTATCCGGAAACTCCAGCCGCCCGCCGAACCTTCCACCCAGCAACCCGGTGTCTCGTCGATACGTCATCTCTCCGAACACGCGGTCGATGACCAGTGCGCCGGGGAGGTGGAGATCGACGGGCCGTTGGGTCGGAAGAAGTCGTTGGAGCTGATCAGCCACGCCCGCGGCGGCGCGGATCAGCTCGCTCGCTTGGGTGAGGAAGTCCTGCCGCAGTTCGGGGGCGTCCACAAAAGCCTCCGCCTGGGCTGCGTCGGCCAACCGCCGTGTGAATTCGTTCAAGTGGAACCACGACGGAGCCGCACGATCGGATGCCAGGAGCCGGGGGGACTGTGCTCCGCCGCGAGCGGATCCGATCACGCGGTCAATGAGGCCTC
>CAMDJH010000057.1 GCA_945900455.1 Akkermansia muciniphila
GATGATCGGGCTGAACGCCGAGATCCCGCTGTGATCCGCGCCTGCCTCCACGTGGCCGCCGCTGCCCACATCGTGGTGCCCGCCGCCGTCGAAGAAGTGCCCCATCAGCGCGAGAACAACAAGGAAGAGGAAGCCGCCGCCGAGGCAGATCAGGTAGATTAACGCGTCCAAGTTCATGGCGACCTCATGGTTGGTGAATGCGGCGAGAGTTAAGTCGGCGGCGTGTGTCCAAGCAAGTGCGAAAGATCTGCACGACGATCACGCACGTTTCCGCCCATGCAAACGGCGAGGAACCGCGTGCTCAGGTAGCGCATGCTGGGTCCTGAGGCTTTCCACCACTTCACCCGCAAGTCAGCGATGGGAATGGTCGGGACGACAGGATTTGAACCTGCGACGTCTTGGCCCCAAACCAAGTGCTCTACCAGGCTGAGCTACGTCCCGAGGCTGAATGCTTCGCCGCTTTCCGCAAATTTCGCAATGGAATTCCGATCACTCAAACGATTTCCTTGAGTCGCGGTGGCACCGGAGGTATACGAACTCTCAATCAATCTCCAATGAACTCCTACCCTTCCCCGACTCGCCGATCGTTCCTCACCGCCCTCGGTACCCTCGCCACCGCGCCGCTCTGGGCGCGCGACTACGGGCGGGAGGCAGCGCCGGTGCGGTATCCAGAGCCAGACGTGGTGGCTCTCGACCCTCGCTTCAAGAAATACAAGATCGGTAGCGCGCCCATTAAACGCCTGCACACCGGGATGCTCTGGGCAGAGGGTCCTGCCTGGAGTGGGACGGGTGGTTACCTCATGTGGAGCGACATACCAAACGATGTGCAATTACGCTGGTTGGCCGACGACGGACATTTAAGCACCTTGCGCAAGCCCGCCCATAATAGCAACGGCAACACCTTCGACCGCGAAGGCCGTCAGCTCTCGTGCGAACACGGGACCCGCAAGGTGGTCCGTTACGAACGGGATGGATCGGTTTCGGTCTTGGCGGAAAAATTTAACGGCAAACCGTTTAACGCACCGAATGACATTGTCGTTCATCCAGACGGCGGCATCTGGTTCACCGATCCCGGGTACGGCAGCCTTGGAAACTATGAAGGCAACAAGGGCGAACTGATGCTGAAGGAAGCCGTCTATCGGATCGATCCGATCGATGGCAAGATTGCCCTGGTCACCGATGCCATTTTCAAGCCGAACGGGCTCTGCTTTTCCCCAGACTACCGGAAGCTCTACGTTGCCGACACGGGTTTTACAAATTACCCGGACGCACCGAAGAACATCCAGGTCTGGGATGTCGTCGAAGGACGCACGCTGGCGAGGGGGCGTCCGTTTGCTTCGATGGAAATGGAACTGAAAGGCCAGAACGTGGCCGGTCTCGCCGATGGCATCCGTTGCGACACCGACGGCAACGTTTGGGCAGGGGCGGGTTGGGCCGATATTGGCGACGGCTACGATGGGGTCCACGTATTCGCACCGGACGGTCAGCGAATCGGACAGATTGTGCTCCCCGAAGTCTGCAGCAACATTTGCTTCGGCGGTCCGCGCCGGAATCGGCTCTTCATGACGGCGAGCCAGTCGCTATACGCGGTCTATGTTGAGGCCGTCGGCGCCCACTTTTGCTGAACGGCACCGAAACGACGTTCCGCCTGGAGCTTCAGAGTACGCGTTTCAACGCCCGGATGGTTGAATCAAATCGCCAATCAGGACGTCCACGACACACTCTTCCAGGACTGCTTTTCCGTGCGATCGCATCGACGCGGAAAGTTCCGCATCCCAGGCTGCCACCGCCGGCCGTCCGCGAAGCGGCAGGCCCGTCGTGCTCACCGCTGAAAGGTAGTCGGGTGCACTCATCCGCCACGGTTCCACCGAGAAACGCTGGATTAGAAAATTAGCGATGGCGATTCCCGCCAGATCCATGTCGCCGTGATAGAGAATCCGGCATCCGGCTTCGCGCAGTTGCCGTAGCAGAAGTTGGGCGGCCGATGCGGGCTGGCCCGATGTGCAGATCAAGGGGAGGCTCCGAGCTCCTAATCGCTGAGCGGCGGCTGCGACCACGCTGGGATTCTCGCAAACGTGGACCGGGATTTCGTGGAGTTCGCCAAACGCGTTTTCGCCCGCCGCGCGAAGCTGACGAACCGTCAAATGACACGGCTCGCCCGCCGCCGCCATGACGTTCAGCAGTCGCCCGACGAGCGTGGAAGGATCTCCGCGAAGATTGAGTACCAGGACCGGCGCACACAATTCATCGACCACCACACCGACAAAATCCCAGCGTTCTCGCCGGAAATCCGCAGACCGCGATGGCGGGAGCCCTTGCTGCATGGCGATCGCCGAAAGACAGAGTGTTGATAGCGGAGTGCCAACATCCAGGGCGTGACTGTCGGCGGCCACTCGAGCTGAGAATTCCGCCAGAGGCACCACCGGCTGGGGAAGCTGGCGCAATACGATGATCGCTTTTTCGATCAGGGCCGTGGCGACGGCGCGGTCGCCGCGGGCCAATCGCTTGAGGAGGCCGGTCGCTCGGATGTGATGCAACCAGGGAAGGAGTTCGGGCGCGTCGGCGATGGCGAATTCGGCCGAGGTGAAGAGGTCCGACCAGCGCTGTTGCGCGGATTCCCGGGTGGCGCGTTGGTTTGTCACCGGGCCGGCGATCACGTGCACCGCTTCCTCGAGCGAATCGCAGAGGTCGCCCTGGCGCAGAACTCGTTCTATTTCGGATAACCGGAGGGTCATGGCCGTGCCGGAGGAAGGTTTTCGACCGAGCAATTGGTCGATTGCAGATCGTTCGGATCCGGAAGGATTGGACAGAGTTAATGAGCCGGTGAGGGGCCGGCCCAAGCGCAAGCGATCCGTCAGCGCCTGCAACAGGCGCGCGAGCATCGGGTGCCCGAGTGTCCGTCGGAGTCGTTCCAAATCATGGATCACGATCTTGGGCCTCCATCGGCGTCCCGGAACAGATCCGCGGAAGAGCTGTCGACGTTCTCACCTGGCTTGCCAGCCGGTTTTCCAAAGGGTGAGGCGGTTTGCTGCGGTGGTTCTGCCTGCACTCGTTCCCGACCGTTCCAAACCCAGCGCGACGCCCACACCGCATCGATGCCGGCCCGAGCCGACAGTTGGTAGATCGCCAGACCCGGCATCGTGGGATAGCAGCCCCATTCGCGTTCACTGGTCATGACGAAATCAAGGTCGAACTCGTGCAGCATGCCCATGCATTTACTGCGCATGTCCGCGTCGATTCCAACAAATGCCTCGTCGAGAAGAATAAGCCGGGGCGCAAGCTTTCCCGCGCTGCCGTAATACGCGGCTGCGGCCGCGAACTGCGGGATAGTCAACGCCAGGGCCTTTTCGCCGCCGGAACCCGTGCCGTGCGTTCGCCGATTGAGGCGTTGCCAATCGCCCTCCTGCTTGCGCTCGACATGGAACTGATGCCATTGGCGATAATCGAGCGCCGTCATGAGCTGTTCCTGCCAGGTTCCGGTGGTTTGGGTCTCGCGCACCCGGCGGATTTGTTCCTGAAGGAAATCGCCCAGCGCCTGCCGTTCCTGCGGCGACCAGGTGGAGCTCACCCCGAGCAGTTTCTTGCGCGCTTCAGCAAACGCCGACGGCCCGTCGGCCAACGCCTCCCACTTGAATCGCAGCATCATGCCCGTGCTGGTGGGTCGCAGTTGCATTTGTTTGTTCATCCCCAGCACGAGCTCTTCCGCCCGGCGAATGAGCGATCCCAGTTCAACGGCGACGTCGTGGATCAGATAGTTTTCCAACAGTTCCCGCTCCTTGGCCGTAAGCAGTGCCCGGCGATTGACGATTTCCTCGGATAGCATCGTGCTAAAGCGGTTCATCGGCTGCCGAGCGCCCTGGAAGGGAATGGTCACCACGAGGATATCGTCGTCGGTGGTCGTTTCCGGTCGATAGTCGTGGCTTTGGAGGGAATTGGTCAGGTCCTGGACATGTTGATACAGCAGTTTCTGGTTCTTACTCCACG
The DNA here is from genome assembly GCA_945900455.1 of Akkermansia muciniphila. Classification (GTDB taxonomy): domain Bacteria; phylum Verrucomicrobiota; class Verrucomicrobiia; order Limisphaerales; family UBA9464; genus SIBK01. Next base: position 3,985 of record CAMDJH010000057.1, read on the forward strand.
TATCGTCATCCGAAATAATCCGATCGAGGACAGCATCAATCCGCCGGGCCAGATCCACCGCTGCGGAAACGGACATTTCGCTCGGGAGCTCGCCCGCCGGCGAGAACTCTTCCGCGGCCGCAATGATCAAAAGGCCGGTTCCGACGAAACGGATCAGGTGTTCAATTGTTTTGGCCCGGTTCGCAATGTCGCCTTCGATTTCCTTTTTGAAGTCCGTGATGGTCCCGTCGAGCAGGCTGACGGCGGCGCGGGCGCCACCCAGTGCTTCGGCGGTCGCGTTCTGTTGGGTTTGGATTGACCGAATGTGCAGGTCCACCGCCCGCAGGCGTGCCTCCAATTCCGCGACGGCCCCCCCCACGGTTTGCCGCAGCATTTCGGCCTCCGCCTCCGCTTTCGCCGCCTTCAGAGCCGCGTCCTGCGAATGGAACTGGAAGCGCTCCGTGCGAAGGATGCTCTGATCAAGCCGGGCTTGTTGCTCGCGGAGAATCCGTTCCACTGAGATCCGCTCGCGTACGAGCGGCCAAAGCGATGCGAGCGCCCGCTCATATTCACCGACCGCATCCTCCAAGGTGCGGAGGTTTTCAATCCATCGCTGCAGGCCCAGATCGACGGCGGCGGCGTCACGCTCGGCCGACTTGCGGTTCCAGGCTTCCCGCGTCGCAGCCAGACGCGCGTCGGCTTCCAGAAGACGGACTCGTGCTTGCGTCAACTGGCTCTGCTGGGCGTCGCGGCTTGCGATGGCACTGCGGACATGAGTGTCGTTGGGCGCACGCTCAGCCTCGGCACGAGCGGTACTTTCGCGATCGTGGATCGCTTCGATTGCCGTTCGAATGGCGGAGAGGTTCAGCTCGCGATCCGCGATTTCCTCGTCCAGTTCATGCAACCGCCGGAGCCTGGCCGCTTCTCGGGCGGCTTGGCCGATGTGCTGGGCCCTGGGTTTCGCCCAGCGCCCCAATTTTGGCCCGATCCGCCAGCGCCCGGTTGAGTCGACCCAGACGGGTCCCTGATTTTCGCCCAATCCAATTCGGCGGAGAATTCGCTCCACTACCATGGCCGATACCGTGGCGGCCGGTCCGATGCGATCTGGCGAAGGGCGAAGCACCGCCGCCAAAGTGTGCCGGTGCGGAGCGAGCATTTCGTCGGTGAGTTCATCGGCGCTGAGCAGCGTATCGAATCGTTCCAAATCGACCAACGTTCCATTCGGGTTTACCCAGGCGTCCAGCAGGCCGGACGATTCCAGAGCGGCTTCGAGTGCGGCTTGGTGATCCGGAGGAATATCGTCCAGGAACTCACACAGCATCCAAAGCGGCGCTCCCTCGCGCGACTCGCGGGCATTCGGAGCTCGCGTGTGTGGGGGCGGGGGAGGCTGATGCTGCCCCTGCGATAGCCGTTCCTGCTCATCGCGCAAGAGTTGCAACTCAACAACACGCGCTTGGAGTTCGGTGTTTCGGGCCGCCCGCTGGGCGGCGGCGTCCTGCTGAAACTCAGCGACGGCTTGTTCCACCGCTGTCCGTACCGGGCTCACGGCCGAAAAAGTTTCATCGCACCACCACTGGATCGCCGGGACGACTTCTTCGGGCGACGCTGGCAACAACACCACGAGTGCTGCACGCCATTGTCGGTAGGATTCGGCCAGTTGCCAGATGGCATCGGCGACCGATTTTTCCGTGTTTTCCAGCCCATCGGTGGCCTCGGCCACGCGCTCATTTTCCTGGTCGCGCCGTTCTGACGTGCTCTGGACAATTTGATGCGCGACCGTGACCGCGTCGTTCAGGTCCCCGAGGACCCGCGCCGATCTCCGGCGCTCCGAGGCGAGATTCGCCAACGCCTGCTGAGCTCGTTCTATTCGAGCCGCATCCTCGGAGCGAAAGACTTCTCCACGCTCGATCGCGAGATCATGCGCAGTGTCGAGGCCGGCGAGAGCCGAAGCCTGACGGGCTTCGCTTGCGGCATCGTCTAACCGGGACAGGGCCGATCGCACATCCTGGCCAGATCCCTCGACCGCACGGGCCAGCGATGCCTGCTCGCGGTGGGATTCGGCATGTTCACGCGCCGCACTTTTTGCCTCGTTGCGGCGTTCGATGGCTCGCTCCTGGGCCGTATTCAGATCGCGGGCCGAGCGCATTTCCGGACTGCCTTCGAGCGTCTGCTTTTCTCCCTGCGCGGTCGACAAACCCAAGCTCAGAGTTTGCTGCAGCGATGTTTGAGTGGCGACTTCCTGCTTCGCGTGCTCCCACTGAGCCTCGTGCTCGCGCAACTTTCGCAGATGGTTTTCGTAGGCATTGTGTGACTGCCGCACGTCCGCGGCACGCCGGCACGCCAGAATCTGTGCATATCGCCGATATTCGCGCAAAAATGCATCGGTCGACTGCCGGGCTGATTCCAGGCTTTCCAGCGCGACGCGATCCTCTTCCAATCCGCGCATGGCCTCGGCCACCTGCATGATAATCTTCTGCGATACCGGAGGCAGGGCGTTGCTGAGGGCATCCGACAGCATGCGCTCGTCCAAATTCCGCGAAAGCTTGGGGCGCCGCAATTCGATCAGCAGCTCGACCAGCGCCTCGTAACGTTCCGGTTGCAGCTCGAATAATCGGCGGTTCACCTCCGCTCGGTAATCGGCGGCGGTGGTAAAAACCTGGCCCTCAGTCCCGACTGCTTCGATCAGTGAATCCTTGGGGAGCGGGTTGCCCTGCGATGAGCAAAGTTCCAGATCTTGCCCGACGCGCCGGTTCGTGACGAAAAACCATTTGCCATGAATTCCCCGCCCACTGACGGCCCGCACGCCGCAGCCAAGGGTAAGGTAATGTTCCCGGCCGTCGGCATCGACGCGCCCGAATTCGATCCACGTGTAACCGAGACGGTCCGCGTGCTTTCCCATCAATAGGTTCCACTCAAACCGTTTGGCGGCGTCGCCGTCCGGTTCGATGCGGTGCGGCGACGTTTCGCCGTCGAGCAAGAAGGGAAGTTGCAGCGCCAGCACCCGGCTCTTGCCTGTGCCGTTGTTTCCGCGCAGCAATAACCGACCCTGATGAAAATGAAACTCCTGGTCGTCGTAACGATAGAAATTGACCAACCCCGATCGCAGCGGTTGCCAGCGGGCACTGGTGGCCATGGGGGGCACAACCGGGTTTGGCCGATCGGGATAAAATCGAGGCGGTAGATTCACGATAAATCACCTTTTGGCCAGAGCGGCAGTTGGTCGTCTTTCAGCAACAAGGGGTTTTCCTGGACTGGGCCCAGTGCGTAGCGGGCGATCGCGGGCAACGGAGTCACCGTGGCGTTTTGACGATTCCAATCGATCAACCGCAACATCTCCAACCGACCGAGCGACTCCTGCAACAATACCCCCGCGGCCCCTGGCTCCGAGACATCCTTGCGCCAGTGCTTACCAAACTGCAAAATCAGCGAGTCGGCGTATTGACCGAGCATGACGAGGGCCACCGGTTTGGCACTGCCGTTGCGAAGACTGTTGGCCAGATACTCGGCAATCAGTAGCGTGACGTGGCCGTCGGTGCCCTCGGACGGCATGCGTACGTCGGTCATGACGTCTTCCGGGTCAATCATTGCCAGACCCTCTTTGCGGGCTTCCTGAATGAGTCCACTGGCGTTCTCGATCTCACGGACAATGGACGGGCGCTGGGTCACCAGATAGGTCCGCTCATCCTCTTCCAGGCTTGCGTAGTAGATGATTGGATCATCCAGCAATCGGCGAAATAGCCGGGTGCGCAGCCGCCGGTGACGGCCGTCTTCTGTGTCGGGAAAGGTTTCGTCCACCATCGCACGGATGCGCTCATCGGTCGAATCGACTTTGATGGTCGAGGGGCCGCGCCGCACGTTCAGCATCGCGGTCAGGAGGTTGCTGTTAATATTGTAAAGAACGTCTTGCTGCTGGGATGAAACGAACTGCTGTTCGTCGCCATCCACGCGGGTAAGAACATTCAAGCCAATCAGATACTTGATCACCTCCACCAGATCGCGGCGATGTTCGCGCACGGTCAGGTCAAAGAGAATACCCTGACTCGCCAGGGCTGGTTCGGACGCAAACTCGGCGGCGATGTCGTCGGCAATCCGCTGCAGGACGGTTTGGCGTTCGGACTTTTCCAGCACCGCCAGCGCCAGGCATAAGACTGCGTAACGGCGCCGGGTGAAAGGTTGGCCTTTGCTATCGAGCAGGGGACGGGTGGTATCGTCCAGATCGCCCGGATTCTTTCGCAGTCGGGCCATTTCGCTGCGGACATGCAGGGTCCATTGGCAATGTTTCGAAAACCATTCGGCCAGCCACGTGGAATGCCGACGCACGAGAGTGAAGTCTTCGACATCGCTCCGTCCGTCTGCCGTTAGGAGCGGTTGCCGCAACATTGCCGCCAACGCACGCTGACGCTCAGCCTGTGCTTGCGCACTCAGACCTCGGGAGACCGGGCTCGTGGTGGATGCGTCGACGTCCATCGCTAATCCGCGGCTCCGGTTAACGGCTGGATGGGTCCGGGCGCATTCCGTTCAGCATCCATCCGATCGCTCGTCCGGCGGATGGTGAGATAATGGTCATCGCCCGCGAGCGCACCGGTCGTCGTGCGAATGACTGCCTGCACGCCGTCGCCGATTGGCTCGAGGTCGATTTGGAGCGCGCCGTCGCTGGAAGCGGCCGACATGGGTTCGTCGGGCCCCCCTTTGGCGGCGAGGGCATCGCCGAGCAAATCCAGAAACAATTGAAACGCGCCGTCCGGCAATTCTTCAAGCTGCGACAGGCGCACCCGCCGGCCCGTGGCCAATCGTTGCCGCCATTGCTCGATCTGCTGGTTTTCCTCGGCGGCGAATTCGGCGAGGCGGGCCCTATCGGCGCTGCGATCAATGATGATCGACGGCCGGCCTCGCGCCACATATCGGCCCGAACTATGCAGCCGGGGCGAAATGCGCAGGGGCGGGGCATTCACCCAAGGCGTCATGGACGGAACGGGGTCGGACGCGCGTTGTTCGAGAGTATCCGTATCGACGGAAAGATGCCGGCACGATTGCAGGGCAAACGCGCAGCGCCAGAGCCGATGGGCGGCCGGGTCATCCGGTGCCTGGGCAAACCAAACCGCGAGCGTTCGCAGATCGGCCGCGCGATCGCTTCGCCCGGCGCGGCGATCGTTGATCCCGGTCACGGCCGCCACCAACGAGGGAATCGCAGCCCGTGCCGCTCCGCGGAGTTCTTCAGCTTGGGAAGGGTGGTCATCGGTTCCGACAAACCAGGAGCAGAGGCCCGACCAGCGAAGTTCCCAGGCTCTTTGCGCAGCGGCCCGATCATCGCCGGTTACGAAAAGTCGGTCGATCAATTCGCGTTCGGCCATTTGATGTAATAGCGGCACCATCTTATCCGGCTCGATCGAGCGGATGGTGAGGGCGATCTCATGCGCCGTCAGCACTAGTTGCGACAGGAACCGCTCCAGGTAATCGATCAGGCGCTGTTTGTACGCCAGGAACGCATCGACATTGAGACCCTGCAATTCAATCCGGCGTTGAAGCCCCCCGATGAAGCGCTGGGCCTGGGCTGTCAAATCCTCGAATCGTTGACGAAGCAACAGGAGCGTATTGGAAACGTCACCGTCGTCCGGGTGATCTTGCTGGGAAAGTTCGACAAGACGATCGAGTTGACGGCGGATATCATCCAGAGCCGCGGCCTGCAATTCTCCCGGCTGATGAATGGACTGCTCGAAGATCACGAGTGCCGCCTCGGCGGCCTCGCCCTCGGTCGACAACTGATATAGGTTACGCACGCGCCACCACCCCTGGACGGTGGCCACCTCGGCGGTGTCCGAATGGGCCTCGAGGTTGCCCCAGGCCACCAACTGCTGCAGGGCCGATTCGGTGGATGAAGTATCCGACGGCGCGAAACCGCCCCCTTTCAGCTGCCGATCAACGTCTGCCGGCCGAAGGTGGATGATGAAACGGGCCTTGGACTGCGAGAAGATCTCCATGACCGCGCGGTAGAACACCGCCTTCTCGGCGGTCAAATGCGCAAAAACGCTATACTTGGACTCGGCGGACTGTGAAGCCCGCCCATCGATTCTACCCTGGATATCCACGCGTATGCAGTCCGTTTGCGAATTGGATTTCGGACGGGTCGAATATGGATATTGGTAGACACTCGGCAAGAATCGATTCCGCGGCCCGGACAGGGGCGCATCCCGAAGGTGTTGGCAGGCGTGCACTCTTACGGCGCGGAGCGCCCTGGAGTTGGGCCATTCTGGCGACCCGAATTGCCCCCAGGAAACATTGCGGCCAACAATATGTCCGTCAGGGCTCCGTCCTGCCGCTGGAGATTGGCCATCTCTACTCATACTAATCAAATGTCCCGATCGGGACATTTTACCCGTCAATGGATCTGGCGCCACGCGGCTGCCACGATTTGGATTGGCCCGTGCTCGATTGGCCCGGCGGCATCATCCGAATCGACCGTCTTTGCGATGGCGGTTCGGCCGCCCGTCTCGTCGCACCAAAATAGCCAGACACGAGACATCGACCCGTTTGCGGGAGTAACGTGGGTGATTTTGGAACTCGTGAAGATTATTGTCATACACCCGTTGGCGACCGCTGCATCAATTCGCGATTGCGGACGTCGTTCGTCCGATTGAGAATGCGGTTGTGAACCCGCCAGTGAGTCGTCGCCAGTTCGCCCAACAAATGAGTGTCGCTGCGGCGGCCGCTGCCGCCGGCGGAACTCCGCGCCTGGCCGCGGCGAACGGCCGCTCGCCGGTTGTGGACTGTCATCTTCATTGCTTTGCCGGGGCGAACGAGGCCCGGTTTCCATATCACCCTGCCGGCCCGTATCGTCCCAAGGCACCGGCAACGCCCGAGCATCTCCTGAAGTGTATGGCCGACGGCGGAGTGAATTTTGCCATTGTGGTCCATCCCGAGCCGTATCAGGACGATCTGGAGGAGTCGTGACGCGAGCCGCGACGAGGTGGAAGCCGCCCGAGTTGTTTGACCTTGGGACATCCCTTCAGGAGTTAGCCTGACGTGCCCCCTGCATATTGGCCGCGAGGCGGAGCAACCCCTCGGCGATGGTGACTTCTGGCCGGTAACCTAGATCTCGCCGGGCTGCATTGATGTTGAACCAGTGCGACGTGCAAAGCTCTTTCACTACGAACCGAGTGAGCCGGGGCTCGTGCGGGTTGCGGGTAACTCGGTGAAGGGTTTCGAAGCCCCACGCCACCAGGAGTGCCAGATGCTTCGGGATACTGCGTTGCACTGGCGGCGCGCCCGCGGCTTGTAGCAACCGGTTGATCATCTCCCAGGTCTCAACTGGCTCGTCCTGGGAAATAAAGTAGACCTTCCCGGCGACCGGCGATTCGGGGGCCAGTCGATCCGCTGCCAGCAAGTGCGCCTCCGCGGCGTTATCCACGTGGAGGGTGTCAATGAGCTTTCGCTGCCGGCCAATGCGGCGCAGTTGGCCGGCCTTGGCGCGGGCGGCGAGCCGAGGCAGGAGATGGGTGTCACCGGGGCCCCAGATCAAATGCGGGCGCAAGGCCACCGTGGCGAGTTGGGGGCTGTTGGCGCCAAGGACATGCTGCTCTGCCAGCGCCTTGGTTCGTGGATAATGTGCGTCGAAGTGGCTGGGGTAGGGAACCCGTTCATCCACGCCTTCCATGTCTTGTCCAGCGAACACCACGCTGGGAGAGCTGGTGTAAATGAGGCGAGACACAGCGTGTTGGCGACAGGCGACGACGATGTTCTCGGTGCCCGTCACATTTGCCCGATGGTAATCCTCGTAGGGCCCCCAGATGCCGGGTTTGGCGGCGACGTGAAACACCACGTCGCATCCGGCCACCGCGCGGGCGACCGCGTCGGCGTCGCCTATGTCCCCTTGACACTGCTCCACACCTAACTCGCGCAACGCAGGGTGGTCCTGCCGCGAAAAGCCACGGACAATCACACCACGCCTCACCAATCGGCGGACGATCGCCAAGCCAAGAAATCCGCCGCCGCCGGTGACCAGGGCTTTCATGGCCGCTGGCGACGCGCCCACGCCGCGAGTTTCTCGCGGAAGATCTTCGCGTTGTGCCGGATGTCCACCGGGAACGCCGGATGGAACAGGAACGTCTTAATGGATCGGGTGTGAGGGTGCCTCGCGGCCAGCGCCAGCAGTTCAGCGCAGAGCGGATCGCGAGAGGTTGACCGGGCCGCCGGTTCCAATTCGACACAAAGAACCGGCTCCGTATCCGCCGCCCGGGGCACGCCGACCAGGGCCGAACGAAACACAGCGGGATGCGTGTTGAAGACGGCTTCGCAAGGAATGGTGTAGAGCGTCTCCCGCTCCGTGACAACTCGGTGGGACTTCCGCCCGCAAAACCAGATTCGCCCCTGGGCGTCCAGGTAACCCAGATCTCCCATACGATGATAGAAACCGTCCGTCGCGGGATCGGAAATCTTCGCGAGGGCTGTGGCCTCAGGCCGATTCCAGTACGTGTGAGTGACGTGCGGCCCCTGAACGGCGATCTCGCCAATTTCCCCGTGGGTAACTTCGAGAGTGTCATTCCAAACCGCAATGACTTCATCGCTGATTCGGATCACTTTTACCGTCAATCCGGGCACGGGTCGCCCCACGCAGACGCCGCGGCCGAGATCCGTTTGATAGCGGGTTTCGCCGAGCAATGCATCGCTGCCGATGGACGACACCGGCAGACACTCGGTAGCGCCATAGGGCGTAAACACTTGGGCGCCGGGCGCCAGCATCGCGGCAAACCTCTGAATGATCTTCGCCGGCACGGGCGCGCCAGCGGAAATCACCCGACGTAGCGTCGGTAATTTAACCCCATGCGTCTCGCCGTAGCGACCGACGCGGTTGATCACGGCGGGTGAACCGAACATGTTCGTGATCCCGAAGTTCTCGATGGCTTCGATGATTTTGACGGGGTCCACTTCGGCGGGTCGGGTTGGGTCCATGTCCGGCAAGATCGACGTCATGCCGAGGGCGGGACCAAACAGAGCGAACAGTGGGAAAGTCGGCAGATCGATCTCGCCGGGCTGAATATCATAGAGACATCGAATCTGTTCGACCTGCTGCCCGAAGAACTCATGAGTGTAAACAACCCCCTTGGACGGGCCGGTGCTGCCGCTGGTGAAGAGAATGGCTGCCGTCTCGTGCGGTTCCGGTTTCGCGATTGGAAACACGCCCTGTCCGGCGCCTAACGCGTGGGCTTGTCGGGTCGTGGGTCCGCCCAGCCCGACGCGCCGACCCACGGTAACCTTGATTGAGATGGACGCTCTCGCCCAACCGAGAACGATGCGCGCCGCGTGGGCTTTGGGAATTCCGATAAAGGCTTCCGGCGCAGCTTCGGACAGCCCTTTGCCGAGGTTGCGAGCACCAATACCAGGATCAATCAGCACCGGCACCGCCCCCAGCTTGAAGAGTGCAAACGTCAGGGCAAAGAAGTCGAGACTCGGTGGCACCATGAGTGCCGTGTGCATTCCGCGCCGGAGACCGAGGCGCTGCAAGCCGTGCGCGAGTTGATCGCTGACCTGGTCGAGTTGCCGGAACGTGTAGTGGGTGTAACTCACCCGCCCCTGCGCATCACGCCCTTCAGGAAAAACCACCGCGGCCCGCCACGGCTGCTGCTTCGCCATCGCAAGCAGATGCGCGGCGATATTGATGGCCGGCTCAGACACGTGGACCGTTGACGGGGTGACGTTGGAAAAAATTCTGGATCAGCGAGAGAATTTCCTCGCCGGCATCCTCGAGCACCAAATGCCCGGCTTGGGGGAATTGATGCACCTCGGCTTCGGGCAGCGTCTTTCGCCAGACTGCCAGAAAATGATGATCGAAAACGAAATCTTTGTCGCCCCAGCACACCAGTGTTGGAATCTTGCGAAACCCGGCGAGCTTCGCCTGCACTTCACTCACGCGCGCATAGCTGCGATCGCCCGGTTGGAGCGGGATGTCTTGCACAAACCGCAGGTGAGCGAGCCGCCGCTCGCCGGATTCGTGCGGCGAGAGATATCCGTCGCGAACCGTTTCCGACATTGGGTTGCAGCAACCCCAACGAGTGACCAGGCGACAGAAAAGTCCGGAACGACGGATGAGAAAATCGTCCAGCTTCGTATGGCGACACATCCAGAGCGAGCGAGGCAACTTCTTAGTCTCCGGGAGGTGAAACGCTGCCGTATTCAACAGCACTAACCGTGCGATACGTTCGGGATGACGAGCGGCGTAGGCCATGCCGATCATCCCACCCCAGTCGTGCAGGACGAGCGTAATCGGACCCTCCAAGTTGAGGTGGGCAATCAGCGCCTCCAAGTCCTGAACGCGTCGCTCCAGCGTGAACTCATACCGCCGGTCATCGGGCTTGTCCGACAAACCGCACCCCATGTGGTCCGGCACGATTGTCCGACACTGCGTGCGCAAGCCCAGCACCAGGTTGCGGTAAAAGAACGACCACGTCGGGTTCCCATGCAGCATCAGGACGGGATCGCCGCTGCCTTCGTCGAGAAAGTGCAGCGAAAGGCCGTCGAGGTTGAGACGCGAGCCGGTAAAGGGATAAAGGTCTTTTCGGTAAGTCGCCATAATGGATCACCATTCCAGCCCGAGCATGAGGCAGGTCAGCCCGCTGCCAATCCCCAGAAACGCCACGCGTTGTCCCGGCTTGAGCACACCGCGCTCATTGGCAATCGCTGCGGTCACCGGCAGCGCTGCAGTGCCCATGTTTCCGAGAAAGCGGTACGTCACGTAGTCCTTTTCCCGCGGGACTTGCAGCGACTTTAGAATTGCATCCTGATGCCCGTGTCCAACCTGGTGGCAAATCACCCGGTCCACGTCCCCGGCCTGCCAGCCAAGATGCGACTGAAATAGCTCCCACGTCCGCTGGCCGAGCTGCACCCCGTTCTTGAGCACTGCCACCGAATCTGTTTCCATGAACTGCTCCTGCTGAATGTCACCGCTTGGCTGCAGGCCCCAGCGGCAGAGACGGTGGTGCTCGGGCGCGACTTCGGATACGGCGCCCAACAAACGATGCCCGGTCAAACCGCCGAAGGAACCGTCGGTTAAAAGCATCGCCACCGCGCCAGAACCGCCGGTAAACGTCGCGATGGTTTGCGAAAATTCGGCCATTTCTCCGCCCTCGATCAGCCGCTTCAAGACAATTTCGTTGATCTCTCTCGCCGTCTCGCAGGACACCACCAAGCCCGCGCGGATTTGCCCCAACTCGATCCGATTCGCGACCTCAATCATGCCGTTGAGCACGCCGAGACAGGCATTGCTCAGATCGTAAACAAACGCCCCGCCCCGGACGCCGAGTCCATCGGCCACCGCGCACGCGGTCGCCGGTTCGAAGTTCTCTCGACAGACGCCGCCGTAGAGTACCATGCCAATATCGGCCGGAGTCACGGTGGTCTTGCGCAAGCCCTTGCGGGCTGCTGCCAGAGCGCCCGCCGAGAGTTGAAAGCCGGGCTGCCACCAACGCCGCTCGGCGATGCCAGTCCAGGCTTCGAGTTGGCCCGCTTGCAGATTGAGCCGCGCATAGACGGGCGCCAACCGATCCTCCAACTCCGCGGAGGTCACGACCACCGGCCCCAGTTCGTAGCCGAGTGACGTCAGGAAAACCCGCTCGTACTTCGGCATCATGTTTTCGCCCCCTCGTCCCGTTGGCGCCGCACCGTGAAGTGTTTCATTCCATAAATCACCCGGCCGTCCACCGAGAGAAAGCCATCCGCGGTGAGCAGGCCTTTGGAGTCATCCACCGCTGTGACGACAGCTTCGATGGTCACCCATTTGTCGTTCGGGAGGATCTGCCCACGATAAACCCATTCATGCGGTTCGCCGATGGCGACCGCCTCCCAGCGGGTGCCTTCCGAGTGACCCCAACGTTGGATGGCGAGGAACTTCAGCAATTGGAGAAACGACTCGAGCCCCAGCGAGCCAGGCACCACCGGATCCTGGTAGAAATGCGCCTTGAAGAACCATTCGTCCGCCACCACCCGCTTTGTGGCGCGGATGAATCCTAAGCCGCTCGGTCCGCCGTCGGCACAGTACGTCTCGATGGTATCGACCATTCGCAATGGTTCGACCGCAAATGGCGGCTTCGCGGGATAAGGCAGCGACGTGCTGCCGGCCAGTTCAGCGGGGCTGGGTTGGTACCGCTTCGCGTCGCGAATTCCTTCCTGCCTGGCCAGCGCCGCTGCGGGGAAGAATCCGAAGTAAGTATCCCCCCGATACAGGAGACCCGACTTGCCCCGCACTTCCAAGTCGAACCATTGGATGATCATCCCGGCCGAACTCGAAACGCGTGTCAGTTTCGCGCGCGTCACCAGGGTTCCAGCGGCCGGAGTCACCGGTGCGAATTGTTTTCCAGTGCCTCCCAAGTTGCGGAAGGACAAGTCGGTTTCGCTGGTGAGGGCCGAACCGACGTAGGCGGCCAGCCAACCACACGGCTGCAGGGCGATTTCCAGCAGCACGGCGAAGGGCATGTCCTCCGGGTGGTTTGCCGCGAAATACCAAGCGTCCGGCGGGACATCGTATTCCGCTACCGCCACGCCGCCGGGCACCATCTTAAACGGCTCTCCGGTCACCTCCGTGATACGGTCGAGGAATTGATACGGCGGACCCGGCAACCGTGCGATGCGCCGCTGTCCGTCGAAGACTCGGTAGAGGGGGCCAAATGCCTCGGAGGGCTTGCCAATGGCAAAGGCCAGGATGCGATCGGAGTCGTAAAGAACGCCTTGGGCTGCTTGCGATCGAGTCGCAGCCCACGTCGCGCGAAGCGTGTCGCGTGTCACACCCGCATAGCGCAGACTCATGTTCCCGATTTCGACAATTGCTTTGCCATCCGCGAACATCAGCGCGTCCGCAATCACGTACGGCTCCGGTTGGTAGCCGATTTCCTTGATCGAGATCTCATAAGTCACAACGGCCGTGGTGTCGAGGACCTGGCCGCGGCACTTCAACTGACTCACCACGCCCGGCACCGGTTCCAGCACGGCTGCGTCCTGCTCCACGACCCAGCCGAGGCGCAGCAGCAGCACGCGAAGGGTGTGCAGGCAGCACTCGAACATGAGCGTCCCAGGCATCACACGGTCATCCACGAAATGACACTTCAGAAACCAATCGTCGGGATGAATATCCGCTTCGCCGCGCACCCAGCCTAAACCAAAGCGCCCGCCCGTCGGATCCAAGCGTGGGATGCGATGTACCAGCTTCATCTGGCCCGAAGGCAGCGTGATGGGTTTTCGGAAATTCAATCTGGAGAACGGCGGGCCAAAACAGGTTGCCAGATCCCCCGCTCGCAGCGCCTCCAACTGTTCAGCGGAGTAAGACTCAACCCCGACGGCGACCAACTCCTCCCAGTCTGCGGGTCGCTTACCCGGCCTCGGCTCGAGGTCCATCGCGGTGCGCACGATGCCGCGGCCGCCGGCTAATTCGGCAGCGGAGAAGAAGCCGGCGCAACCTTCGGTCATGGTTAGAAATGGTCGGCCGGCCACGGTTGCGTCAAAATTGAAGCGGAACAGCCACGTGCTGCCCTGGCGGAAAAAACCGTCGATACGGATGTCGTAGCGAATCACCGCGCCCGGCCCCGGCAGCTCGCAATGAAAACAGACCTTGGCATCCAGCAACCGGTAAACGGCCAGGCCCTTGGTCTCGAAATCGATGCCGAGATAGCCGGAGAGAAAGAGATCCGCCTGACCCGCCTCGACGGCGATGCACGTTGGGACGCGCCCGCCGTCCAGATACCACGCGCCAGGGAGGATGTCGTGCTCGGTCACCACCCGACCGCGCGTCATGGAGCACACTTCTCCGTGAATTTCCAGAATCCGGTCCACCAGCATCAACGGCTCATCCGGCAGGCGCACCCGAGTCGGGTGACCGTCCACGGCACGGAACGTCGCACCCAGCACGTGAGCCACCGCGCCGCGTGCGAATTCCAAGCACGCCGCGCGATCGAGCGTTGGAACGGGGTTGCCCAATCTGTGACCGCTGGCGTCCGACAACTCCATTGTCGCCGCCTCCGAGGGCACGGATTGACGTTCGCGGTCGCGCGAAGCGAGCTCGGCGGAAGTGCTGCGTTGTGCCGATGCCGAGTGGTGATTCGTTCCCACGGGGGTCTCCTCCCCTGCCAGCGCGGAGATCAATCCGAGCTGTGAACGGACGGTTTGGGCCAGCGTCTCACCCGCTCCTTGGGTGAAATTCAGGTATGCCTGATGAGCGCTGACCGCCGCCGCCTGAGATTCCGCCATGCCCTTGAAGAACTTCGTCTCGAAGGGATCGCCTGTCTCGGTCGCCGTTTTCCGGGTACCCTCGAAAAACTTCGGGGCCATCGCGCCAACGCCGAGGCTTCTCTCCGCCTGTGCGTCCAGGCTGGGTGCGCTCCTCGTCCCAACCGCCGCAAACAGCGGGCTGACGACGGGTATCCGCACGCAGCGCGTTTCGCCTTCTGCGGAGAAATCCGCCCCCACCCCCGCCTCCGCTTCGCCGGACAGCTTTTTCAAATCCACGGCGATACCTTCGGAAACCAACTGGCCCAGCGCTCCCAGCACGGCCAAGACCGGCTCCTGCGCAGAGGCGCACAGGGAGCGCGCGACGTGCGGCCGCCCCTCCAAGATCTGGCCGATCATCCGGCTGCAGGAGTTACCCGGCCCCATTTCCAGGAAGAAGCGTATTCCGGCATCGTAGGCGGCTCGCACGATGCGAGGAAAATCGACGCAGCCGCTGGCCTGGGTCACGATGGCCTCCGCCGCCGTCTCCCGATCGGGTATATACTCGCGCCCCCAGCCACCGCTGAAAAAGCGCACGCTCGCCGGCGCGGTGGTGGGGAAACGGTGCAGGTCCCGGTAGGCTCCCTCGAACGGACGCAGTAACTCACAATGCACCGTGCTGACGCCTTCCAGCGGCCACCAGTGGCAGCTCAGTTTCGCCAGCAACGCTCGAACTTCGGTCGCATCGCCGCCGATCACGCACTCGCGGGGTGTGTTGACGATCAGGATGTAAATCCGTTCTCGACCCGCAATGGCGGCGCGCACGTCCGTCGCTGGGCAATCCACCAGGCCGGCCAGCCATTCGACCGTTGGTTGCCCCTCCGGCATCCGCCAGACGCGGCGGAGTTGCTCGGGCTTGCCGGTCAAATCTTCGGAGAACAGCGTGGATCGAGTGACGCGCCTCAGCATTTCATCCCGCGCCGCCCAGGCCCGCAAAGCGAACAACCCGGTTGCCTCGCCCAAACTGTAGCCGACCACCGCAGCCGGCTTGAGGCCGAATGAAACCGCCAGATCGCTGACGATCGTCCCCAGCGCCACTTGTCCGCAAATCACGGCGCGGTGATCGGTGCCAATGGTGCGGGCCGAAGCCACGTTCCAGAAGCGATCTGTGCACATCTGACTGGCGAGAGACTCGTTCTCCCGATCCTGCGCGCGGAGGATTTCCGGCCAGCTCAGGGCCAACTCTCGTCCCATCTCGGGGAAGGTGTTGCCCGCACCGGGAAAGACGAACGCGATACCCCCCTCCATCCGCTGGACCGGCGGGGTGAAGAAGAGCCGGTCGCGATCCTGCCGTGGCAGTGTCGATGTTTCGGGGCCTGCGCTACGCTGCACGCAGTCTCGAGCCTTCTCCGACAGCCGCAGTAATTGCTCAGCGTCGTGTGCGACGAGGGCAACCACCCAGCGTGCTGATGGCGTCTCGCCGGCAGCACCCTTTGCGGTCGCGACCCACCAACGTCGTGCCAGGGCTGCGATGGTTTCGTGATCCACCGTGGCAGCCAGCGACCGCAGCGCCTCGATTTGTTTCAGCAAGCCGGCCTGCGCCTCAGCCGCGACCACGAACAGCGCGTCGCCGCGCGCTTCGACGGGTCGCTCGCGCTCGGTTTGGGCGCGTTCGCTGATTTGGCGCTCGCAGGCCTCCAAGACGACGTGCATGAAATTTCCATCCACGCTGGCCGCGCTCACTCCGGCGCGGCGCGGCCCATCCACGCGGTCGCGCACCCAAGTCTGCGGGACGGCTGGAGCCAGGAGCGTCGGCGAAGCGGCCAGTCCTGCGAGCGGCTGTCGGAGGCCGCGTAGCGGCGGCAAGACTTCCTGGTACAACGCCAGACTGGCTTTGACGACCGCCACCAAACCGGCCGCCGCGCCCGTCTGCCCGACATCGGCCACCGCGCTGCCGAGTCGGCAGGGAAATTTTCGCCGATCGGAGCCGAAGAACGTGGCGAGAACGTGGATCTCACGGCGATCCTCATCCGGGCGCGCCGCACTGTTCGTTTCCAGGTAGCCCACGGACGCCGGGTCCACGCCCGCTTCCGCGTAGGCACGGGCCAGAGCGTCTTCTGCGGCGCGTGGCGCTCCGAGCCGCGGGGGGGCGGTGACATCGAGCGCTGGGACCGCGAGCGCTTCGAATGGGCCCCCAACGCTACCACCACTGGCCGAGCCGATGCCACGGACGATGGCGTAAATCCGGTCGCCGTCACGGTGCGCGTCATCGAGACGTTTCAGCACCAGGGCCACGGCGCCTTCGCCGGGCAGGACGCCATCGCCGTTGGTGTCGAACGGTCGCGCAACGCCCGCCAGGGAAAAGGGCCGCACCGTATTCGTTCCGAGTAGCGCGCGCGGATCGCCCGCGATGTCGACGGCACCGGCGAGGGCTACATTCAGTTCGCCATTCTGCAGGGCGCGCACTGCAATTTCGAGCGCCTTGGTACCGGAGCAATCTTCCGCGCAAACGGTGAAGCTCTGCCCGCCGAAATGAAACTCCTTCGCGATGCGACTGGCGTTGATGCCTGCGAGAGCGCCCATCGTGCGGTCTGCCGTGAGCGCGGGCGCCTGACTTTCGCGGCCGGCTGCCAGCGTGGCCCAGCGGGAGTGAAAATCCGTCGTGCGCAGGTCGAGTCCGAGACCGATGAACACTCCAGCGCGCATCGGATCCGGCTTCGGGATCTGCGCGTCAGCGAGGGCGGCGCGAGCGACCTCCAGCATCAACGCTTGCTGTGGCAGAAGCTCCGCGAGTTCCTTCGGGGGGATGCGGTAGCGGTTCACCGGGATGGAGAGGTCGCCGAGAAAGAAACCCGGGAAAGGGCGGCCGTCTCGGGCGGGAAGCACCTCGCTTCCGCCGCCGAAAACGCGCTCTTGAAATGCCTGCAAGGTCGACCAGCAACCGACATGGGCGCCCAGACCGACGATGGCGACCGGAACCGCCGTCGTCGATTTCGGGGAGCACGCGCCTTCGGCGTGGGGGACGGGTGCGCTCTCGCTTCCTGTCCCGGCGCCGTGGCGGACTCGGTTCGCATCGCCCAACCACTCCTCGATCAGCACGTGCGCATTGATACCGCCGAAGCCGAAGCCGTTGATCGCGGCGCGGCGCGGCGTCGCGACGGCGCGGCGTTGCCACGGTTGGCTTTCCTGAAGAATCCGGAACGGACTGCCGGCGAGGGGAATTTTCTCCGCGGGTTGACGGAAGTTGGCGGTGGCCGGCAGAATGCCATGCTTCAATGCAAGCAGCACCTTAATCAGAGACGCACTGCCAGCCGCCGTCAGCAGATGACCGATGTTGGCCTTCACGGCGCCCAGGACGCATTGGCCGGGCTGCCACGATTCCCCCTGCCACAGTTTCGACAAGCTCTCGAACTCCACCGCGTCTCCGACGGGCGTGCCGGTGGCGTGACACTCGATCAGATCGACGGAGTCGGGCGACCAACCGGCTTGTTGGTAAGCCTGCTTCAGCGCGCGCAGCTGCCCCTCCGAACTGGGCGAAAGCAAATTGCCGTCGAGATCGTTGGAAAGGCCGATGCCGCGGATTATCGCGTGAATGGAATCGCCGTCGCGCAGCGCGTCGGCCAGCCGTTTCAGCACGACCACGCCAGCGCCTTCGCCCACGATCAAGCCGCTGCCCGCCGCGTCAAACGGTGCGCATCGCCCGGTTTGGGCCAGCGCACGGAGTTGGCAGAAACCCATCTGGGTGTAAAGCGAATCTGGCCGCGAAAGTCCACCCGCCAACATCGCGTCGGTGCGGCCGGCGCGCAGTTCATCGCACGCCAGCTTGAGTGCATAGAGGGACGAGGCGCAGGCGGCGTCGAGGGTGCACGTGCCGCCGCCGAGGCCCAGCCCTTGCGCGAGCACGCCGGCGGGCAGGCCCGATACGTAGCGGCGGGGATCGAAATCAAAAATCCGAGATCCGGAGGCTGAAGGTACTTGGTCCGAATCCGCCGGCCCGGCAGCGGCAAAGCCCTCCCTCCCTCCGGCTGAGGATTTCGATCCAGTGCGTCCGTTCACCCGGTTCCGATTTTCGTCGGATGTCGGATGTCGGATCTCCGATTTCCCCATCACCTCCTCGCACAATTCGGACACCCCATTCGTCGGTAACGCGATGTTCCCCAGCACCACGCCAACGCGGCGGCGATCCACCGACTCCGTGCGCGCATTCGCCAAGGCATTTCGCCCCGCTTCGAGCAGCAGATGAATCGAGGGATCCAGGGTGGAGAGCAGGTCGCCCGGCAGATCCAGTCCGGTGGGATCGAGTCGGAAACCCTGGATGAAGCAGCCGCGATCCGTATAAACACGATCGGGCGTTCCCGGTGCAGGGTCCTGGATGGTTTGGGGATCAAGAATCCAGCGCCCAGCGGGCACCGGGCAGTTGGTGTCCTCGCCGCGCTCGACACATTGCCAGAATTCGTCCAGCGAGCGCGCCCCAGGAAAGACGCCGCCGAAGCCAACAATGGCGATCGGTTCCGCGAAATCTCCCGCAGCGGGTTCGGACTTACGCTCCATGCGGCAAATGATTCTGTCGGAAGGCGTCCCGCAGTCCCGGGTCGATCACGCATTCGTACCCCTCGGCCACGGCCAACAGCCGATCCTGCCGGTCGAAGAAATGCAGGTCCGCCGTGACCACCGGGGGCGCGGCGTTGGTAATCTGGATCACAACGCGACTGCCGCTCTTGGGGAAGGCCGCGGCGTACTGGCGAAAGCGCCGGATGGCGCACGGCAGCGAGCCGGCGTCATGATGTTCCCAACTCCAGAGAATCATCATCTGGAAACTGCTATCGAGCGCCAGTGGGTCCGAGAGCCAGTCGATGCGCAGCGGGTTCTGAATCCAGTTCTTTGGCGCGGGCGCGCTCTTCACCCACGCGGCCATCTCGGTGGCTGAGCCGGCTTCCAACTTTTCAATGCCCTGGAAATGCGGTCCATGAAAAAGATGGCCGTTGCCATAGATCGGTTGGGGTCGCGTTGTCTTGGCGGAAACGCGTCGCGAAGGGGCGACCGCCGGCGCGGCGGGCAGGACATCCGCGAGCAGGACTTCCGCGCGAGCGTGCAGAACCGGACGTGACCCGTTGCGGCTGACCAACTGCACGGGCACGTGGAGCAAGCCGTCACGCATCTGCCCTGGTTCGGCGAGGATACGGACGTGGGTCGACCCACCCGCCTCCAGCACCACACCTTTCAGAACCTTGAACCGCTCGAAGCCGTGAAAGGCCATCCCGGGATTGCCATGGACAGCACCGTGGCCGAGCCATTCGATCATCAGCGCCGCCGGTAGCACCGCGCGGCCATTGAGCACATGCGACGCGAGGCAGGGCAGCGTCGCGACGCTGATTTCGCGCTCGAAGGCAACGCTCAGCGCCGAGGGTTCGGCCACGGTCGTGACACCGGTATCATGACAGTCGGGTTCGCACAGGCTGGAAGCCGGTGCCACGACGTTGGCGTCGTTCCCTTCGCTCAAGGGTGCCAGCGCCAGCACTTCCACGCAGCCGTCGTTGCCGGAGGAAATTTCCCGGACAAAAAACTCCGCGCCCGCGCCCGGCTCGATCAAGCCGACGCCTTCATTTTCGAAAATCTTTCGCAGCCCAGCCGACACCATACCGCCGTTCCATGGGCCCCAATTGAACGAGACGACGCGGCACTCCGGACGCTGACGGGAGACGCTTTGGGCGATCTTGTTGAGCACTTCATTCGCGGCGGCGTAATCGACTTGGCCGACGCGACCAAAGCGGCCGGTGTAGGAAGAGAACAACGCGAGCAGCTTCAGATCGTCGCCGCTCAGCGCATTCAGCAGGTTTCGCAAGCCCGACACCTTGGTGCTGTAAACCAGATCAAACTGCTCTGCCGTCTTGTCTTCGATCTTTCGGTCCGCCAATACGCCAGCCCCGTGGATCAAGCCGCGGATCGGTCCGAGTTGCTGGCGAATTTCGGCGCAGGTTCGCGTAATCTCGTCCGCGTGACGCACGTCCACCGAGCGGTAGAGCGCCGAGGCACCGGTGGCTCGGATTTGCCGGAGGCACTCGCGAATTTCACGCTGCGCCAACACCTCGCGAAGCTGTTCAGCAATTTTCTTCGGTGAGCCGTTGCCATTGGCGCGGGACAGCAGGACGCGCCGGATGTCCGATTCGTCCGCCAGACCGGCCAGCCAACCCGGCTCCGGCGCCTGCTCCGTCAGCGGGCTCCGGCCCAGCAACACGAGTTGCAGCCGCTTTCCGCGCGCCAGTTGCAACGCCGTCGTCGCCGTGATGCCACGTGCGCCGCCGGTCACGATCACGACGTCGCCCTCTCGGAGGGCTGGCGTGGTGCCGGGGATCGCGGGTGCCGCTGTTTCCAGGAACAGGCCAAATCGCGACGCGCCGGAAAGCCCGACTTCGATCGGACCGAGGCGGAACATTTCATCAATCAACGGACCCGCATCGTTGGCGCTGATGCCCAGTTCTGGGTTGAGATCAATCGCCTTGCAATGCACCTCCGGCCACTCGTGAGCCGCAGTTTTCACCAGGCCGGCGAGGCCGCCGCTGATGGGATTGCCGTTGCCGTTGAGCGCGCCAAATCCAAACGCTCCGTCCATGCGCGAAGCCGTCACCAGAATGCCGCCCGCATGCCGCAGCGAAGGACCGGCGATCTGGATGAGGCGAAAGGCATCCTTCAGCGCCGCATCGTCGCCGCAAATCGCAGGCCAGAGAATTGCCAGCCCGGCGGGCATTTCGCCGCGCGGATCACGAATCAATTCCGCCGCGGTCCCACGGCGCACCGAGTAGCCCCTCGCCGCAAGCTGTGCCTCGACGGCGGGTGCCAGATCGGAACCATCCTCGGTGACCCAAATGCGCGCGCCACGCGGCAGGTTCACCGGGGGCGCGGTTGGGGAATCTGCGATGCGGACGGATTTCACCACCTGGCGGTGGAGTGGGGCGTGATCGGGGATCCGGGATGGGTCAGGCGTTATAGGCAGCGGGGCGGAAGAGGCCGTCAGAAACTCCACGATCTGCTGGAGCGTCTGCAGCGTGCCGAGGTGCTCCGGCTTGATCTCGGGCGCCTCAGGCATGAGTGTGCGCAGCGCTGCCATAATCTCGACACGCTTGATCGAATCAATGCCGAGATCGCTGTCTAACCCCATTTCGAGAGTCAGCATCTCGACGGGGTATCCGGTTTTTTCGGCGACGACTTGCAGCAAGGCGCCGCGGGCGCGGGCGAGATCCACGGTGTCCTTCGCGCCGGGGTCACCGGGTGAAGGCATCGGGCTTAACGGCAAAGCAAGGGTCCGGCTCTCGACGTCCTCTCCGGACGTGGCATTCCCTGGGCCGCCCGTTAGAAAGTCGACCACCTGCTGGAGCGTTTGCAGCGTGCCCAGATGCTCGGGTTTGATCTCCGGCGCGGTCGGCAGGCGTCCACGCAGCGCCGCCATGATTTCGACTCGCTTGATCGAATCAATGCCGAGATCGCTGTCCAGGCCCATTTCGAGAGTCAACATCTCCGCCGGGTAGCCCGTCTTCTCGGCCACGACGTCGAGCACGACGGGAGCAACGTCGAGTGAGAGGGAGCGCGGTGCGGGGGCAGGCGGCGTGGCGACCGGAGGGAGCGACGCTGGCAGGATCGAGGTCCGTTGGCGTTGGGGAGGTGGCGGCAACTCGGACTGCGGGGCGGCGATGGCGCTCGGTACCGGCGGGGCTTTCATTGGACTGGAGGGCCAATGCAGTAAGTCGCGCCGCTGGGCGAGGAGCGCTTCCAAAGTCCGGCGAGCAGCGTCCTGACCTTCCAGGAACTGACGGTGCAACTTGGCGGTTTGCTCCTGCATTGCTTGAAGCGAGAGCATGCCTTGCTGTGCGATTTGGAGCTCGTTCGCCAGGTCCGCTGGCAACGTGTGCTGCGCGCCTGAGACGGGCGCCGAAGCCTGGAATTGCGCCGTCACGTCGTCACGGCGGGGCCTTCCAGTCTCCCCGCATTCTTCCAGCGGGTGGCGCGTTGTCGAGACGCCGCTGTGAGGATCCGAAATCGCCGTGGACGGTCGCGACACCGAGGCATCCGCGGGTGCTCGCGGCGGGCGTGGCGCTCGTGGAGTGCGATAGTTGGCGCCGGTCAGCGCGATGGTAATACCTGGCTTCCCGTTGGCTGCGGCGGGCGGTGCGGTCACAGATTCTTCCCAGCGGGTCAGCTCGACCGCGTGCCCCAGCGCGGCCAGACGGCACAACGAGACGGCCAAGTCGAATGTCCCGGATCGCGAACCTTTGGAGGCATCCAGCGCGACGGCCTCGACGTCGCGGCCCTGCGCAATGGCTTGCACCAGGTCGCTGAGAACGTGACCCGGCCCCATCTCGACGAACGTCGTCACTCCGTCGGCGAGCATCGTCTCGATCTGCGCCATGAAATCGACGGGTTGCACGATCTGGCTGGCGAGTAGCTCGCGAGCCTGCCGGGCACCGCTGGGGTAAGCCTTGGCCGTGCTGTTGGCGTAGACGGGGATGTGCCCGCGACTGAATTTGATGTCTTCCAAGGCGGCAGCAAACGGCGCTCGGGCGTCGGCCACCAACGCGCTGTGAAACGCGGCTGAAACTGGCAGCACCTTGGCGCGCAGGGAACGCTTGGTTAGCTCGCCGGCAGCGCGCTCGATTTGCGCATTCGAGCCGGCCAGCACGAACTGGCTGGGTGAATTGCGGTTCGCGATGACCAGTGAGCAATGCTCTTCGCCGACGAAACTGTTGACGGTCGCTTCGGACGCCTGCACGGCGAGCATCGCGCCGCGATCGTGGTGGCCGCTGCGATTGGCCATGAGTCGACCTCGGACGTTGGAGAGACGGTGCAACGCGGCGGGCTCCAGTCGGCCGGCACCACAAAGCGCCAGAAGTTCGCCGTAGCTGTGGCCCGCGGCGGCCTCGGCCGCAACCCCGAAATAACCCAACACATTCAGCGCGCCCAGGCCCGCCGCGCCGAGCGCCGGTTGCGCGATTTCGGTGGACTTCAAGGCGGCTTCCTGCTCGCGCCGCCCCTCGTCACTGAACGCCGGGTGCGGATAAATGAAATCGCTCAGGCGTTGCCGGCCCAACTCCGGGCGCTCGCCGCCGAAGACCTCATCCGCCGCTGCGAGCGCTTCGATCATCCCGGGGAACTGGCAAGCCAGATCGCGGAACATGCCGACGTATTGTGAACCCTGACCGGGGAAAAGTGCGCCCAACTTGCCGCGTCGCTGGCCGGATCCGAACGCGATGCCGTTGGGCAATACCCAATGCGCTTTCTCCGGGTGCTGCTGAAGCATCTTTGCCGCCGCGTCACGAAGCGCCGAGAGTGGGCTTTCGGGTGTCGCCGGCAAGAGAAGGCGGAATTGGGCTGCCGGAAGGAAGTCCTTCCTGGATTGGGCCGCACGGGTCCGCACTTCAGCCCATGACGCGGCCGGCAGTCCGGCTACTTGGACCTGCAATTCGGCTCGACTGTCAGCGCTGAGCGCGAGGATTTCCACGTCTCCGTCCCAGCCGGGCTTGTCCATCCGGGCACCATGCTCTTCGAGCACACAATGAAAATTCGTGCCACCGAAACCAAACGCACTCACCCCGGCCCGACGGGGATGCGCAGCGCGCGGCAGCCAGGGGCGCTTCTGCGTGTTGATATAAAACGGCGAACGGCCCGGTGCCGCCTCGTCAATCGGCTGGCTCACTTTGATCGTTGGCGGCAGGACCTTCTGCTGTAAAGCGAGTGCGGCCTTAATGAGTCCCGCCACGCCGGCGGCCGCCTTGGTGTGACCGATCTGTGACTTCACTGAACCGAGCGCGGCCCAACTGCCTTCCGGACGGGCTGCGCGGAAAACTTCCGTCAGCGACTCCAGTTCCGTGGCGTCACCGACCTTGGTGCCGGTGCCGTGAGCTTCCACGAGTTCGATGCTGTCGGGGGTAATTCCAGCGTCGGCGTAGGCGCGGCGTAGGGCTTCCATTTGACCATCGGCCTGAGGGGCATAAATCGCGTTGCCACGCCCGTCGCTGGAGGTGCCGAGGCCCTTGATCACCGCATAGATCCGGTCGCCGTCGCGCTCGGCATCCGACACCCGCTTGAGCACCAACATGCCGAGACCCTCGCCGAGGATGGTACCGTCGCAGTCCCGATCGAAAGGCTTGGCATCGCCCGCCGGCGAGAGAGCCGGCGTCTTGCTGAAGCACACATACATGAAAATGTCGTTAAAGGTATCGATGCCGCCGGTGATCACCA
>CAMDJH010000058.1 GCA_945900455.1 Akkermansia muciniphila
CCGCTTCCAGGCGGTTCCCGAACATGCCGACCGGGTTTTCCGTGACCTCCCCGTCGATACCAAAGTGCTGTCGGATGAGATGGATGGGGTGATTGTGGGCGGGGAGATTCAGTGTCTTGGCAATGCGCAACACATCCTCGACGTCATCCTCGGTGATTTCCCGGTCCTCACTCACGATCGGGTGAAAGCCCTTGTTATGGGTTCCGTGGATGTGACCACCGGTAACGCCAAGCCAGACACTGCGAACCTCGACATCGGCCATCTCTTCGGCCTCTTTGACGGCGTGTCGGAGAAGTTCGGGAAGTTCAGCCGGGTTGACGATTTCGCCCTTGCGAACACCCTTCGATTCGGCCTGGCCGAGACCCAGAACCCGAAACGTGCCATCGACGGTGACGTCCGCCACAACGGCGCAGATTTTGGACGTTCCAATTTCGAGACCAACCACGACAGAGCTGGGGTCAAACATGATTTCTCCGGTTGCGTTTGGGTTTGAGAGATTTTTTCTCCGGACTGGGCGGCGGCAGAGTCTCGTGCCAGCGCAGGGGGATGTTCAGGCCGGCGGCGAGATCCAGCGTGGCAATGGCGCGACCGGAAGCGGTCCCTTCGTTCCAGATACGCTGCCAATCGGTCAACTGCGCGGCGATGTTGTCATGGCGAAAGGTGATCAGACTGGACTGACCGGCGGAGGCGCGGAGCACACCGCGGACGGAGAGGTCAATGCTGCCGATCTCGGTAACGCCAACGAGATCCGAGCGCTCAAACGCGGATAGCAACCGGAGGGCCGCGTTCAGATCGGCCTGCGCGGTGGCGTGGCCAAGGACGAGATCTGAGGGATCGGCACCCGTGACCAGTGGCAGAGTGGCCTCCGAATCGATGGCCTCCGCATTGCCGCGGCCCTTCTCGATGGGCAACATCACCACGGCCTGATCATCGAGCAGGTAACTAACACGGAAGCCATTGATGGCCAGTACGACGACGCGCGCGATGGGGATTCGTTCACGCACTTCAATCCGGAGGGTGTCCGGGAGAATCCGCTCCACCGCGGCCGACTGAATTCTTGGGTGCCGGGTGAGGCGCTCCTGTAAGAGCGGCAGATCCAGCGCAAGGACGTTCTGCCCGAAACGAACGCCCGCAGTTTGTTCAATCTCTTCCCGAGAGAGAACTCCGTCGGTGGATATCGGAAGGCTTCTCAATGCCAACGCCGGCATTCTATAAATCCAGCCATCGAGAAGCACCGACCGCAGGGGACGCGCCAAAATGGAACCGATGATGAGCAACGCCGCGACCCCAGCGAACCGGAAGTACCAGCGCCGTCGTGCATGGCTTCTCGCATCGATGTGAACCCGGACATCCAGCCGGCGATCCCGGAATGGATCCGAGCGACGGCGACGGTTCGAGGAGGGGAGCGGGAGTTTTATCATGCGAAGGAAGGCTCGGGGAATTTGACGACACCGCAGGGGATAGACCGAATGAGAGCCAAATCCAGCATCCGCTGGCAAAGGGACGGGAAATCGATTCCGGCGACCGCGGCAGCCTTTGGGAGCAGGCTGGTCTCAGTCATTCCGGGAAGCGTATTCACTTCGAGCACACACGGAGAACCGTCGGGGCGAACCATAATGTCCACCCGTCCATAATCCCGGGCACCGACCGCGTGGAATGCGGCGAGAGCCTCGGACTGGATCCGGCCGGCCGTCTCGGCGTTGAAGTCGGCCGGGCAGAAATACTCCGTTGCGTCGGGGGTATATTTATTGGCGTAGGTGAACCCACCATGTCGTGGGCGTGCTTCGACAACCGGCAGGGCGCGCCCGTCCAGAATGCCAACCGTTGTTTCGCGTCCGAGGATTCGTTCCTCCATCAAGACATCACCAAAACACGCGGCGGCGGCGAGCGCGGCCGGAAACTCGTCAAGATTCTCGACAAACTGTAATCCGACGCTGCTTCCCTGACGAACAGGCTTTAGTACGACGGGCATCCTCCAACCGGCGGGCCAGGGGCAGGCGGAGGAGGAAAATACTTCAAACCGAGCGTTGGAGACTCCGGCCGCAGTGCAGCGTCGTTTGGTGACCACCTTATCAAACGCAAACAGACTGGCGGCGACACCGCTGCCGGTGTACGGGACGTTCAACGCCTCCAACTCCGCCTGGACCGTACCGTCTTCGCCATAGGTTCCATGCAGGGCGAGAAACACGACGTCCGTCCGCTGAGGCAGGCTCAGGGCACCTGGCTGCGGATCCACTTCGGTGACAAAATGTCCAAGCCGTCGGAGCGCGCGCGCGACGGCCGCGCCCGATCGCAATGAAACGGCTCGTTCGGCCGATGACCCGCCGAGCAGGACGGTCACATGAAGAGAGCGGGGAAACGAATTGGCGCCAGATAAGTTCATGCGTGGAGGTCAGTCTCTCCCGACGATTTCAACCTCGGTCTGGAGCTCAATTCCTCGGGCGGCCCGGACCCGGCCGCGAACCTCCTCAATGAGGCCGAGCACGTCCCCAGCGCTCGCGCCGCCGAGATTCACGATGAAATTAGCGTGAACGTCGGAGACCATCGCCTGACCCCGCTTCAGTCCCTTCAATCCGAGTTCATCCAGAAGACGGCCCGCCGAAAGTTCGGGGCCCGGATTCTTGAAGATGCAACCCGCGCTGGGCTGAGACGGTTGCGACTCCCAGCGCCGCGCGTTGTACCGGTCCATGGCGGCTTTAATCGCGTCGGCATCGCCGGGCTTTCCCCGAAGTCCGGCAGCGAGAGCGACCGCTGTCCGGAGCCGGGGACAGGATCGATATTCGGCGGCGATTTCGCTTGCCGGAAGAGTCAAGACCTGGCCGTCCGGTTCCATGAGACGAACCCATTCCACCGCCGCAAACATCCAGCCTCCCATTGCGCCGGCATTCATTCGAAGGCCACCGCCCACGCTTCCAGGAATGCCATCGAGAAATTCGAAGCCGGCAAGACCCGCCCGACGCGCAATATTCGCAACATCCTTGAGCCGGGCGCCGGCACCACAGCGGAGACAGTCGCCGTCGACCGTGACGGCGGAAAAGGCGGGTGCCGTCAGGCACACGACGAGCCCCGGGATACCGCCGTCACGCACCACCAAGTTGGAGCCACGACCGAGAAGGAAAACCGGTTGCCGGTGAAGGCGGGCCGCCCTGAGTGCGGCAGCGAGATCGCCTTCGTGTGCAGGTTCCAGCCACACCGTGGCGGTACCACCGACGCGCAGCGTGGTCCGTCGAGCCAGCGGTTCCATCTCTCGCACGACGCTCGCGGGCGAAAGAGTGTCACGCAGCGCGACTGCCAGTCCGGCCGCACGGCAGAGAGGGCGATCTCCTCCCAAGAAACAAGTGCTAACGACAACCGAATCTTGCTCCTTGGAAGGGTTAATAACCGCCCCCTCGGCGGTGGGTCCGAATTGGAAACCGAGCGCGTTCACAGAACCTCAATCGCCTTTCTTCGCTCGGGTACCGGGAGCGACACCTTGGCCGATTCTCTGGATCCATTCACTGCGCCTATCAGCGTAGCCAAGCTCAGAAGTTCGCTGGCAATGGCCTCCGCCGCCCGCGGCTCATACTGGGAAGCCATCGCCTGAGCCATCGAATCCCTCCGAACGGGATTGGTAAGAATGCGAAGCACGGCATGACTGAATTGCTCGGCCGAAGTTTGCCCTTGATCCAGGACCACGGCGGCCCCGTTGCGGGCGACCAAGGCCGCATTGAAGTCCTGGTGCCGGTCCGTCGCCGCTGGAAATGGAATCAATATCGCCGGCACCTGGAGGGCGGCGAATTCCGCGAGCGAGGAAGCTCCGGCCCGGCTCACGGCGAGCGTGGCGGCGCACAACGCCAACTCCATCTCGGAGAGAAAAGGTACAACAACACTCCGGACACCGGCCGACGCGTGAGTCTTCCGGGCCACTTCCAGACCGAGCGTGCCGGTAAGATGGATAAACTGCAGATCCCGGACGACGGCTGCGATCTGCGGCAGCGCCTTCAAAAAGAGATCGTTCAATCCGGTGGCACCCTGGCTGCCTCCCATGATGAGGAGGACCGGACGGCGGGGATCCAGGCCGAGCGACATGCGAGCGGCTGCCATGTCCATGGGCTGGAATGAGTCCCGGACCGGGGTTCCGGTGTGGGAGATCCGTGGATTCCATAACCGGGTGGCGGTCTCGAAGAAGCCGACAAAACACTCATCGACGACATGGGCGAGCCAACGGTTGGCGCGGCCGGGAATTACATTCGATTCATGGATAAAAGTGGCAGCACCGACCCGGCGTCCCGCGAGGATCGGTGGTGCCGAAGTGAAGCCACCCATACCAAGCACCGCCTGCGGGCGATGTCGCGCAAATAGACGTCGTGCCGCCTGGCGGGACTGCCAGAACCCGCGGAGAAATGCGAGCCGACGGCCCGCCTGAAGTCCCACCGCCGGCAGCGTCTCAACGTTTATGTCGGCAAGACACCGAACCGCCTGTTGATCGACGTCCTTCGGCGATACGAGAAGCGTCACTTCATGCCCCCGCCGGACCAACTCATTCCCCACCGCGACTCCCGGGAACAAATGGCCACCGGTGCCGCCACAGGCGATGGCAACATGAAGAGAGGAAAGCGGTGGCGTCATGGATCGAATGGATTCCCACCGGTTCGGCCGAAAGCCAGATCCCCATCCGCTCCGGCGAACGGGTTGAGTTTACCCAACTTGGTCGGAGCGCGAGCGGCCTTGGCTGTGTGTCGATCAATACTAAGTAACAAGCCCGCCAGGAGCAGCATCACGATCACATTGGAACCGCCTCGGCTGACAAAAGGCAGAACGATCCCCTTGTTGGGAAGCAGCTTGGTTACCACCGCGATGTTAAGCCACGCCTGAAGAGTGATCAGAAGGGTCACTCCGGTCGCCAGAAGCATCCCGAAAGCGTCGCCAGACTCCCCGGCCCGGCGGGCGATCGCAGTGCCGCAGAACAATATCGTGGCGAAGGCCGCCACGACGAGCCACGTTCCCACGAGCCCAAGTTCTTCGCCGATGACCGACAGAATGAAATCCGTGTGTTGTTCGGGAACGGTCCGCATCAACGTGCCGGCACCGGGACCCTTTCCCAGCAGGCCCCCTTCCCCGAGGGCGAGCAAGGCGAGCCGGTTCTGATACGCTTTCGTGCTTCGATGTTCTTCGGGCCGATGCCACGCGTGGACCCGTGCACGGACGAGTGGATCAAAAGCGAGTTGAGTTCCCAAACACGCTCCAGCGATCAACCCCACCCCGACCACGTGCTGCCATCGGGCACCGGCAACCAGCAGCAACAGACCCGTCATTCCCGCAAGGAGCAAAGTCGTGCCGCGATCCGGTTCGACAAAGATTAGCCCAAGTAAGGGCAATACCATCAATCCAGGGAATAAAACTCCGAATCGAAACAATCTCAATTGATTTCGAAACCGGGCACAATACCAGGATAGGCCAAGAATCAACGACAGCTTGGCGACTTCCGATGGCTGGAATCCATACAGCCATCGCCGGGCCCCGTTAACTTCCCGCCCCAGGACCAAGACCAGCCCGAGAAGTGTCAGCGTGGCGAACCACACCAATCCAATCCACACCGAGCGATTCCAACGTCGATGATCGATCACCAGTACAATCGCAAGTCCGACAAACCCGATACCAATCGCGACCAACTGCTTCGAAAACAGCGCCTCCGCCTGCTTCTCAAGCAGCAACGCGCTGTAGAGCGACCATACGCTGACCACAATCAGGCCTAGCAAGCTCAGGAAGAGGCCGGTGCTCGATCGGGAGATCATGGGGGGATAAAGGCCGTCGGATCGACCGCAATCTGGGCTATTTTGGTTGCGTAGAAACTGGAACCGCGACGGGTTCCGCGGCGGGTGTCGATCCGGTCGCGGCCGAAGTGCGGGCGGGGATCTTGAGCTTTTGACCGACGCGGATGGAATCCGACTTCAGTGCGTTCGCCGCGCGGATCGCCTTCACACTGACTCCGTATTTCTTGCCGAGGCGCATCAGGGTATCACCCTGCTTAACCTCATGAGTGGTTCCCGATTCACCGGCAGCACTGGGATTCGCCTGGGCAACCGCTGCCGCTCCTCCGGCAGTCGCGGCAGCCTCCGGCGTGGCGGCTGGGAGCTGAATGGTCTGATTCACCTTGAGGTGTTTCCAGTCGAGGTTCGGATTGGCATCGATCAAGGCCTTCGCGGAAACACCGCGAGCCTTGGCAATCACGTACGCATTGTCGCCCGCGCGGATTTTGTATTCCCCGTCGGCAGTCGATTCGGGGATGACGGGCTGGGTGCTCACCGGCGCAGAGACCGCGGACGGGGCCGAGACTACCGGCTGGGCGAGCCCGGGTTGGGAGACCACCGGTTCGACGGGGGCGACGGGGGCTGGGTTGGAGTCGACGGGTCCGGGAGTCGGGTGATCATTGGCTCCGATGGCGGGTGGGGTCACCGCTGGTTTCTCGGGACTGCAACCGAGGAACAGCAGGCCGCCAAGCGCGAAAACATGGAATGCGGCAAACAGGGCTACGACGTACGGGAGCGTCTTTCGGCGGGCAGACTGCTCCAAGGGTGAACCTTGCGGGTTTAGCGGATTGGGTGTGCTCATGAGATTCAGTGATTCTGCAGGATGCTGTGGAAGGTTGGGTTCGGGATAATAAGATTCACGGCAGCCGAAACGACCACCGCGTGAGACCTATCTAGCCATCCTCCCGGCACCGTGCAAGGGGGAACCATCGGGTAAATTTGCACCCGGCGCCACGAACGCGTAGCCGGGCGAAATAATCCCAAATGAACCGGGCAGGTCATCGCAATTTTAGAGTGCTCACCGCAGCCAGGGCGCAGAGGATCGCCACAATGTAAAATCGGGCGACAATTTTGGATTCCGACCACCCCAATTCCCGGAAATGGTGATGCAAGGGAGACATCCGGAAAATCCGACGTCCCACCCCGTACTTGCGCCGGGTAAACTTAAACCAGCCGATCTGGAGCATGACACTAGTGGCCTCGGCGACAAAGACGCCCCCTGCAATCGGCAGGATGAACGGTTGATGAATCATCACCGCCATCACCCCCAGCGCTCCTCCCAGGGCAAGCGAACCGGTATCTCCCATAAAAATCTCTGCGGGATGACAGTTAAACCAGAGGAAACCCAGCGAAGCGCCGATCATCGCCGCGCAAATCACCGCCAACTCGCCAGCGCCGGGCACGGCCGGCACGAGCAAGTATCGGGCAAACTGAGCATGGCCGGCAATGTAGGTGAAAATGAAAAACACGGAGGCGCAAATCAGCGTGCAACCGATCGCCAACCCGTCCATTCCGTCCGTCAAATTAACCGCATTGGAGCTGCCGACGATGGCCAGTGCGGTCACCAAGAACCCCAGTGCCGGCACCCCCGTCATGAATGCCTTTTTCAGAAAAGGAATATTGATGTCACCAATCAAAGCTCGCGTGGAAGGTCGTGACCAAAGGTATCCGGCTACCACGACCGCGAGGATTCCTTGCACCGTAAGCTTCAGATACGACCGAGCCCCGGCATTGGTTTGCCGGGTGACTTTCAGCCAGTCGTCATAGAATCCAAGCCCTGCCAGTACCACCAAAGTAAGGACCGTCAGCAACACGAAGTGATTCCACCGCGCCCACAGGAGCACGCTCAAATCCAGAGCCAACACGATCAGCAAACCACCCATGGTTGGAGTCCCCTGTTTGCCTGTGTTCCGGTGTAGGAACGAGGAATCCTCCGCTTTGTCGGGATAATCCTGCCGCAACTTCAACCGACGGAGCCAGGCAATCACGGACGGCCCGAGGAACCAACTGAACAGCAACGCGGTAATTGCCGCACCCGCACTCCTAAAAGTCGTGTATTGAAACACCGACCAAGGGGCGTAGGGAAGAAGCTCGGAGAGAGTATATAACATATCAAGCAAGCACTGCGGCCAGCGCAGCAACCCCTCCCCCCAACCGCTCACGAAGGGATGCGACCAACCGCTCCAGACGGGCCGACCGGCTGGCTTTCACCAGCACGGCATCGCCCGGCCGCAGATATTGAATCATCGATCGCACCACGGATTCCAGATCGGGATGCGCCTCCGCCACCGGCATGCCCGCCCGACGGGCGGCATCCGCCGTGACCGTCGCTCGAGAGCCAACGGTCCACAGCCGATCCACCGCCAGGCGGGCCGCGGCATTTCCGACCTCCACATGCGCAGCCTCGGCATGGCGGCCCAGTTCCGCCATGTCGCCGAGTACCGCCACACGGCGGCCCGCGCACGGGAGGTCGGTAAGTGTCTCCAAAGCGGCCAGCACGGAATCCGCGTTGGCATTATAGGTGTCATCCAAAATCCGAACACCCCCGGCTTCACCCGCGCTGAGCCGCATTTTTGACGGTCGCGCGCCGGCCAGTCCAATTCGGGCAAGGTCGGGCGATACGCCCAGCTGGGCGGACACCGCCAGTGCCAGAACCGCATTGATCGCCATGTGACGGCCTAATAAATTCACCCGCCACACTCCCGTCCAGCCGACGCCGCCCCCCTCAATCTCGACGTCACTTCCCTCCACATCTCCCTTAACGGAAACAATTCTCCAATCGCTGGGCGACGTGAACCCCACCCGCAGCACCCGGCAGGACGCCCGCCCGATCACTTGTTCCACCCCAGGTGAATCCGCGTTTACCACCAAAAGTCCTTCGGATGGCACGCACTCCGCAAGCGCCCCTTCTTCCGAAATCACTCCTTGAAGATCGCCGAAGTACTCCAGATGTTCCCGTCCCAGGCTGGTCAGGACACCGATCCCGGGCCGTATCATCTTCAAGAGAGCACTCAATTCTCCGGGATGATTTGTCCCGACCTCCAGCACCGCAATTTCATCGCGGGCATCCATTCGGAGCAGAGTTTGAGGAACGCCAAGATCATTGTTAAAACTCGCTTCACTCGCGATGACCCGGTGCCCGGCACCCAGCACGGTCGCCAGCAATTCTTTGACGGACGTTTTTCCGTTGGACCCCGCAACCGCGATCATCGGAATCTGGAACCCCTCCCGATACCGAGCACCCAAAAGCCCAAGCGCCCGCCGGGTATCGCTCACCGCAATGACCGCGCTTGACCCCGGCGGAACCACCCCCAGCATCCCTCGATCAATCAGCACCGCGGCCGCCCCACGACGCAACACCTCCCCGATATAGTCGTGACCATCAAACCGCTCCCCTCGCAGGGCCACAAACAAATCACCGGGCTGAACCCGCCGCGAATCGGTTTGTACCCGGGCAATCATGGACGACGCGTCTCCGCGAAGGCAGTCGCCTCCGGTGGCATCCATCACAAATTGCAAGGTGCGCGGATCCATGAGTTCTAATTATATCATCGGAAAAGGGCCGGGGACTCGATTTAGGGCGAGCGGACAATCGCCAGCCACCGGCGAATTCACGAGGCCCCTCCGGCATAACCCCGTTCCGCGAGAGCAAATTGAGCTACCAACCGATCTTCGAATGGAATCACCGCGCCGTCGATTGCCTGGGTCCGGCGGTGTCCCTTCCCAGCGATAACAACCACGTCGCCGGCCCGGGCGTATCGGATGGCGTGCGAAATGGCGCGGGATCGGTCGGCCTCTACACTGGCCACTCCACCCCGCGCCATCCGCACACCGGCTGCAAACCCTGCACTAATTGCTGCTGCATCCAACGTCCCGGGATCATTCCCGGTAATCCAAATCGCATCCGCCATCTCCGCGGCCACCCGGACCAAGCCGGACCACTCATCCAGAGTATGGCGAGACCCACCTCCGGTCACGACGACGACCCGTCCGCGGGTCATTGCCCTCGCTTCTTGTAAGGTCCGAGCCAGTTCGCTCGCCGAGTCGGCTCCGTCGATCCAAACGGAAAACGGCTGGCCGGCATCGATCGGTTCGCAGAGGCCAGGCGCAGCGGTCAGACGATCGCTGGCTGCGGAAAGTTCGGAGGGCTTTAAACCCCAACGCAAAAGGCAGCGGGCTGCGGTCACAAAATCCCGGAGATTGCGTTCGCCGGCGACGCGTGGATTAGCGACCAGACGACCGGTGGGTGAGGCGATCACAACCCGGGATCGATCCGGGCCAGGCCGCACTTCGATCACTCGATAAACATCATCGCCAAGGTAGGATCCATCGGCCGGGGCGGCGACCGTTCCAAACCAGGGCACGGGGGCCAGGGTTCGGGTAAGATCAAGGCCGGCGGTGAGTTCGATCACGGCGATCTGGCCGCACAGTTTCCCGAGGGCGGCGAGTTGCGCGAAAAATTCCTGCGAGTCCAACTGCTCCACCGGTCGGGGAAGGAAACGATCTCCCACCTCACAGCCCCGGGTCGAGAAGAGACCGGTAACCCGTCCGCAGCCAGCGAGGAGTTCGCGGAGGAACCAAGCGACTCCGAAGGAACTGGCACCGCGCACGCCAATCAACTTCAACTGGTTGGCCGGATGGCGATGGAGGGCGGACGCTCCGTGCGCATAGGCGACACGCGCGTCCGCGACACGGACGCACGGGACCCGGCGAGGGGCAACGACTCCGGGGCCGCAAATGACCGCGGCGGCGCCACGTTCGGCTGCCCGGACGGCCGCATAGGGATTGGGCTGGGCCGCTTCCGGAACGGAGACATAAACCCAACCCGGTGCCACCGACCTCGCCTCGCTCGTCATCCCGTTAACGACGCAGCGGCTTTCTCCACGCACCGGTGTGTGCGGGAGATGTTCAAGAAGTTGATCGAGATAAAAACTCATGGCGGTATTTGAGCTGCGACAATTGGTTTCCCACTGGGAGGGAGGTTGCCAGTGCCGGAGAGATCGGCCGTCCCCGCCTTGGGCGACGGGCGGATGGCCAGGTACGCAGCAGCCCCGCGGGCGATTTCTGCGAATATTGGGCCGGCGGCAGCGCCGCCATAGTAAGCCTTGTCGGCCAGGGTCGGTTCATCCACCACCACAAAGATCGCAAGCTGCGGATCCTCGACGGGCAGGAAGCCAGCAAATGAACCATAGAAAATTCGACTGCTATACTCGGTTTCCCCCGGTGGAATCTTCTTCGCGGTGCCGGTCTTTCCGGCGACGGCCCAATCCTCAACCGCGGCCTTGCTACCGGTGCCATGTGTCACCACCCGCCTCATGAACCGGTGCATCGTCTGAATCGTATCCGGCTTGAGCAAGTCGACCGCCCGCTTCCGGGGAGAGAACTCCCGCAACACATCCCCGCCCGGTCCCTGGATCCGCTTGACCAGTTGCGGTTCGTATAATGTGCCACCGTTTGCAATCATCGCCAGCGCCATAGCGATCTGGATCGGTGTTGCGGTGATCGAATATCCATAAGCCATCCGGCTCTGAGTAAAACCATCCCATCCATTCCGCTGTCCTCGTGTCGCGGGAGACTTGACACGGCCACGTTCCTCGTACCCGAGCGGGAGCCCCGAGGGCGTTCCGAATCCAAAGTTTGTCATGTAACGAACGAGGACATTCTCGGGAAGCCTCAGGGTTAGCTTGGCGGCCACGACGTTAAAGGACTGCGCAAAGGAGTCCTCGAGCGAGAAACGGCCTGACTTCCGATGGTCGTCGTTGACCTTATATCTCGCCCAACGTCCATTTTCCGTATCCTCGATATCATCGGGTTGGGCCAATCCCTCGTTTAAAACGGCCGCATAAGTGAAAATTTTAAACGTCGACCCAGGCTCGATCTGCATCCGGGTGGCATAGTTCACCGTCTGCGAATCCGCACCCATCCGGCCGGGCACGAATCCGGGACGGCAGACCAACGCGAGGATCTCGCCGGTTTGGGGTCGCACCACAATCGCGGTGATGCTCTTGGGACTCAACCGAGCATACCCGGTGGCAACCGCCTGCTCCGCAATGCTCTGGATGCGTAGATCGAGTGTCAGAACGACATCCATCCCGTCCAAGGCTTTGAGGTCCAGCTCCCGCTCGGCCGCCAGCTCATTCCCCTTCGTTACATGGGTCATCAGCTGCCCGACACGCCCGCGCAACTGTTCATTGTATTGACGCTCAATTCCCATCACGCCTCCGAGTTGATCGAGTGGGCGCTGCTGCGCATCCAGCGTGTTCGTCACGTATCCAATCGTGTGAGCCGCCAAGGATTCGTGAGGGTAGGATCTAAGTTCCACGGGCTCTCCCACCAGGCCGAGCACTCGCAATTGATTCATCCGCTCCCGGTAAGATCGGATCGCCTGGTTTCGCTGGCGGCGGGGCAACTCTGCGGTCATCCGACGGATTTCATTCGTCTGCTCCGGTCGCCAAAGTTCATGCAGATTCGCGCGAATTGTCTCCCAGTCCTGGGGCAACACACCGCTCTTCACCAATACCGACCGGTTTGTCCAGGCAACCCGGTTCGTCTCCAACCGGCCGGCCGCATTGGTCATCAATCGCGGCAGCCAACGGATGTGGTTGCTCAGGTCAAGGAGGGTCCGGAGCTCATCTTCCGGCAGACCGAGCCACGGGGCAATCGCCTCGGCAAACCGGGGGATATCTTTGCTCAGGATGTGCGGATCTGCTTTCAGATTATATATCGTATGGGAAAGGGCCAACGGAGTGCCCAGCCCATCACGGATCATTCCACGACGACCATGCCGGACGATAACTCGATCGGTGACGTCGGTAGGTTCGATCGGCTGCAGCGGCTGCACCACCTGCACCCACGCAAGCCGGCCGGCAGCCACCGACAGACAGGCCGCCGTCATCCACGTAAAGATCCGCAACCAGGAACTGGAGGGGCCTTGTTCCATTTCAACGGGTTGTTGCGAGGTTGACTCTCGGTGCCACTCGCGGCGAGGCGCGCCCCTTCCGGTGCGCGGCCGATGCTGCCGGCGCCGGGGAAGCCGGTGCCGCCGGTGGACGACTGCGACCCGCCACCAGCGCGGGGTTGCCGACGCCAGACAAACCCGATGGCGGGGGAGAATTTGGGGCGGGCAACGAGGCAGGAGCCGTGCGAAACGGAGTTACCGGTGCCGCCGACGTCGATCCGAAGAGCGGAGGAATATTTGACGCGACGATGCCCTGAAGGCGGACTGGAGGGAGAAGCCGGGCGGAACGATTCAAGAAAATCCTCTGTTCACTCCGAATCGGCTCAAGGCCAAGATTGAGCTCCCGTATGCGAGCCTCCAGAACCGACGGCGATCTAAGCGCTGCTTCAATTCTCACCTGCTGCTGAATACGGTCCTCCAGGACGTGAATCTCCAGATCCAGCCGCCCGGCACGCTTGGCGAGCTCATGATGGAGGTTATGCTGATGCACGAGTCCCAACCCAACCGCACCAATGAGTGCCGCCCCGGCAAATGACAATGCGTAGGCGCGAAACCGCGCTCGCACCGCCCCGTTTTTCTCATTCGACGCCATTGCCCAGTTTCTCCAGTACCCGCAGTTGCGCACTTCGCGCCCGCGGATTTTCCATCACTTCGGACTCCCGCGGCATCACCGATCTCCGGGTCAAAACCTTCGCCCTCGGCGCTCGCGGCCTTCGTAACATCGGAACATCCACATCACCGATCACTTCGTACTCCCGGGCCTCGTCCCGAAAGAAACCTTTCGTCACCCGGTCGGCCAGCGAATCAAACGTGATCACCAGCAATCTCCCCCGGTCGGCGAGCACCGTCATCGCTGCAACCAATCCTCGCCGCAAAGATCCAATCTCATCGTTTACTTCGATCCGCAGAGCCTGAAATACCCGCGTCGCCGGATGCGCCTTTCGGCCCCGTCTCGGACACACCCGCTCCACTAACTCAGCCAACTGCTGAGTACCGACAAATGGCCGAACCGACCGAGCCGCTACAATCGCCCTCGCGATTCGCCGCGAATCCCGCTCATCGGCATTTTCCCAAAAAATCTGCGCCAATTCCTCGGCCGACCGCTCATTTAACAACTGCGCCGCCGTCACTCCTCCCCGCCGGTCCATGCGCATGTCGAGCACACCGTCTTGCAAAAAACTAAACCCGCGCCCCGCTTGGTCTATCTGAGGGCTCGAAACCCCCAAATCCAAAAGAACTCCCGTAACTGTCCCTGCAGGAACCACTTCCGCCATTCGATCAAAATTCGACCGCACAATCTCAACCCGCTCTGAGTAATCCCGCAACCGCTCATGCACGGCCTGAACGGCTTCGCCATCGCGGTCGAAGGCCCACAACCGACCCGTCGGCCCACTCGCCTCCAAAATGGCGACGGAGTGCCCGCCACCACCCGCCGTCCCGTCCACGTATACCGCTCCATCCCGCGGGTTTAGCCACTCCAATACCTCCCGGAGCATCACCGGCTGATGGATGTAATCTGGCACGATTCATGCCCCCAAAGTTTCCTCACCTGCCTTGCGGTCCCCTCGACGCAACCAAGTCGAAAGACGCCCCGCCCTGATTCTCGAAGATGCCGACCCTGGCGTAGTCCCGGCCGGCGCGGATGTGCTCGTAACGCGGGTGCCGGTGCCCACAGCAACCTTCACCGAAAACGGATTGCCCAGCCGGTTTGGCGCTCGCTCGGCAGCACCTAACTGCAACTCCGCAACGGTCGACTCCGCAACGGTCGACTCCAAAAGGCGACTGCGCACGGGACGCACATCGTTTAAACGCAATTCCTCCTGAACCAATGGGCGCCTACCCCCTGTAGCCGCTCGTCCCGACCGAAATCTTAAAATCCAGTCCAACCACCCTCTCGAAATTCTTTTCGACTCGATCGATGAGCCGACGAAGTCCGATCCAGTCGTCAGACTCTCGAGATCAGATTTCAACGGGTGGCCCGGCGTTCCCCCTACGCCGGGCAGTCCCGGCGGCGGCACCGCCAACAGATTTCCACCGTCGTTCGCCTGACTTCGGCCACCGGCCGATGCGGGAGCCATACCTTCCAGAGACCTCGGTTCCTTAGAGTTGACTGTGAAGGGATTCTGCTCCCGCACCGGTCCCGGTGCCGTTCTCCGTAAAATATCCTGCTTAATGCGGTCACATAGGCCGTTGCCAAATCCGCGCGGACTGCCAAGGTTAATCCCAGGGACGGCAGGTCCTCGGTGAACCCGGTACTCCGGCTTCTGCGAGACGCCGGCGATGGTTCGTCCCACCGCCATTAGATTTCCAAGCAATGACATGGTTAAATCAGGTTGAATGCGTCAACGGTCAAAGGCGCCTCGATGTCGACGCATTGATCGAAGGTTTGTGGGTTCCAAATCCCAAACTGGTCCCCGTTCCCATCAAAATGAACCTCCTTCTCAAGACCAACCGCCGTACACATATCGCGCGGCAGACAAAACCGGCCGCTCGGGTCGAGCTTTGTCTTGAGAGTGTTTCCGAAAATGGCCCGCCGCAACGCGTCCGTCTTGTTGTCCCCCATCGGCATGGTCAGAAACTTCGCCTTCAACGCCCGAAATTTGTCCGGTGTCAGGCCCTTGATGTACCCGGCCTTCCGGTTGGATTCATTGTGCGGCCAAATTACCAACATAAATTCGAAATTCGGATCGGTCGGACGCCACTCCGCCGGGCACTGAACCCGGCACTGTGGGTCCAGCTTGTACCGGTACCGCCACGTAAACGACATCTCCTCGGCCGCTGCCGAGGGCGCGGTTACGAGGGGTGCGGTATCGAGCGACATATCCACTAGGGGCTACTAATTTCCACTTTTTTAACCTCACACCTCCTAAATGGTCAACAGGATCCTCGAGTCTTGCGACTGAAAGTTGTTCACAATGGCCGGATATCGCAGTCCGGACGTCTTCGTTTCTGTGGAAATCCGCCGCGATCTTCTTCCGGTTTTCTCTCAACTATAATTTGCAACTGATTGATTATGATTAATTTAAATAATCACAAATGGTTTCATTCTCACTCGCTTTAGCGATAGCGCAGGGTCGAGGTACCCTCCCACAGAGCACCCTCGTCGCGATCGGGTACTCCCCCCAATCCACCCCTTGGGCATTTAGGAAACCTCCCTCGGTTGAATTTTTCTGCTCCGGATCCGAGTCCGCCTTCTCCTTCTCCCCTCCGCTTCCCTGGGAATATGCAGACCGCTGATTTTGACTTTTCCCTGCCGGCCGAACGTATCGCCCAACACCCGGCTTCGCGTCGGGATGGCTCACGTCTCCTACTGCTAAATCGGACGACTCGGACCCTTGAACACCGCACCTTTGCCGAACTTCCAAAGTACCTGCGCTCGGGGGATGTGCTCGTCGTCAACAATTCCCGGGTAATCCCTGCTCGACTTCGCGGATACAAAGAAGAGTCCGGAGGAATCATCGAGATTCTCCTGCTCGACGAACTCTCTCCATTTTTTTGGCGCGTCCTACTACGGCCCGGCAAACGGGTGCGGCCCGGTACCCGGCTGATTTTCACAACCCCTTCCGGTAACCCCGCGCCGCTCACCGCCGAAGTCGTCGCGAAGGAGGCCGACGGACATTGTTGCCTTCGGTTTTCCGGTGTCGCGGATGTTTCTGCTGCCGCCTGGCAACTGGGCGAGATGCCACTTCCACCTTATATGCACCGGTCCGCCGGAGAATCCACCGCGGCGGACCGAGACCGATACCAAACCATATATGCCAGGCATGACGGCTCGGTGGCCGCGCCAACCGCCGGACTCCATTTTACACCCGAACTAATCCAGCAGCTGAAGGATCGTGGCGTTCTCATCCGCGAAGTAACTCTTCACGTCGGCCATGGCACGTTTGCGCCGGTCAAGACCGAGGACATCGAACATCATGCCATGCATGAAGAGCGCTACGAACTGCCGCCCGAGACCGCCCACGCTGTCAGAGCCGCCCGACGGGAAGGGCGGCGGGTCATCGCGGTGGGCACGACCTCGGTGCGAGTCCTTGAATCCGCTGCGAGGGCTCCGGAGAATACCCAACCCGCCGCGGGACCCTTTCAACTCACCGCCACCACCGGGCGCACCCGGATCTTTATTCATCCTCCCGCTGGATTTCTCGTCACGGACGGGATGCTCACGAATTTTCACCTCCCCCGCAGCACGCTACTTATGCTCGTCAGCGCCTTTGCCGCACCCGGAGAACTCACCGCGGGCCGTGACTGGATCCTCAACGTGTATCGGGAGGCGATCCGGGAAGGATACCGATTCTTCAGCTACGGGGATGCCATGCTAATTCTCTAACTATTCCCGACGAAGGATACTAATATGCCGTCGCCGCTGACGCCATCCCAGCCAAGCAGACCCGCCCGAGCTCCGATACCCCGCCCCTTTGTACTGCTCAATGTCGCGATGACCGCCGATGCCAAAATCGCCACGGCGACCCGCCGGACGACCACATTCGGCAGCCCCCGGGATCAGGAACATCTATACGAACTCCGAGCCACCGCCGACGCCATCCTTTGTGGAGCGCGCACCCTCATCGAAACCGGCGCTACGCTTGGGAACGGTGGACGCCGCTTTGGTCAACTGCGTACGGCCGCCAGCTTGTCCCGCTATCCGGTGCGGGTGCTCGTGACCGGTACCGGATCCATCCCATCTTGCGCGCCGGTGTGGGCACGGAAATGGGGGCCTATCATCGTGCTCACCACCGCCAAAGCTGGGGAACAAGCCATCGCCCGCCTTCGACGAAAGGCCGACTGGGTACGAGTCTATCCGGAAGACGGCATCGATTTCGCGAATGCACTGGCGTGGTTGCGGAGTGAATTCGGCATCCTCCGTCTGGTGAGCGAAGGCGGAGGAGAACTGAACGACGCCCTGATTCGAGGCGGGTTGGTGGATGAGATACATCTTACATGGTGCCCCTGGGTGTTTGGCGGACAGGCGGCCCCTACTCTATCCGATGGGATCGGCTTCCAAACCCTTGCGCAGGCAGCCGGCTTCCGCCTGCATTCCGTGACTCCTGCCGGCAACGAACTCTTTCTCGTCTACCGAGCGAAGATCGACCCCGGAGCCCGCCGGCGAGCCGCTCCGTGAACCGTCCCCCTCCCCCTGCCCTCTCCCCCCGCTCCGAGCGGGCGAGAGGGTCTGGAGATTGGCCATTTCTGAATATCAGACCCTCGCTCTGTCAATGGCAAAAGAAGCTAAGCATCATCACAGCGTCTACGTGATCCTGCTTTCGGATGCAGTGGCGAAGCATCCGTCCGTGGTGCGGTCGAACCCCAATCGCGATCCATCGAAACCGTGCGTCTACGTCGGTATGACCGGTTTGCCGGTTGAGCATCGATTTGAGAACCACAAGAACGGCTACAAGTCGGCGTGGACCGTCGAGAAATATGGGATTCGGTTGATGCCAGAGATTTACCGGCACCTGAACCCAATGCCGTTTGAGGCGGCCGCTCAAATGGAGAAAGACCTCGCCGACGATTTGCGAGCTGAGGGTTACACGGTGACTGGCGGGACGTAGAACACGGAGAGTAGGAGATGATTGGGAAGTATCTCCAGAAGGAGCTGATGTGACCTCGGCATAAGGGCCCGTGGGGGAACTAGCTGCAGCCGAAAAAAAGGAATCGCTAAACCAACGGGCTAATGACCTGTCCCGAATGGATGTCCTACCGCGATGGCAACGCTGCGACGATGGCCGTCTACGCGTAATGCGTTTCCTGGATGATCCGATTCCTCACATCAATACGGCCACCAAACAGAAACTTGCCACGCCCGGAGCAGGGATGACCGGACATCCGGACACTCGTCGCGAGCAGGTCGATGTCGATCCACGAGCGGCTATCCGTTGCGCAGCCATAGCCACAGCTTACGCTTTTTTCACAAAGCACGCTTTCAGGCCGATGGCGATGCCGTCATGAAGATGCAGACACCAGGGCGGGTTCCATGTATGTTGTGCGCACAACAGCTTGGACAACTCCCGCACGATGAGTCCCGTACCGTCCGAAAAGTCAAACAGCGGTCAATGGGTTACGATGTAGGCGTCTGCCAGGGACAACATGAAAAATTACAAATGGGCCGCAGAGGTCAGTCGTTGGATTCGGTGGAATTGCAGCCCACGTGAATATGGACGCCATTGAAATCATCCTCTCCGCACAGGTGCAAAAGCGCTGGCGCATCAAACCCTCCGTGCGCGCCAGCGAACCGCCTGTGCATTGGCTGGGGCAGTGGCGGGTCGATTTCGCTGAAAAGCCAGACCGCACTTCAGTCGCATTGATGACGAACACGACCACGCTTTACACGTTTGTGTTTCCGGGAAAGGAGCTGGGAAGGGACGACAACTTCGAGAAGTTGTTTCGACTGCGACTTGGGTTTTCGCTCGTGGACGCACCGGCACTCAATGACTGGAGATCGGCGCCAATCCTTTTTGCGGCTGGCAATCCACGCGTCGCGGTTGGCTCGATGAATAACATGCGCCAACACATGGTTTGGCGTGCGGAGACAGAATTAGGTCCAATCGAAGAAGACGACGAGGACTGGATCAACAATATGCCGTTTCTCTCACTGCCAGGAATCTTCCCCGGCAATGCATTCGCCCAGCGGTTGGCAGAGACACGTCTCACACCCGCACGTCACCCCGGTCAAAGTGGGCCAAACTGATTGCCAGCTCACTGGCGGTAGGAAGGAGAATAGTTCCAGGCTGTCCTGCGCAGAAAGCGAGCAAATCAGGAACCCTGGCCGACCAGAGAGTTGACCTTGATAGCCGCTTCTCGATTAAGCCACGGCTGGGGATGATTGAATACGGATTCGCCACCCAGAAGTTCGCCATTGTCGCGAAGGCTATCAAGTTTGCCGGAAGCCAACCGAAGCATGAATTCTTTCCCAAGCCCGAACTTCACGACAACGGATTCCAATTTACTCCAAGCACCT
Source organism: Akkermansia muciniphila (assembly GCA_945900455.1). Lineage (GTDB taxonomy): Bacteria > Verrucomicrobiota > Verrucomicrobiia > Limisphaerales > UBA9464 > SIBK01. Next base: position 19,703 of record CAMDJH010000058.1, read on the forward strand.
GCGAGAGTTCCCCGTTGCGGCAGGAATACTGCCTCAGGAAAAAACGCCTCAAGCTGCTGATGTACCAAGGCCGCATCGGAAGAATGCACGGCAAACTGGGCACCGATCGTTGAAGGCAAACCAAATCGACCGGCGCGCTCCACACAATGGGAATGGTGGACATTCTCGATGCTCTTGCGTCAGCGTGCTAGGCAAGCGCCCGCAACGTCCCGGAGAATTTAATGTCTTTCGCCACCATCAACCTGGAAGCGGAGTATCCCACCGTCGGTGAGGCACGCCGTCGGCTCGCCAGCGAGATTCAATCCGCCAAGGCACGAGGGGTGCACGTGCTCAAGGTGATTCACGGCTGGGGTTCCACTGCTAGGGTGGAAGACTCGGACCTGCCATCCGTAAATCCCTTCGACTCCGCTTCAAAGAGGGCAAAGCCAGCACCGGAGTACTATCCGGTCTTGCGCACAATGTCCGAGCTGCCGAAGGATTAATTTGAGTCAGATGCCGGTAGGGTTGGACCCGTAATTGTTGATCGCCGCGTCGCGCGACTCCCGCTGTCGGGGCGACTGCCGACCACCCTTCAACTCAACGTAAAACGGGCCTGTGCTCGCGAACCGCAGCGTGTTGGTCAGCGTCGTGACGGCGCGGACCAAAAACCATCCGCGCTCCGTCAAACTGCCGCCCGGTTGGCCGGCGGGGTTTCACTTTCGGATGAGGAATCCGGCGTCGGCCCAATCGGCGAAGTCTTCACGGGATCCATTGCCGGCATCCATCGCGACAAGGCTGATGAACTTCGCGCCCTCGGAAATCGGCACATCGAACCGCCACGCTGGCGAGAGAATGCGCATAACCGGGCTGGTCGCCGCCTCCTTCCCGTCAATGAATACCTTGAAGACCACGCTCGGGTGCATGGCGAGGTTTGAGCCGTTGCTGATGCTGACCAGATTCTCATCCGCTCCGGCCAGCGCGACGAACCGCTTGTACTCGGGCTTGAGATCATACATGAGCGCGCAAGGGGCGTGGACGCCCATGCCCACGTCGTAGGTCTTCCGATTGACCTTCAACGGCTGGCCCAAGTTTGACCGGTCCTTTTGCGGCGGCTTCGTGTTGCCGGAATAACGGACGTTGCCGCCGTACGTGTGACCAAAGCCAACGTTCCGCACCGGATTCAAATCGCCAATGGCGACGTCCGGCGCCGGTGGCATCGGGCTCATGCGCGCGAACGATCCTTCCGACTCCAGGCAAACCGCCCGTCCGCCGCGGAACGCCGCGACGCGCAGGCGCGTAGTGTCGGTGAACAGGAGCGGCTTGGCATAGAGAGCGGAGGCGGGCGACGGCTTGGAACCATCGAGCGTGTAGCGAATCTCCGCGCCGGGATTGAGCGGAGCGGTGAGGGTCACGGTGATGGGCTGCTCGAACAAATGCGGACGCATCGGTGTGCCCCACGGCGCGATGCGCACCGGGTCCAACACCCAGCTCGAATCCCACTTCCCGAGCCGGGTCAGCTCCTGTTGGAAATGAATCGTGGGCGCCAGATGCTTCTCAAAATGTTCCACCACTTGCTCCGTGTTGAGATCCGGCGTGAAGTTGCGCGACGGGTTGTAACCCGGATGGGCATCCGTCATGTCCCGCGCGAGCACGCAGTTGAGGCCCGCGGCTTTCATCGCCCGAAGTCCCATCGGCTTGCCCAGCAGGCAAACTTGCGTGTGGAACCCGACGTAGATCAAATGCGTCAGCCCGTACTTCTGGCAGATGGCGTAAACCTCCACCTGCGTATCGGGCATCAAATCGTCATCGCCGATCACCAGCGCCGGGTGCATGCCGTCCCACCCGTAATTCCCAGCGCACCGTTCTCGGCCGCAGGCGCAACCGCCGGCATCCGGCACCGGCGGGCAGGTCACGTCCATCACCTTTGGCACCGTCACTTTCGGCAGCGCGAAGATGGCTTCGCGTTGCGGGTAGCCGGCGTAGTTCTCCACCACGTCACTCGGACACAACATGACGGTCATGCCGAGCGCGCGGGCAACCTCGAGCGCCTTGTTCATCCGCGGCACGAACGCATCCACGCGCATCGTCGCCGTCTTGCACCAATGAAAGTTCCAGACATCCACCGCGATGACCCCGACCCGTTTCGGATCGACTTCCTCCTTCTGAACGGTGATCGCGCCGGTGACCGGATCGCGGCGTTGCAAATCCAAGGTCAGGCCTTGTCCGAAAGCGGGGAAGAAGACACCGGCAAGCGCCAAGCCGGCAACCAGAAGTGATAACACAACTGTAGTAAGCTGTTTCATTTGATGGATGGATGATTGGTGGGCTGTTCGCTTCGTTTGATCAATTGAATTTCACGCAGGGATGGCGGTCACCTTGAACCCCACGGCATCGGGCGACCGACCTGCCTGCCTGACTAATGACCCGTCCCTTTATTTCCGACCACCCGGTAGAACGCGCGCCCGCCCCGAGGTATTTCGCTGAATTCCACCGATGCCGTAGCCGGAACGGATGGCCACGTGGCGACGACGGTCCAATTCCCGGCGGCCAAGTCTACGCAACGCTGCACGTCGTAACTGTAGCCGCCTTGCACGGCGCAGGTGAGCGCAATGCCCACGTCGTTGTCCACGATCGCGGCGATGCGGAAGAGGCTCGCACGGTCGTCTGGGTTCGTGCCAGAAAGGAACTCGAAAAGGTTCGTTCCCCCGTCGCCATCGGCATCGAGCGCGGCGTCGTTCACGCCGACGTTGAGGCCATGAGCCAGCTCCCACGAGTCAGTCATGCCATCACCGTCGCTATCCGGATTGTAGGAAAAGAACGCAGCGGTCAGTGCGCTCCACTCGCCGCCGGCGCTGCGGACACGGGCGCGCACGGTGCGCGAGTCGGTGAAGGTGAGCACCGCGCTATAGATCTGCGCGGTGGGCGCGATCGTGCCGCCGAGCAACCGCGGATCGCTCCCATCGGTCGTGTAGTAAATCGTGCCCGTGTCGTTGGGATTCGTGATGCTGAGTTGCGACGCCAGCATCACAGCGCCGCCGAACTGGCTGAACTGCGGCGGCTGCGTGGTGGGCCAGAGTCCAGCGGCGGCGAAGCGCGCGAGCGCTTTCGCCGGAATCTGCGGCCAGTAGGTGCCGCTCATGTATCCGAGGTGCGCGAGCCATTCCGCCTCGCGCGTGTACGGTTGCGCGGGGCGCTGGTAATCCCCCCAGCGCGCGCTTTCCGCGACGATCGCCTTGTCTATTTGCGCGGTGAGCGCGTTCCATCTCGCGACGATTGCCCCCGGCGAGAGCACGCCACCATTAAAGAGATGCTGGTGCAGCCGGAACTCGGCGTTGCTGCGCGCTGCGAAATAGACCTGCGTCGGCGTGTTCTCCGCGTTCACATCCTGATAAACGTAGCCCCATGAGGTCCGAGAGTAGTCGGCGTTCTCGTTGGAAATTTCCTGGTCCCAAGCGAAAAACTGGAAGCCTTCATTTGTCACCGTGCCGCGCGATCTGAGGCCCGCCCACCAATTGTGATTCGGCCAGTCGTCCGCGCCGATGAAGACGTGGAGTATCATATAGTCGATGAGACTCGGCTCGTTGAGCAGCACGTTGTAGCTCGCGTTCAAGGTGCCATCGGCGTTGCGACCGAGCAGGCGCTGGTATTGCGCGTCGGTCGCGAGGCCGCCGCCGGCGAGGGAGATGAGCTGGTTCCACACGGTCAGGTCGCCGCTATCGATCTCGGCGAAATCTTTCAGAGTGTCCCAGTCGCCAGATTTTCCGCCGATCGTGTCCGCGCAGAAATCGTCGTCGGGATGTTCAGTGAGATTGTAGAGACCCCAATAAACGCCATTGAGGTAGAGATGCACATAGCGCCCGCGCGCCTGCGGTTGGCCCATTGCGATGCCGGCATCGCGCGCCCACTGGTCGCGCACGAAGCTCGCCCACGGTCGCAGCCAGCGGAATGCGGATGCGCCGCCAGGGCCGAGACCAAACTGCCCCCACTCGACGCATGCCCATGTATCCGTCGAACCCCCGCGGAGGATGAGTTCGTCGAACTTCGCGACGCCGCCGCCGAACAGATCGTAATTCAGCTTCGCGTCGCCGTAGTCGCCGCGGAAGAAAAGGCTGAAGCTGTGCTTGGGCGTAAAACGTTTGTCGCGCGAGATGTTTCCATGAACGCGGATGCCGGATCGCGTGTGGAAACCGCCCGCCGGCTGACCGGGCACGAGATACTCGGCGCTAGCCTTACGCTCGTAGTAAGCGCCGCGTCCGCCAGAATTCGGGTAGATCCCGTTTTCTACTCCCCAAAGTCCATCCGGCGCGACGGTGACGCAAAGCGTCGGGATCGCGAGCAGTCCATCGCGCACCGTGAAGCCGGACAGTGCGCCAGAGTAAACGCGCGCATCCATTTCAAAATCGGCCGGCTGCCCGCCCGGCCAAGTCGCGCCGACACCGGCGGGACGGGTCTGCGCGGCGACTTGATCCACGAAGAGATACGTCTGCGTGTCCACGTTCGCCGGCGCAAGGTCGGCCATGAATGCAGTCGCGCGCAGCACTGTCGTGCCGGTGATGTTCACGATCGCGGGCGACGCGCCTCGCGTCCCGTTCGTCGGCGATGGGTCGGTGCTGTCAGTCGTGTAGGCGATCGTCGCGCCGGGGGTAGCGCAGGTGATCGCGACGGTCTGCGGCGTGCCGTAGAAGCCCCGATTCGGATTGAACGACGTATCGCCGATGAAGCCCGCATAGCCCGCGCCGTTCGCCGTGCCGGGAGTGGGGGTCGTGAAAAATCGCCCCGGCAGTGCCGAGCCCGCGAGCAGCTCCGGTAGCAGCAGGAATTCCGCATCGTTCACGGAGGCATTGAGGCCGTAAACTGCCAGCACATTGTCGCCGGCGACGAGCAGCGCCGCGAACTTCGAGAGATCCATCTCCTCGACTGTCAGCGCCGCTCCGCCAGGCCGCGCGCTACTCGCAGCGGAGTTGAAAGAGGGCATGGTGGGCGCATTGCGGCGCGCGACTTCGATGCCATTGAGATACGCGACAAATCCATCGTCATAGCGCATTCGCAGTATGAGCTGATCGAGCCCAGCGGGGTTCGCGACGACAAAGTGGAGCCGCGCCAGCACGCTTGCGTTGACGTTGCGCATCGCGGCGCCGATGTCGGTCGCGATGAGCGGAGTCAGTCTCCGCGCCGCAAGCGGCGAACCGCCCGCCGCCAGTGCGGAAATTTCCGCGGGCGAAAGCGCGGTATCCCAGATCGCGAAGTCGTCCACCTTTCCATCGTAACGGTTGCCGCCGCCGGCAGTACCGCCGAGGAAGAGGCTGCGCATCGGCCCGAGATCGGCGGTGTTCCTGCCGCTGAGAATGAGAGTGCCGTTTTGCCAGATCTCCTTCGTGTCGCCGCGCTTGATGAAGGCATAGTGATTCCACTGACCGCGCCAGTGCGCCGCATTCGCGTCGCCAACGAACACCCGGTGCAGCGACGGATCGCAGCAGTTCGCAGTGTCCCAATAAATGACCTGATCGCTCCACGGCACATGCGCGCCGAGCACGCGCGCGCCGCTGCCGTCGGCATTGCCACCGGCGTAGAAAAGGAAATCGGGCTGCGGCTGGATGCCCGCGCCGTACGTCCAAAGACTCAACGTGACCGCATCGTGCGCGGCGGTGTTGTCGAAGGCCCCAGTCCGCGCAGCGGCGACACTCATCACGCCGGACCCGGCGAAGTTCATCGCGCGATCGCCCGCCGTACCAGTGCGTCCGCCAGTATTGGCGGTGAAGGCTGCGTTCGTCAGTGTGCCGGCCCGTGCGTTGCCGCTGGAGTCCGCGGCACTCGCTGGGTTGCTCGCGTCGTTGAAATTCCAGTATCCGAGCAGGCCGCCGCCGCCGGAATTTTGATCGAAGCCAAGGCCGGTCGTGCCTGCAGCCCAGCCGGCGTCGTTGAACGCACGCGCCTCCCAGCCGCTCACGCTGGCCGAAGGCACGAGCCACTTCACAGCCGCGCCCGCCGCGACAAGCGGCGTGGTGTTCAGCAAGCGACCGAGACCGTAGCTCGCGTTCGCGCGCTGATTCGGATACGCCCACGCGCTGGCGACCGTCGCGCCGTCCGGCTTCACGAGCGCCACGTAGCCGCCTTCCTGCTTGAGTTTGAAATTCGTGTGCAGCTCCGTGCCGCTCATCGTGCGATTTTTTCCCGATGCAAAGACGACGAGCCGCTGACCCGCCTGCAATACCGTCGCCGGCATCCGCCATTTGTTGAGTACTACCGCGCTATCGGTAAGGAACCAGCCATTGAGGTTCACCGCGGTCGAACCGGGATTGTAAATCTCGATCCAATCCGAGGAATCGCCGTCCGCATCGCGCAAGCCGCCCGCATTATCGGCCATGAATTCACTGATGATCGGCTGCGGCGCCGGCAGGGTCGCGTCGAGTATCACGCTCCACTCCGCACCGCGAAAAGCATTGCCCGCGAGGTCCACGATGCCGTGGGGCGCAGCCCATGTGAAGGAGATCACACCATTCGCCGGTTGGGGGAAAGTGAACGCGTAGCGCCGGGTAGACAGCACCGTCACACCCGTCGCCGCATTGCCATTCACGAGCAGGTCGCCCGCGTTCACGCCGACCACGTCCTCGTTGAATGCGACCTCGGCCAGGAACAACTCCGCGACGAGCGTGCCGGCCGCCGGATCGGTCGAGGTGATTGTCGGCGCGAGCGTATCGGCGATCGGGCCGAAGACTTCCAACTCCGTGAATGCGAGCGCCTGGTTCAGCGTCGTCTCGATGCGCACGAAGCGACCGGTGACCGCGCCGGGAATGTCGTGCGTGAGATCGAACTGCGCGCCGCCATTCACGATCACGCCGCGCGAGATGTCGGCGAGGGTCACCGCATAAACCTCCGCGCCCGCCGCATTGCGCACGCTGAGCCGCAGCCCGGTCGTGGTCGCCGCGTCGGTGCGGTTGTAAAGAATCACGTAATCAAGCGGCTGATCCGCACCGAGATCGACCTGCCAGAACTGCCCCGTGCCCGTTGCTGCGCTTTGGTAAATTGGGTTTCCCGGCAGCGTGTAAGCGCCATCAAGAATGCCATCGTTGCCGCGCGCAGCACTGGTGGAAAGGCCCGCGGGTGACGCGGTCACGGGCTTGTTCAGCGCGAGATTCACCGCCCCGGCCTGCGGCCCGCCCCATACTTCAAATTCTGCGAACGTGAGGAAGTTTGGATTTTGATCCAGCCGCTCGATGCGCACACGCCGGCCTAGCACGCCGCGCAATGCCGAGGTGGCCCACGGCGAATTCACTGCCGCCGTCGGCAGAAAATCCCGCTGCCACACCACCCCATTCGCCGCGTCGCGCACGATGATGCGGAAATTCTCCACCGTGTTCTGCGCCACATCGGTGCGCGGCCAGATCATCAAGCGATCGAGGGAATACGTTGCCCCGAGGTCCACCTCCCAAAAACTCGGCGGACTCGACTCAGGAACTTGCGAATGAAAAACCGACAGCCTGCTGAAATACTGCCCGTCGCGATTGCCGTCGTTCCCATCTGAGAACTGGCTCGGCAGACTGCCACTATAGACGCTCGACCCCGTGGCGACGCCCGTCGACGCGCGATTAATCGCCACCGGATTTGCCCAAGCGGAAGCGTAGGCAAGGAGCGCGACGAGAGTTGAGAGGAAACGCGACATCGTCCGGACGGCGTGCGGTGATCCTAGTCGTCGGTCTGCGATTGGCAACGGCGCCTAAGGGTTTCTTTGTGGCTGTCGGTATCTGCTACACGATCGAGATACAAAGTTCTGCGCGGCGTTCGACGGGATCCTCCAAGCCGTCGGTATCAAAGCGGTCACATTGCCGCCGCGGAGTTCAAATCTGCACGCCCATTGCGAACGCTGGATTCGATCCGTAAAAAACGAGCTCCTGTCGAAAATAATTCCTTTCGGAGAAAGCTCTCTCCGCCATTGCCGTGAGAATTACGTGAATCACTTCCACGCGGAGCGAAATCACCAAGGCAAGGGCAACGTGATCCGGTTTCCAGCGCCCGAGGATCGGATCGGTGAATTGTCAGGGGATATACAGACTCGCGAGCGCGTCGGCGGCCTCTTGAAATGTTATTACCGAGATGCCGTATGAGTTTTTTGACCATACGGGATCGGAAAAGTCTGATCGCAAAACCCACATTTGTGGCATTGCACATTTGTTCAATTTCTGCGATACTAGCCGCATGAGTCGAATTTCCATTGATATCAGTGATGAAGAACACCGGAAGCTTAAGGCGATGGCGGCTTTGAAGGGTCAAAGCCTAAAAGATTTTTTGCTTCAACGCACACCTGGTGAGGAGACGCAAACAGACGAAGAAGCTGCGTTAGTAGAGCTGGTCGCGCTTCTTGATGCGCGCGTTCAGCGGGCCGAAAAAAATGGCGTCAGCACACGCACCGTGGATGAGATTTTCAGACAGGCCAGGCGTGAAGTGAAAGCCGGAAAAAATGGCTGATTACCAACTTGCTCCCGAAGCCGATGATGACTTGCTCGGGGTCGCCCGCTACACAATCAAAACTTGGGGCGAGGAACAGGCCGAGCACTACGCACGGAAGCTCAGGAGTTGTTTCGAAGCCATCGGGCGTGGCGAAGCGCGTTCCAGCGAGCTGTTGAAAACCAG
>CAMDJH010000059.1 GCA_945900455.1 Akkermansia muciniphila
CCGTTTCAAGCCCTCGGTCGAGGCGCCGCCTTGGAAACCGCCAAATTGCTCCACAACTCGGGCCGCATTGTCCTCGTGGACGCTACGTTCGGGAATTATCAGGTGCTGGCTCCTACGACCGAGGCCCAGATCAAGGCCTTCAAGAAAGCGGTTGGAGGCACGGGCCTAAAAATCGCCGCCGTGTCGAAGGCAACCATCGCCCCCCCTTCCCTGTCCAGAACGGGCATTTTTATGGAGCCAGGACAATTGTCGAAACTGATCCGTCAGCACGGCGATGTCGATGCGTTGGTTCTGTTTGTTGGCCTGGCGAGCCGGGAAGAGCTTGCAACCGCCCATCCCAAGAGTGACAAGCCTCATCTGGTATTGGTGGCGAACTATGAGCCTTATTATCGACCGCTTGTGCAATCCGGGATGATCCAGCTTGCCATCGTTCCGCGAATGGATGGCGACGAACCGGGCAAGGCTGCGGGCAGCTCTCAAGGTTTTTTCGAGCGCAATTATCGCGTAATGACTCCAGAAAACGCGGCTCAACTCCCCGATTAGCCCACCGCGGTCCCGTCTGGCGAAAAAACCCAACCAACGAGTCCAAAGGAATTGCCATGCCACCCGTAGCCATCCTTCGCCGATCGGTCGCCAAACCTTCCTCGATTCAGCTGGCCTTCACATTGATCGAACTGCTGGTCGTCATTGCGATTATTGCGATTCTTGCCTCCATGCTCCTGCCCGCACTGGCTCGCGCCAAGGCCAAGGCCCATGGCATCCGATGCGTTGCAAACCTAAAACAGATCGGACTGGCCTTCCAGCTATACGCCGACGACAACAGTGACTACCTGCCCACGACCGCCGGTTTCAACGGCTCGGGAGGCTGGCGCGGAGTGTCGACATATACCGAGGAAGGCTCGGGCATCTACCCGAGCAACCGGCCGCTCAACGTCTATGTCGGCCTGGCCGGAGCCAATCCGACGAATAGTTCCGCGTACCATCTCTTCCGCTGTCCGGCAGACAAAGGTGACAATGCGGCGCCGGTCCATAAGACCATCTTTGAAATCAACGGCAGCAGCTATCGCGAGATGTGGGGCGGGCACGCTTGGCGCATCCAACGTACGACCGGGCTACGCCGCAACGTCAATAATCCTGGCCTCGTTCCCGGCGCGGAACCGATCAAGTCAAGCGAGATTGGGAGAAGCTCATCCAACAAGGTCATCAGTGGCGATCACAACTGGCATGGCAACCGGCCTGCGGACGACCCGCGAAACATGTGGCACAATTACAAAGGTCAGCGCCGCAACAATGTCCTTTTCGGCGATGGCCATGTGCAATTCTTCCGGTTCCCTCCCGAAATCCTGACCGATCCCGACTTTGGGGGCTTCTATTCGGGTTCCCTTTCTTCAGTGCCGCCGAAGTACCGACCGGATCCGGGTCTGCTCTTTTGGTAAGATTTCCAGGAGAGTTAACCGCGGTAACGGCCTGCGAGCAATCTCCGGATCGCCCTGTAGCAGCGGATCGAACAACCCGACATTAAACAACTCGTCGGCTGGACTTGCCGGCCGAGACTCGCAGGGAGTAGCGGCCGGCGGCACGTCCGATACGAACCCGGGCACCAAATACGGCGGAGAGGTTTCCTGAGGTGAACACGGTCTCGCAAGGCCCTTGCAGAAGTATTTTTCCGTTTCGGAGACAGAGGGCATGAGTGAAGGCGGGAACAACTTCCTCAATATGGTGGGTTACCAGCACGACCGTCGGTGCTCGGCGACCACGCGCCAGCCGGTCGACGAATGCCAGGAAATGTTCGCGCGCCACCGGATCAAGCCCGGCACAGGGTTCATCGAGAATAAGGAGCCGCGGACGCGACATGAGAGCCCGACCGATAAGGACTCGCTGGCGTTCGCCCTGGGACAATACCGACCAAGGCCGATCGGCGAGAGCCGAGCACTCCACCCGTGCGAGGATACGGCGCGCCTCGGCCTGTTCCTTTCGACTCGGCCGGCCCCAATAGTCGATCATGGCATGCCGCCCACTGGCCACGGTGTCGAGTGCCGGTTCCGTCTCGGCCATCATCTGGCGCAACGCCGAGCTGACTACGCCGAGCCGCTTCCGCACATCACGCCAGTCCCGATGGCCGTACGTATCACCGAGCAGAACAATATTCCCCTCGGTCGGCATCAGGTAGCCGGTCAACGCCGAAAGCAGGGAAGTTTTTCCGGACCCATTGGATCCGAGGATCACCCAATGCTCGCCGGGACGAATCCGCCATGATACGCTGCCAAGGATCACCACTCCGTCTCGGCGGATGCTCAAATCTGAGATACGCAGGATATCCCGTTTTTTTGCCAAGGCCATGCAGATCCGAGAGTAAGCGGTCCCCCCAGCGTTGAGCCAAGCATGGAAAACACAATCTACCGCTCCGATCGCTATGCGATCGTGAGGAAGGCTCCGTGTGAATCTCCCGCAGGAGCCATGGCAATCCGGCGTTTGAAGGCAAAATTGGAGATCCACGGTAGCCCAGCGCGAGTGGCTGATACGCAATCGGTTGGCCCTTGTCGGCGACATCCTTCCGAGTACCGCCGTGGATTCGCGCTTGCGGTGACCTATATTTGCGGCAAACTTGAGTGTATCCGATACTAGGCTACCTTAACTCCCTTGCAGACGCTTCCGAATCAACCGGGCTCGCTGCCCGCTCGTGCACGTAATGGCTCCAAACAGCCCGCTGCGGTCGGCCGTGCCCGACCTCCGGCAATTTCACAGCCCCCGGGGGTTCCGGCGAGAGCCGTGGCCATTGTCACGATCGTCACTCCATTTCTCGTTTTTCTGGGTGCCGTCTACTGGTTTCTTGGAAATGGGATCTCCGTGCTTGATCTTGGACTTTGTCTGGGGATGTACGCTGTCACCATGCTGGGGATCACCCTTGGATATCACCGACTTTTCACTCATCGAAGTTTCAAGTGTGTGGCTGCCATCAAAGCATTCCTGGGAATCGCCGGAGGCATGTCCGCTCAAGGCCCCATCATTTTTTGGTGTGCGTGCCACCGGAAGCATCACCGACACAGCGACGAGGAAGGGGATCCGCATTCCCCCCATTTTTCTGGCGGAGGATGGCGTGGGATTCTTAAAGGTTGCTGGCATTCTCACGTCGGATGGATGCTCGGACATGCGCATGAGCCTTATTTCCGGCTTGTCCCAGACCTGATCCGCGACCGCATGGTCCTGCGATTGAGTCAGCTGTATTTTTGGTGGGTCGCCGCTGGAATTGTTCTTCCAGGCGTTCTTGGCGGGCTGTGGACGCAAAGTTGGGCGGGCTTTTTCACTGGCATGCTCTGGGGCGGTTTCGTCCGATTGTTTCTCGTACATCATTCCACCTGGAGCATCAATTCCGCCTGCCACTTGTTTGGCGCCCATGACTATGACACGGGTGATGAAAGCCGGAATAATCTTGTGTGTGCACTGCTGACATTTGGCGAGGGATGGCACAATAACCATCACGCATTTCCCACGTCCGCCCGCCATGGGCTCCGCTGGTGGCAGTTGGACGTCGTTTACATCCTTATTTGCACACTGAGGGTTTTCGGACTCGTATGGGATGTCCGCCTCCCGGACGAAAATCAGTTGGAAGGACCTACCGTCAAGTCTGCCTAGGCCGTGTCCTCTCGGACCGGTCGCCTCCTTAAGTCTCCAAACTCGTCTGCCAAACTCGTCTGCCTACTGCGGCCGCCGGTTGACAGCCCACGGTCCCTCATTCCCGCTTCCTTTACAGTCCGTATCCTGTCTCAATCCCCTGCCCGGCTTCGGCCGTTTGTCTACAAGCCATGAATCTTGCCACTGCCCTGTTGAAACCCGGTGAAGCCGACCGCCATGCGGCCGGACACCCGTGGGTTTTTTCCAATTCAATCCTGCGCCTGACGGGCGACGTGGCGGACGGAGACGTCGTCCAGGTCAAGGATCACCGTCAGCGCTTTCTCGGAGTTGGATTTTACAACTCAAAATCGAAGATCGCCATCCGCCTGCTTTCGCCGGATCGCGTAAGCATCGACCGTGCTTTTTTTGAGCAGCGCCTTCGCGCTGCGCTGGCGGTCCGGCAAAAGCACCTGCCGGAGGCAACTTCATTCCGTTTGGTGAACGGCGAAAGTGATTTCCTTTCAGGACTCATCGTCGATCGATACGAGGACGTCCTGGTCTTGCAAACCAGCTCGCTCGGCATGGACCGACGCAAGGCCGAGCTTGTTTCGGTGCTGCGAGATGTACTCAACCCGCGGGTTATCCTGGAGCGCAATGATCAGGCCGCGCGGAAATTTGAAAACTTGCCGGTCACGAACGAGGTCCTTTTTGGCGATGCTCCCGCGTCGTTGCCCGTTCAATTGAACGGCCTCGTCTTTGACGTGGATCTGCAAGCCGGGCACAAGACGGGACTTTACCTCGATCAGGTTGCCAACTGGCAATATGTGGCCCGGGCCGCGCGCGATGCGGTTGTGCTCGACTGTTTCAGTTTCGTCGGAGGATTCGCCCTCCATGCAGCCCGGGCGGGTGCCCGCAGTGTCCTCGGACTGGATCAAAGTGCGGACGCCGTCGCCGCCGCCACCCGGAATGCGGGGGTGAATGGCGTTGCCGAAAACTGCAAATTTGAGGCGGCGAACGTTTTCGACTGGCTGAAAGCCCGGAGCATGACCGGTCCCCATGAGAAACTGGTGCCGCAGTTTGACCTGATCATTCTTGATCCCCCGTCCTTCACCCGCACCCGAGCCGCGGTACCGGACGCTCTTCGCGGCTACAAAGAGATTCATCTCCGTGCGCTGAAGTTGCTCAAGCCGGGTGGCACGCTCGCGACGTTCTGCTGCTCACATCACGTGGACTCGGTACTGTTTCAGGAGGTGATTCTCGATGCCGCATTCGATGCCCGGCGGATGCTTCGGCGGGTAGCCACCTACAGCCAAGCTTTGGATCACCCGGTCATCCCCGCGATTCCGGAGACGGAATACTTGAAGGGTTTTGCCTTCGAAGCCGTACGGTAGGTATTTCCTTGAGAGTTGACTCGCAGCGTGAGCGCGCTACTCCTCCCGGGAGGGCACGGACGATTCGACCCGACTAACTGAAGCGACGATTCCTCCTCATCGAATGCCTAGAGTTACCATATTGCCGCAAAACCTTTCGGCCGACGTTAAGCCAGGGGAACTATTGCTGGCCGCCGGCGAGCAAGCCGGAGTGGAGATGGAGGCAGGGTGTTTCAATTGTGAATGCGGCACCTGCGCTGCGGAGATTGTTCGCGGTATGGAGAACCTGAATCCTCCGTCACCCCAAGAGCTGGATGTTCTCGATCAATGGAATCGGGATTCCGAAAAATTTCGACTGACTTGTTGTGTCAAGATTCTCCAGGGGGAAGTCGTCCTGCGCCAGGCACATTGAATGACTAGCCCGCCTCCGGCCGCGGATTGCGCCGCGCTTTGAGGATTTCGAAAAGCATCGGCATTGCCGAGACGACGATGATGCCGATGACCACGAGCTCAAAATGCTTTTTCACCGGCTCGAGGTTCCCGAAAAACCAGCCGGCCGGCAAGATGAGCCCCACCCACAGAGTGGTTGCCAGAAGACTCGATCCGATGAACCGCGGGTAGTTCATGGCTCCCATTCCCGCAACAAACGGAGTGAAGGTGCGGACGATCGGCACGAACCGGGCAAAGATGATTGTCTTGCGACCATAGGTTGCGAAAAATGCGTGAGTCCGATCGAGGTGCCGCTGCTTGATGATGGATGGAAAGCGTTTCACCAACTGGCGACCTGCCAGCTTCCCCACCCAATAGTTCACATTGTCACCGAGAAACGCCGCGACAAAGAGCACGAGCGCCACCACCCAGATATTGAGCTTTGCTTCCGGACGCGCGGCCAGCGCACCCACCGCAAACAGCAATGAATCTCCCGGCAAAAACGGAGTTGCCACCAAACCTGTCTCGCAGAAAACGATGACAAACAGGATTCCGTACATCCAGGGCCCGTACTGTGCGGCGAGCTGGGTAAGGTGTTCGTTAAGATGGAGAACGAAATTGATCAGTTGGCGGATGGCGTCCATGTAATAGGCAGGCGGACCGTGCCGGAAAAACCCATTGCACCGCAAGCAGGCAGTGTTCGAGGCTAGCGCCGTGAAAGCGGCTGTGCTGTATGGACGCGAAGATGTCCGAGTGGAGGATGTTCCGGAGAAACCGTTACAATGCGGTGAGGTGCGTGTGCAGATCGAGGCCGCCCTCACCTGCGGCACGGACCTGAAGGTGTTCCGGCGAGGCTACCATGCGCGGATGATTGTTCCGCCGGCGGTCTTTGGGCATGAGTTCGCTGGAGTGATTTCCGAGATCCATCCGGCGACCGCCGATTGGAAGATTGGAGACCGGGTCGTCGCGGCCAATTCTGCCCCGTGCGGCAGCTGCCCAGCCTGTCGTCGCCGTCAGGAAAATTTGTGTGACGATCTACTGTTCCTGAATGGTGCCTATGCGGAATCCATTGTCATTCCCCCGCGGTTAACCGCCCGGAATCTTCTCCCGCTGAAACCCGACACCCGATTTCTGGATGCGGCCCTCACCGAGCCCCTGGCCTGCGTGGTGTTGGGAATTCAAGACCTGCGGTTGCAACCCGGGGAATCCGTGCTGATTCTCGGAGCCGGCCCGATCGGCCTGATGTTTTTGGCGTTGGCCCTGGATGCCGGATGCCGAGTGACGGTCGGTGGTCGAGGAGAAGCACGCCTCGATCGTGCCCGGAAACTCGGCGCCACCACGGCGGTCGTCGTCCCAGATTCCGGAGATCTCTCCGAAGTCCTGACCGCGTCGCCCGGCGGGTACGACGTGGTGGTCGAGGCGGTGGGGAAACCGGAAGTGTGGGAAACTGCGGTCCGCTGCGTGAGAAAAGGGGGGCGGGTGAACTTTTTCGGCGGTTGCCCGTCCGGGACCACCGTTCCACTCGACACCGGGCTCCTCCACTATTCGAATCTCACACTCCTCGCAAGTTTTCACCATACCCCGGCCACCATCCGCCGGGCCCTGGCACTGATTGAGCGCGGGGTCATCCGGTCGGCCGACTTCGTCGATGGCGAAACGCCTCTCGACGACCTGCCCAACCTATTGCAGCAGATGACCCAGGGGAACCGCGCGGTGAAGACCCTCGTACGTCCTCCATCAAGCCGGAATCAATAATCATTGTAACCAACGCGGGTCCCGCACCGTCACGTGTTGCGATAGCGCATACATCTCAACGTCAAAATCATCCACAAAAAAAACGGATCGGAGTACTGCCATGAAAATTGCTTCCAAATTTGTAACCCTCACCGGCCTCGCCTTGACGCTGTTCCTCGGCGAATCAAGCCTTGTCGCCCAGAACACCAATGCGACCGAACAGGGAGGCCGCCGGAATCGCGGCCAGGGAGGACCCGGCGGGGGTAATTTCGATCCGGAGCAGATGCGGCAACGAATGATGGAGCGCACCCGCGAGCAATTAGGAGTTAAGGATGACGCCGAGTGGAAGATCATCTCCGAGCGAATCGAGAAAGTGACCGCCGCCCGCCGAGAAGTCGGTGGCCGGGGAGGGTTCGGCGCATTTGGCGGCGGGCGCGGCGGGGGGCCTGGCGGTCCTGGCGGTGGCGGTCCTGGCGGTGGGGGCCGCGGCGGATTCGGCGGCGAACCGAGCCCTGAGGCGCAAGCGCTCCAAACGGCGATCGAGAACAACGCTTCGGCGGACGACATCAAGTCAAAGCTCGCCAAGTACCGTGAGTCGCAGAAGGAGAAGGAAGCCAATCTCGCGAAGACCCAGGAGGATTTGCGGAAGGTTCTCACTGGGAAGCAGGAGGCTACCGCCGTCCTGGCCGGTCTCCTCAAATAATCCGGCTTCAGCGGGAACCGCTCAAGATTTCCCCGACGTAAACTCGCTGAGATCGCAGCGAGCCCCGTTCATTGACCCATCGATGGCCCATCTGATATGGCCGACGCCAGTTCACTCGAAGCGCTGATGGAGCGGATGGTGGCCGACAAGCAATTGTCGGCCACCGACGCGCGGGCATTTGCGCGAGGCCGAATGAATGGAGTCGATGGCGACGACACCGAATCCGAAATACTTCAATGGTTGGCGGGCGAGTATCAGGTGCCGTTTTCCACCCTTGAAGATGTAAATCCGGACAAGAAAGTTCTCGCGCTTTTTCCGGCGCGCATCCTACTCAAGGAAGAATTGCTGCCCCTTCGGCGGGAGAATGGTTCGGTGGAGGTTGCCACCAGCCGACTATTCGCAACGCAGGGTCTCGACATCCTCAAGACGATAACGGGACTTCGCCTTCAGCCAGTCCTGGCGCCCCGCGAAGCGATCGTGCGCGAGATGAAGAAGCGCCTCGGAGTGGGTGCTGACACCATCGACACCCTGGCCGAGGAGGGAGAGCTGCAGGTGGTGGACGATGACGGCGAAGGCGATGGAGATCTTGATGCCGCTGCGGAAGACGCTTCGATCATTCGCTTCGTCAACCAGTTCCTGAAGGATGCCATTGGGCTCCGTGCGTCCGACGTGCATCTGGAGCCTTTCGAGGACGAGTTGCGAATCCGCTATCGGATTGATGGCGTTCTCCAGGAAGTGCCGGTTCCAGCCCAAATCAAGCGATTCCAGCCGGCGATTGTTTCCCGCGTAAAAATCCTTAGTCACATCAATATCGCTGAGAAACGACTGCCGCAGGATGGCCGCATCAAGGTCCGCATCGAAGACGCCGAGGTGGACATCCGAGTATCGATTATTCCCATGCTGCATGGGGAGGCGGTGGTGATGCGTCTGTTGCGCCAGAATTCGAACTTGCGCGGCATGCACGACCTGGGGATGGCGGATCGTGAAGTCGGTTGCTTCAATCAGGTGCTGGAACTTCCGCACGGAATCATCCTCGTCACCGGGCCAACCGGCAGCGGCAAGACTTCGACTCTTTTCACAGCGCTCAATGCCATCAACGATACCGAGCGAAAAATTATCACCATCGAGGACCCGATCGAGTACCAACTCCGCGGGGTCAACCAAATCCAGGTTTCCGAAAAGTCCGGCCTGACCTTTGCTCGCGGCCTTCGCTCAATTCTGCGTCATGACCCCGACGTCATCTTGATCGGTGAAATTCGTGACCAGGAAACGGCCCAAATCGCCGTGCAGGCTTCGTTGACCGGGCACTTGGTTTTTTCCACGCTTCACACAAATGATGCCGCGGGGGCCTGTACCCGACTCGTCGACATGGGCGTAGAACCTTACCTAGTCGCTTCCTCGCTGGAAGCCGTGCTGGCGCAACGTCTGGTCCGCGTCCTTTGCCGGATTTGCAAGACGATCGACGATTCCCCCACCGCTCAGTCATTCAAGGTAAAACTCGGGATTCCCTTGGATCATCCGATCTACCGCTCGACCGGCTGCCGCGAGTGCCGCAACACGGGATTCCTTGGCCGGCACGCAATTTTCGAATGGATGGACACCAGCAATGAAATCCGTCAACTGATCCTTCGGAAGGCGTCGACCGACGAGATTCGAGACGTCGCACGCCGCGAAGGAATGCGGACACTCGCCGAAGATGGCTGGCGTCTGGTACGCCTGGGAATCACCACCGTCGAAGAAGTTCTGAGCGTGACGACCGCCAAGGAAGTGTCACGCACCACCGTCGATGAGCGGGCGGAGGGTGGGGGAAATTCCACCGCCGAACTGGCGGTTAACCGTTCCTGAGTCATGCCTGTTTTTGCGTATAAAGCGGTGCAAACGGACGGTCGGACGGTCGAGGGGGAGATTGAGGCCGGAGGGAGGCAGGAGGCGATGCGTCTGGTGGGGGAGCGCCAACTGCGACCGATCCGCTTGACGGAAAAGGGTGTTGCTGCGGACGGGCCGCCTCGCTCAGCCGTTGCCCCGAAATCGCCCGCCAAATCCAAGGAATCCGGGAAAGATTTTCTGAAAGACGCCCGGACAGCCAGTGCTCCGGCGGCGGCTCAAAAACGGTCGTTCGGCAGCGCCAATGCGATTACGCCGAGGATCCTGGAAAATTTCACTCGCTTGTTGTCGAGTCTTCTCGCCGCAGGGGTGCCGTTAAGCAGGGCTTTGGTGATCCTGATCAAAGAAGCCGCGACACCGGCCGCCGCCGAGAAATGGAAACGGATCCATACGCTCGTCGTGGATGGCCTTTCGCTGACGGAAGCGATGGCTCGATCGCCGGAAACATTTCCCCGCGTGTACGTGGCTATGGTGGAGGCCGGAGAGGCGGGGGGGTTCCTGGATGTTGTGTTGGCGCAGATCGCGGATTTTCAGGCGCGTGAGAAAGAGATGAAATCGAAGGTCATGACCGCAATGCTTTACCCGGTGATCCTGCTGATCATGGCGCTCGGCGTTTTGGTATTTCTGCTGGTTTTTTTCATCCCTCGCTTCCAGTTGATTTTTAGCGGATTCGGAGCGCAACTCCCGTTGATCACCCGGATGATCGTGGGCACGAGCGAATTCCTGCGAAGTTACGGACTATTCGCCGTGCTCGGAATCGCCATCGGTGGATTCCTGCTCCGGACCTGGTTTCTGTCCGAGGTAGGCCGCCGCGCGTGGGAGGGAGCGATTCTACGAGCGCCGGTAGTCGGGACCTTGGTCGCGCAATATGCGATGGCACGCTTCTGCCGCATGCTGGGAACTCTGCTCGGCGCCGGCGTGCCACTCATCAACTGCCTCAACGTGGCCCGTCGATCGATGGGTAATCAAGTCTTGGTGGACGCCGTCTCAAATTCGATCGAACGAGTGAAGGAAGGCCGGCAATTGGGGGCAAGCCTGGGTGACTGTCGCGCACTCTTCTCGGGTTCCACGCTGGAAATGATTTCGGTCGCCGAGGAAAGTGGACGTCTGGACCAGGAATTGGTCCGGGTGGCGAATGTGACCGAAAACGATCTCGATCGTCAGCTCAAAACCGCAGTCGCTCTCGCTGAGCCGTTGATGTTGTTTCTCATTGCCGGCTTCATCGGCGTTATCTTCATCGGCATGGTAATCCCGATCTTCTCACTCCAAGACCATATCAAGTAACGACGCAATCCATGCGAATCATGAATCTAGAAATCCTACCCCAACGCCCGACGCCGGCACGGCTCCGCAACAGTGGTTTCACCCTGATCGAACTGTTGCTCGTGTTGGTCATCCTCGGCGTCTTGGCGGCAATCGTGGTGCCGAAATTTGCGGGGCGGACCGAGCAGGCACGCAAGACCGCGGCGCAATCGCAGATTTCCACCTTTGGCACCGTGCTCGACGCGTTTGAGGTGGACAATGGTTACTACCCCAAAGGAAAGAACGGCATCCAAGATCTCGTTTCACAACCCCGCGACGCCCGGAAATGGAACGGTCCCTATCTCAAGGAAGTGCCCAAGGATCCTTGGGGCAACGACTATATCTATGAATGTCCTGGCAAAAATAATCCCACTTCCTACGACGTGATGTCCATGGGCCCCGACGGGCGGGTGGGCGGCGACGATGATATTACTAACTGGACTCAAACGCGGCGCTGAGGAGTTCGGCGCACGTGCCTTAACCCTCATCGAACTGATTCTGGTGATGGCGGTGATGGTGATCGCCTTCGCCCTGCTCGCACCGTCCCTAGGAAATTTTTTCCGTGGCCGCACCCTCGATTCCGAAGCCCGCCGATTCCTCTCGCTCAGCCGCTATGCCCGAAGTCGCGCGGTCTCCGAGGGCGTCCCGATGGTGCTCTGGCTGGACCCCTCGCAGCATGCTTACGGACTGGCCGAAGAGTTTAGCTACTCGGCCCAGGACGAAAAGGCCGTCCGTTACCAACTCGCAACGGATGTCGAACTTGAGCTCGAGGTCGATCAGCGCGCCCGCCCCTCCTCTCAACCCTTGCCCACCCTGCCCTGGGGTCTCTCCCCTGGGGGAAACGCCGTGGCGATCCGGTTCCAGCCCGACGGATTTATCAGTGAAGAAAGCCCTTTGGGCCTCTGGCTGCGACAACGGGAACGCCCGGGCAGCGGCCACGGACCGCGCCCCGCTCTTTGGATCACCCAGGACCCAAACCGGGTTCGTTATGAAATTCAAACCAACCACGTGGCATTTGTCCGCCGCTAGATCCCGGTTAAAGATTTCCCAGGTGCCCGAGGCCAGGAGACGTCCCGGCCGACCGGGCGCCGAGGCCGGCTTCACACTGATCGAGGCGCTCGCGGCATTGATGTTTCTCGCCATCGTAATCCCCGTCGCGGTGCAGGCGATTCAGATCGCGAGCCGCGCCAGCCAGGTCGCCGAGCGCAAAGTCGTGGCGGCCCGTGTGGCAGACCGCGTGTTGAGCGAACTCATCGCCACCGGACAATGGAAACAATCGGCGGCGAACGGGTCGACGGAGGAGGGCACTCGGCAGTTCCGCTGGCAGCTGCGGTCGGAGTCCTGGCAGAAGGACTCCCTTCGGCTTCTCACCCTCTATGTAAACTACGCCGTTCAAGGTCAAGACTACGATGTGCACGTCAGCACTCTCGTCGATCCGAACCAACTATGAGCCGGTTTCGATCCAGCGGAAAGTTCCAAGAAGTCTCTCCCAAGAGGCCGTCCGGATTCACACTGATTGAGCTCCTCCTCGCGATGGTGATTTTTGCGGTGGTCCTTGCCGCCATCAATACGGTGTTTTTTGGCACGATGCGCCTGTGGCAAAAAACGGCCGACTCCGCCCAACGTGCCCTCCCAGAGCAGCAGACGCTCGCCACGCTCCGGCGGGATCTCGACGGCATCGTCGTCCCCGGCGGGACGTTTGCCGGCGCGCTCAATAGCAGTGCAACGATTGAGGGTATCAATCAGCAAGACGTCGGCACCGAGATCTTTACCACCTCCGGCGGCACCCGGACCGCGCAACCGTGGGGCGATATCCAGCGAGTCGCCTATGTGCTCCGAGATTCGACCAATCGGACGTCGGCCACCGGGCGTGACCTCGTGCGGGTGGTAAAACGAAATCTATTGCCGGCGTTGGATTCCGACGCGGAAGAACAATGGATGATGAGCGATGTCGAGCGCATCGATTTTTCCTTTTATGACGGTGCCAACTGGCGGACCTCCTGGAATTCGACCAATGAAGTCACGCCCCTGCCCAAGGCGATCCGGGTTGAAATCACCGTGGCCCGAGCAACACCCGAACCCGGCCGAGCACGGGCATCAAACATTTCCGCCGCTCCTCTTCAGTTGGTAGTACCCGTCCTTGTCGCCGCCAGCACCAACACAACCGCGAGCGCCGGAAGCACGGGAGGTGCCCCGTGAAATCCCTCCAATCCCCCCGCAACCCGGCGTCACGAAATCCCGCGTCGCGGGGCTCGGCCCTGATTATCACACTGTGGGTTGCATTCGGCTTGGTTAGCCTAGCGCTCTATTTTGGCAACTCGTCGTCGCTCGATCTGCGAGTGGCCAGCAATGTGACGGCAAGCATGGAAGCGGCTCATGCGATTGACGGCGCGGCGCGGTATGCCGTGTTGCTCCTGACCAAGCTCGATCAGCCAGGGGTTCTGCCCGACATCAAGACCTATCAACACGACGCCGTGCCCGTCGGAGACGCCACATTTTGGTATATCGGCCGGGACGACCGCCAAAGCCAAATTACGACGGACCTCCCGTACTTCGCGCTGGTCGACGAAGCCTCCAAGCTCGATCTAAACACGGCCACGGCCGCCATGTTGGAATTGCTTCCACGCATGACTCCCCAGTTGGCGGCTGCCATCGTCGACTGGCGGGACACCGATAGCGACATCTCGGATCAGGGTGCCGAGGACGAAGCGTACCTGCGGCGCAATCCATCCTACCATTGCAAGAATGCCCCTTTCGAAAGCATCGATGAGCTGCGGATGGTTTACGGGGCGGACCCAGAAATTCTCTACGGCGAGGATCTAAACCGCAACGGCATCCTCGACCTGAATGAGAATGACGGAGCCGCCTCGCTGCCAGTCGACGATCGAAATGGCCGGCTGGATCCGGGCATTCTCGAGTACGTAACCGTTGCCTCTCCGGAGCCACTAACCACGACGAATGGAACTCGGCGGATCAACGTCCAGGTGGCGGGATTCGCCCAACCCCTCGCCGCCGTCCTAAACGCCAGTCTGGGGAGCAGTCGAGCCAATGAGATCCTCGCACGATTCGGCGGCCCGGGCACTCGATTCAACAGTGTGCTCGAATTTTTTGCGCGGAGCGGGATGACCCTGGATGAATTTGCCGCAATCGAAGCGGACGTCTATTCCGCACCCGGTAACAACGCACCAACCGGTCTCGTCAACGTAAACACGGCCAGCGAAGTCGTCCTCGGCTGTATTCCCGGAATAGGAGCCCAGCTCGCCTCCTCGCTCGTTGCCTACCGGCAGTCGAATCCAAGTCGTCTCAACACGGTCGCTTGGGCCGCCGAAATTTTGGGCGCGCAAAACATCCCACGCGCCGGGCGCTTTCTGACCGGCCGCAGCTATCAATTCTCCGCAGATATCGCGGCCCTCGGTCCCCTTGGCCGCGGATACCGGCGGACGCGGTTCGTGTTTGATCTGGCCGAGGGTGCTCCGCGGATCCGTTACCGTCAGGATCTCACCGATCTTGGCTGGGCGTTGGGCAAAGCGGCACGGCTACAACAGAAACAATTGGCGATGAATTCACGATGATGGACTGGTTCAAACCGAAGCGCCCACAAACATTGCTCGGCCTCGCCTTCGATGGTCTGCGCGTCGAGGCTGTTGTGGTGCACCGTTCCAACGGTTCGGCAGAGATCGTACGATCCGGCGATGGATCGCTCACCCTTGATCCGCGGTCCGCCGATCCCGAACTCGTCGGCCTCGAGCTGAGAAGCCTCCTCGACGCCGCCGGGATTCGCGAGCGCCGATGTGGGTTCGCTCTTCCGGAAGATTTGGCTCTCACTCTCCAAACCGTTGTCCCCGAACTTCCGGAAGAGGACGTCCAAAGCTTGCTGCAACTCGAGGCTGAGAACGGCTTCCCCTACCCCGCAGAATCTCTCGCCAGCGTCACCTCGAAATTTCAAGTTATCGATGGTCCCGCCTACGCAACTCAACTGGCCGTCCAACTCGATACGATCACCCGGCTGGAAGCCATCCTTCGGGCGGCAAAACTCCTCCCGGTTTCGTTCACATTTGGAATTACCGCCCTGCAAATCCCGTCCGCTACCCGACTGGAAGGAGTGATCGCGCTGTGGATCGGGGAGCGACGGGTTAGTATCCTCATTGTCAGCCGGGGCGGAGTGGTTGCCCTACGCACGGTGGAGCCGGGGCTTTCAACCGATGAGGGATCGGCGAACATCGCGGCCGATCAGCTGGTTCGCGAGCTACGTGTCACACTCGGGCAACTCCCCGAAGCGGTTTGTGACAACCTGAAAACACTGCGAATTTTCGGCAAAAATCCCGGAGCCGACGCACTGGCCTCGGCGTTTATGATTCGGGCGACTGGACTGGGCCTCACGCTGGAGCGAGTCAATCAGTTTGCCCCCAATGAACTTGGTTTGAAGCTGCCCGAAGAGGTCCCTGTGACGCCCGCAGTGGCCGTGGTCGTTCGTCAATTGGCTGGCCGAACGGCCGAACTTGAATATCTACCACCCCGCGTCTCAGCGTGGCAGCAGTTCGCCGGCAAACATTCCTCGGGCAAGCTCGCCATGGCGGGCAAGGTCGCAGCCGCCGTTCTGGGGATTGCCGCGGTTGCCTTTTTGTGGCAGCAAATCCAACTCTCCCGTCTGAGCTCGGACTGGGCTCGAATGGCAACCAAGGTTCGCGAGCTAGACCATTTCCAACAACAGACAAAACGGTTCCGGCCCTGGTTCGACGATTCCATCCGCAGCCTCAGCATTCTTCGCCGGCTTACCGAAGCCCTTCCCGAAAACGGCGACGTGACGGCCAAAACCATCGAACTGCGCGAATCGGGGACCGTGATCTGCACCGGCACCGCCGTCGATAAGACCTCACTGCTCAATGCACTCGACCGACTCCGCGCCATATCTGAGGTTGTCGATGTCCAGGTGGATCAGGTGCTGGGCAAGGCTGCCATTCAATTCACTTTCAACTTTCAATGGGGTGGGAGTCCTCACAAGCGATGAACTTCGATTTCAAGGACCGCCAGCAACTCCTGACCGCCCTCGCCCTGAGTTGCGTTGGCCTCTGGGCCGCGGAAAGCCTCGTCCTCACGCCTCTCGCTCACACCTGGCAAAGCCGCAATACTCGGATCACCAACCTGCGGACGCAGCTTCGCGAGGGCGAACTGCTGATCCACCGGGAACAAGGCATCCGCGCCCGGTGGACCGACATGCGGACCAACACGCTACCCGCGGAGGTATCTGCCGCCGAAAGCCTCGTGTTGGGCGCTTTCGACGGATGGTCGCGAGACAGCCGGGTTAGCATCATGTCGATAAAACCTCAGTGGAAACGGAACGAGGACGACTTTATGACCCTGGAATGCCGGGTGGATGCAGCCGGGACCCTGTCGACCATCACTCGATTTCTCTACGAAATAGAGCACGACGCACTCGCGCTCAAGGTGGATTCTGTGGAGCTCAGTTCACGCGACAACACCGGATCCGCCTTAACCCTCGGACTCCAGGTGAGCGGGTTGGTGTTGAGCAAGGAGAAACGATGAACGCCCCCCTTGAACAGCGGATCCCGCACCGCTCAATCCGCCCGACCCTCTGCGCTGCCGGAATGGCTGGGATGCTCACTCTCGTGACCGCTTCAGGATTGGCGGACAAGGCGGACACGGCTCCTTCCAACAACATCCGTGCAACCCTGACCAATGCCCCGGTGATGACCAATGACGTTCCCTCCGGCTCAGTGGCACTCGACTACAGCGCATTCCGGATAATCGCTGACCGCAATATTTTTAATGCCAACCGGAGCCGGCGCGCCGCTCGCGGCGAGGAACGCCAAACCCGTGAAGTACGGATCGAGTCGTTCTCCGTGGTCGGGACACTTAGTTATACCAAGGGCGATATTGCTTTTTTCGACGGTTCCGGCGCGCCCTTGCGCAAGGCGATCAAAGTCGGAGAAATGATCGCCGGTCACAAACTAGTGGGAATCGGTGTTGATGAAGTGGAACTGGAGGAGGGGGGGAAAAAACTAACCTTGAAGATGGGCGCAAAGATGCAACGGGAAGACGAAGGCGCCTGGCAGCGGATCGATGCACCCGTCGCCGGCCCCAATTCCAAGACCGGTTCGAATTCCCCCAGCAATGCCAATGATACTGCCGGCTCCGGATCATCAGACGGCGGAGGCGATGACGCGCTCAAGCGTCTGCTTGAAAAGCGAGAGAAGGAGTTAAAGAATGAAAATCCATAAACTGACATCAATCACCGCCAGCCTGGGGCTGCACCTGCTGATCACGACGCCGACCCTGTGGGCTCAGGAAAAGCCCGCGGAAACTCCAGCAGTCGGCACCGCAGCGGAAAAAACGGACTCAACGACCACGAGCCAAAAGGCTGCAGACGCAAAGCCAGACTCTCCGTCAATAACGCCGGAGAGGCCGCTTCGCCTCAATTTTCGCAATGCGCCACTCGAAATGGTTCTTAGTTACCTGAGCGAGGCCGCCGGCTTCATCATCGTGCCGGAAACGGAAATCCGGGGCAAAATCGACGTCTGGAGCAATCAGGCCGTTTCTAAGGAAGAAGCCCTCAGCATCCTCGATACCGCACTCAACAAAAATGGCCTTTCCGCACTGCGCAACGGGCGCACACTCACGATTGTCTCCAAGGAAACCGCCAAGCGACGCGACATCCCCGTCAAGAGCGGCAACGATCCGGACACGATTCCTAAAAACGAAGAGATCGTAACCCAGATTATCCCCATCCGCTTCATCACGGCGGCGCAATTGGTACAGAATCTTCAGCCGCTGCTGCCGACCGGCTCCGAGATGACGGCAAACGAGGCTGGAAATGCGCTGGTCCTGACCGACACACAAACGAGCATCCGACGGATGACGGAGATTATTCGCGCACTCGACACCTCGTTGGCGGGAGCCACAACGATTCGAGTTTTTCCCGTTCGCTATGGCGACGCCAAGGCGCTGGCAACTCTCGTCAAGGATCTGTTCCCGCAGACGGGTACCGGCGGAAACGCCGGTGGCAATAACCGTGGTGGCGGGGGTGGATTCTTTGGCGGAGGAGGGCCGTTTGGCGGCGGTCAAGGCGGCGGCCAGGGCGGCGGCGCGGGTGGAAATGCCGCCGGGGCTGGAAATAGCCGAGCCGCAGCTTCGCGAGTGACGGCGGTAGCCGACGAACACAGCAATTCGCTAATCGTCAATGCGCCGGAAGATGTCATGCCAGCAATTGAACAATTGGTGCGCAATGTCGACAAGAATGTGGAAGACGTGACCGAGGTCCGGGCGTTTAAGTTGCTCAACGCCGATCCCAGTGAAATGGCAGACCTCCTGACCGGCCTCTTCCCCGACGACACCCAGACTTCCAATAATAACGGGGGTCAGGTTCGCTTTGGAGGTGGCCCTTTCGGCGGCTTCGGAGGAGGCGGTCGGGGCGGAGCCGGCGGCGGTCAAAATAACGGCAGTGGAGACAGTGAGCTGGCCAAGAAGAAGAGCCGCGTGCTCGCCATTCCCGATCAACGGACGGGTTCCATTGTGGTCAAGGCCGCGCGGGATCTGATGGGACAGATCGCACAAATGGTCGAACAACTCGATACGAACCCCGCGAAAAAGCAAAAGGTCTACGTCTACGAGCTCAACAACGCGGACCCGAACGAAGTCCAGCAAGTGCTGCGTTCGCTGTTTGAGAATCAGACGACTCAGAATCGAAACAATCAGAACTCACAAAACCAAAACAGCGCACTCACCACTCGTCAGAATCAAAACCAAAACCAAAGTGGCAACCGTGGCAACACGGGAGGATTCGGCCAAGGCGGCGGCCAAGGTCAAGGGGGCGGTGGCGTCGGCGGCCGCTGATGGATCCTCACGACGCACTCAAACTCTTACCCCCTCCCATCCATGTCTCCACTCTCTCTACAAACCCACATTTTGATCCGCCTTCTCGTTTGCATCGTCATGACCGGCACCGCCGTCGCCCAGTTCCAAGGGGGACAAACCGGTGCCGGCGGACGCCGAGGAGGGACCAGTGCCACGGCCCGACAATACCCGAACAGCACCCAGATTGGCGACGCCCTCATCTCGGTCGATCCCGACACTCGGAAAATTGTCGTCGTCACGGATGAGGATACCAACTTGCAGATTAAGGACGTGATTCAGAGCCTCGACAAACCGCGCCCGCAAGTTTTGATCAAAGTTGTCTTCCTCGAAGTCACCCACAACAACGGACTCGATTTCGGAGTTGAAGGCGGCTTCAGAACCGGCCTGGACAAGGCCGGAACTGGCGCTTTTGCGAATGCCTTCGGCCAGTCCGGTCTCAATAACTCACCCACGAACGCCATCCTGAATGCCCTGGGTCAAAACATAACCGGCTTTGCACCCACTCCACCCGGTGCCGGCCTCTATCAACTCCTCGGCTCCGATTACCAGGTGACCCTCCGGGCCATCGCTCAGAGCGGAAGCGCCGAAATTCTCTCCCGCCCGTCCATCCTTGTCCGTAACAATCAGCCGGCAACCATCAGTCTCGGCCAACAGGTGCCCCTCGTCACCAACACCCGCTTCGACGCGGTCAACGGCCAAATCAACACCGTTACCTACCAAAGCGTGGGTATTATCCTCCGGGTCACTCCGTTCATCACGCCCGACGGAATGGTCGAAATGATCGTCGCCCCGGAAACGTCGCAACTCGCCGACCGCTCACAATGGGTTCCCATTTCAAAGGACGCACTGGCGCCCGTCATTAACTCGAGGATCGCCGATACCGTCGTAGTCATCCCGGACGGCCAAACGGCCATCATCGGGGGCTTGATACAGAATACACAGACGACTTCCGAAGCGAAAATCCCGTTTCTGGGCGACATTCCAGGCCTTGGAAATCTTTTTAAACGGAAACAGAAACAGGGCGCCAAAACGGAGTTAATGATCTTTTTGACACCCCACATCGTGGCCGCAGCCGGGCAACTCACGGGGCTCACACAAGACGAACGGGCAGATGCCAGGCTGAAGCCTCTGACGATTTCAGAAGAGGAACTCGAACGGGCGCTGAAAGACGTGCCCACCCGACAACCCGGTGAACCGGCACGCGTTCCCTACGCCAACTCCAAAAAGAAAAAGAAATAGCAGCGCGGAGCGACGTTTTTTCGAGGTAAAACGCCCTCCCAAACTGCTCCGCTCCGAGCTGCTACGGCGTCCGCAGCACCGGTTTCTTCCAAATCGGCACCACACGCTTCATTTCGTCAATGAGCCACTGGCATGCCGTAAACGCTTCGCCGCGGTGGGGAGCGATCACTTCCACCCACAACGAAACTTCGTTGATCGGCACCCGGCCGATTCGGTGCACCAATCGAATGGACTCGATCGGCCATTGCGCGGCGATCTGATCCAAAAGCAGGTGGAATTGGCGCTCGGCCATCGGTTGGAAACACTCGTATTCCAAAGCCACAATCTCCCGCCCTGCCTCCTGCCCCCGGACCCGTCCGACAAATACCAACACCGCCCCAGCCTCCGGGGATACTTCAATGGCCGCATTGAGTGCCGGCTCATCAATCGCGCCCAGACTCCAGTGTACCCAACGTTTCATGTCTGAAGATCGTCCACTCGTCAAGCTCCCCTACCCACCTTGCACCGGTGGAAACAACGAGACCTCGTCGCCCTCGCGCAGGCAGTAATCGGGCCGTTGATAATCCACACCCACCGCCACCAAGGCAGATTGCCGCAACCCCGTGAGACCCGGAAATCGCCGCATAACTTCATCAATCACCTGCCCCAGGGTTGCTCCCCGGGGCACCTCAACCGTCGTCGAGCCACACCCCGCCAGATCCTTGAAATAGGACCAGAACGTCACCGCCACGGGGATGGTCGCACAGGGAGTCATCAAGGTTGGATACGGACTGCCGGTGCGCGGTCAAATATGCTTCGAATCCGAGTGGTCTTTCGTGGAATATCCGGAGTCTTGGCGCTTTAGATTCACTTCATTCTTCTTAAGATAAGCCTGGAAGACATCCTCGGCGCTCATCCCAAGCACCTGGGCGAGACTGATCAGAAAATGGAACAGGTCCACCACTTCCACCCGGGCATTCTGTTCATCGAATTTCTGATACTTGGCCCACCATTTCCACGGAACACTATCCGTAAGTTCCGCGATCTCCTGAGTCATCGCTCGACAATAGTTGAGAACCCACTGGGTCTTCGCTTCATCCGTCATGCCATCGGTCTTTACTCCGATTCGCTCATTGAGCGACTTCTGCATGCGAAATAGTTCGTGCCATTGATCAATGCTGGATTGCACAGAGACCACTGTACCGCAGACCGACCCGACCGCGGAGCGAAATCGTCTCCCTCCCCCACTCAAGAAGGACGCCTCGCAAGCTCTTTTCGGGATGCTTTTCGGGAAGCCGAGGGCGGCTTGCCACTTCCAAATCGCCGACAATCCATCGGTCGTACGGAATACAATCGCGAAAAAAGACGTCTCGCGGAGGACCGGTTCCACGAATCCGCGACCCTGAATTACGACGAGTTGCCAATTTCGCAGAATTCAAAAAATGGAGTGATTAGGCCTTGATTCAATGGCCGATTGACAAAAATCAACTAAGAGAGACTCCCGAAAACTGAAGTTTATTCAAACCCTAGAAACGGAAAAAGCTTGCGTCGAAGGAATTGTTACGATCTCCACAACGCGCAATTCCAGTTGACCCGGACAGGCATGAATGGAGACAAACTACCCCACTGTTAACCGAAGCTGATTTTAGGAAGACCCAATGCCCAGAGGAAAACGATCGATGACTGCCGCCCCGCGGCCAGTCAACAACACGAAATATGACGCCCATCACAAGGTGCTGAATACGACCTACGGTTCTTTCGCCGAACTCCGGCGGGAACTGTCGGATTCGAAGGAAAAAGTTCAGGACCGGGAAAGCGTGCTGAAAATTCTGGCCAATTGCCCGGACCCCCAGCGCGCCTACCTGTTATTCGACGATTACCTCGAAAAGCTGGCACTGCGTCGCTCCGATTTTGGACAACACGATTGGTGGGGGCGGATCCAGGTGGCCTCGGGAAAATCTCGAATGGAGGAACTCGCCATGTTGTTCCTCCGTTCCCACCGGTCCCTGCCCACCGAATTATTGCCGTACGCGAACTTTGACCGCTTTCAGGAGGTCGAGCAGCACGAGAAGGAGGTTCAATTCGTCCAGGAACTCGAGAACTGGCTCCTTCCCGCAACCCACGCACACCTCGATTCACCCAAGGCGGCTCTGCGCATTATCTGCGACCCGAAGCGCGTCCGGCCGGACATCAATCAATGGCGCCTTGAAGTCCGTTTTCACCTCTTCCGCTCGCGCTCCGGTGAAAAGGAACGATTCGTATCCGACCTCTGCGACCTCCGTACCCGAGCGGCCCACGAAGCGGAGTTGTTTCCGGCCGAAGACTGGCAAGTCATCGACTGGTTGCACGCCAACTGGGCAGCAAAAGTGGTCGAGGGTGAACCGTTGCTCCTCGAAGGCGGCAATTTGATCACTTGGCTGGCCAAGTGGGCTCACGAGCAGCGATTGGAACTCGCCGGCAAATCCACCAACCTCGTCTTCCACGGCCGCCTCGCAGAGCTCAAACCACGCCTCGAACAAATCGAAGGCGATCTCAGCTTCACCCATGTTTTGGGTCTGCCTGACGGACAGGTCCGACCTCTCACGGAAGCACGCTTTATGCTCGGTGAACCCGGCTTGGTGCTGGCTGAAAATGAGTTCTTTCTGCTCCGAAATTCCCCGCCGGCCTCGCTCCTCGGCTCCTGGGCTCAGCGCCCCGTCGTCCCCGTTCGTAAATTAAGCCAACGACTTCTCTCCGAACTGCGCAAAGCACACACCAAGGATAATGGCTCGGATTGGAGCCAATTGTGCGTCACCCACGCCGCGAAACCTCAGTTGACGTTCGAACTCGCCGATGAAGTGGTCCGCCTCCGCTTGTTGGCAATTAGCGAAAAAGACGGCTCGGAATGGCACTGGAACGGCCACGACTGGCTACGGGTTGTCGCGCGTAAGAACGGGGAGAACCGCCCGGAACTGTTGGATGATCCCCGCCTGCAACCTCCCATCCATTGGCTGCAGCAACTCGACTGGTTCACTCCGGAACCCGGACTGTGGGTCGGCGATGCCAACGAAGCCTTTCTTTCCCAGTTGGCCGCCGCATGGCAGGACCGCCCTCGCGAGGCCGATTATCTCGGCAATCCCGGCTTCCAACGCCTCTTCCTCAATCGCAAAATGGTCAAGCCAAAGCTCGTCCTCAAGGGCAGTGGCATCGACTGGCTCTCCGTCTCCACCGAATGGGAAGTGGAGGGAATGAAGCTCTCGCCCGCAGACATTCAACGCCTGGCTGCCGCAACCACCCGGTTCGTCAAACTGCCCGATGCCGGTTGGGTCGAACTCGATACCGATGCAAACCGGAAGGCGAACGAAACCGCGGCTTCACTCGGCCTGGAAGGCCTCGATGGCGACCCGCAAAAAGCCTCCCTGCTCCATGCCACCCAATTGGACGATGACACCGTCGCTTCCCTCGGTTCGGAAAAAGCCGTCGCCCTGCTTCGTGAAAAACTCGCGAACTTTAAGGGAGTGCCCGACATCGCCCTCCCAACCGAGGTCAAGGCAGACCTGCGGCCATACCAAAAAGACGGCTTCAACTACCTGTGTAATCTCTCGCGACTGCGACTCGGTGGCATCCTTGCCGACGACATGGGCCTCGGCAAGACCCTGCAAACCCTCGCCTGGCTGACCTGGCTTCACGACCAGCATCGCAAAGATCCGAAACCCACCCTGGTCATCTGTCCTGCCTCCGTTCTTCACAACTGGCGACGAGAAGCCGAAAAGTTCACCCCACACCTCAAGGTCCTCGTCTTGCAGTCCGGACAGGCCCGCCACAATCTGCGCAAACAGATTCCGGAACACGACATCGTCGTGACGAATTATGCCATCCTCCGGCGCGACCTCGATGAGCTGGGGAAGTTTCATTTCCGTTCCCTGGTTCTCGACGAAGCGCAGTTCATCAAGAATCCCACCGCCCAGGTTACCGTGGCCGTGAAGGAAATCGACGCCGATCAGCGACTCGCCTTGACCGGTACTCCGCTCGAAAATCGACTGCTCGATCTGTGGTCGATCGTCGACTTCTGTCAGCCGGGCTACCTGGGCAATCAGAACAAGTTTCACGAATCCTACGAGCCGAAGAACGATGGCCCGGAATGGGAAGGCGCTACGCTTCGCCGCCGTCTTTCCGCCAAACTCCGTCCCCTCATGCTCCGCCGTCTCAAGAAACAGGTCGCTCAGGACCTCCCGGACCGCATCGAAGAACGGCTCGACTGCGAACTCGACGACGAGCAACGCAAGTTGTATCTCGCTGAACTGCGCCGCAGTCGCGATCAAGTGATGAAGACGATGCAGGAGAAGGGATTGGCCAAGTCCAAAATGCACGTCCTCGCCGCCCTCACGCGTCTTCGCCAAGTATGCTGCCATCCAAAACTGGTCGGAAGCAGTTCGCCCTCCGGAAAAACCGAGACGCTTTTCGAGTTGCTCGAACCGGTCCTTGCCGCGGGTCACAAGGTGCTGCTGTTTTCGCAGTTCGTCGAAATGCTCAAATTGCTCGAAGCGGCCTGTCGCGAGCGCAACATCCGTACCCACATTCTCACCGGTGAAACCAAGGGCCGACAGGAAGTGGTCAACGCCTTCCAGGCGGACACCGATCCTTGCGTGTTTCTGCTCTCCCTCCGGGCCGCCGGCACCGGGCTGAATCTTACGACCGCAAGCTACGTCGTGCTCTATGACCCCTGGTGGAACCCAGCAGTCGAGGCCCAAGCGATTGATCGCTCACATCGTATCGGCCAGACCCGGACCGTAAACGCCTACCGACTCATCGCTCCCGGGACCGTTGAGGAAAAAATCTGGGAACTCCAGCAACGGAAGGCCAAAACCATTCAGGACGTCCTCGGCGAGGAGGGCTTTGCTCGAAGTCTTTCCAAGGACGATCTGGAGTACCTCTTTTCCGAAGTGGAATCGTAACATAGCCCGCTCATCCGGAGTACTCTTTCAGCCCCACACGAATGCAGAGTCGCCGTCGGGTTTTCGTTTCACGAGACCTGCTAGGAAAGCTGCGATTAGGGCCGCCGATGACGGAAACGTCGCCGCCAGCCCCAGCGTTATTTCTTCGCCTGCTGGATGCCCGCCCATGCCAGCAGAATCAGACCGATCGGCGTGCCCGTAATCGATGTCGGCACCGCGGCGACCACACCAAGGAAGAGTGCTTTGAGGAAAGCCTTGCCGACGGAATCTCCCCCTCTCTGGCGTTGGATGTAAAACGTCGGCAGGAAGACCGTCAGGAAGCTCAGCGGAATAGTGATAATCCAAGCGATCACCGCCCAGTCGGCCAGGTTCCATAAATTATCCACTAGCAGCAGGAGCGTGGCCGCCAGCGGATGAAACGGTGCGTGGCCCGATGTCGTGTGTGGGGACGCAGCCGGATCCGAACCGCGTGGCTTGTCCTCCCGCGGCAGCACCTCGAATTCGATGATCTGTGGTGGCTTGTCACTCATTCGACTTCCGCCTCTGTCGCACGGAAATGCCCGCAACGCAATGGAGCGTATTCAAATTTCGACGCCGTCCTCACCGCTCAGCAAAGCTACCCTTCTCGGACCGCGAGATCAGGAACTCCATCCTACCGACTTCGCAGAAAATACTCGAAGAACGCGTAAAGCAGCTCGTTGGATGGTTCGTCCGGCGAATGCTCCTTCCGCTGGGTCAGGGCCACGCGGTTGGAAAAACCGAGCATTTGATTCACGGCCACCAGATGATTCAGCGCAATCCAGCGGGCCGGCAAATCTTCGGCACCGCCAGAAACAAGAAACGGTCGCGGTGCAATCAACGCGTGCAGTTCGTGCAAGTCCCGCCCGCGCTCGATCATCTTCGCGTAGGCCCCCGTGCGAGGATTCTCGACGGAAGGAATTCCCGGCCGACGCGTTCGCGTCGCATCCCGGCCGAGATACCAGGGCTCCCAATAGTTCACACCGCTGCTCGTCTCGTCGAAAACGATGCCCGGATCGCTCACGGCCACCGCCGCAAATTTGTCCCATAAGGCCCCTGCAAACATCGCCCATTTGCCGCCGTAACTGTGGCCGACGATCCCAATGCGATTGCGATCCACTCGCGGTAGGTTCGCCAACGCGTGCCAGCAATTCGCCGCCACGTAGGCGTGAAATGAAAGCGGTTGGCAAAGGGCGGTGCCGATCTCCGGTTTCCACGCATTCCCGCCGGGCGTGCCGATGGAGAACGTCACGAATCCGCGCCGCGTCAACTGCACGGCATAGTCGCGTAGCGGCTGTTTCGGGTTCAATCCCACACTCGTCTCAGGTTCGTAATACACCACGAGCACCGCCGGGAATGGCCCAGCGCCTTCGGGCTGGAGCAACCATCCCTCGCCCGTTTGCCCCGGCCCAATTTCAATCCGGACACGGCTCTGAATGAACTCCTCGCGATTTGTTTCCGAAAGGGACTCGATCTTCGGGCGCTCAATGATCCTCGGCCACGGTCCCATCAACTCGTTCCATTCGCGCAGAATTTCTTCGCGTCGACGCGGCCATTCAGCCGCATTCTTCACCGTGGAGCCGTCATTAAACAGCAGCGGGGAGCGGAACACGCCCAGTTTTCCAGCGACTTCAGTCGGCGGCTGAAAAAATGGAGCTAAACTTCGCATCGCCGACTCGGCGCCACTCACCGAATCGGCTGAAGCGCCGCTGAACACGAGAAACGCAATAGATGTCAGGGCGAGGAACGGCACAATGATCCTCCCGACAATTCGGGAACACGCGTCTTGCATGCCGACATCCTGCACACTTCGTGCGCTCACAGCCAGTCTTCACACAAGCCAGACAGGTTTCGTTGCCTTTTTGTGAGTTCTTCAGAAGAAGAGAGATAGCAAAGAGTTATGTCAATTGTATCGCCGGTCAGGACGACCTTTTCCACGATACTTTCCACAAGGTTCCGTTTCTGATTACCGGTCAGGTCCGGCCAAATCCTGTGGAGGTTTCCTGCTTCTGCCACGACCTCTTCGGCCGAAACTTGATGAACCTCCAAGGCATCCACTTCCGCTCGGAGGGTGGGAAGCTGGTTCGTGAGAGCTTGCTCCTGCTCCTGTAGTGGCCGATTGAGTTTGCCGAAGCCAGCGGGATCGATTTCGTCCGACTGGTAAAGTTGATAGACTTTTCTCATTTCGGTTCGGATCCGCTCCAACTGCCGAGCATGCGCATCCAATTGTAATCGCTTTGTCGCGAGGTGTGCATTTGCCTTGCTGAAGTGCTCCCGGACTTTCTCTTGGGAAACAAAGAAATCCCGAAGTTCATCCCGGAAGATATCCTCAAGGTCGGCGATTGGAATCTTCGTCCGGCATGCGGAACAGATGTATTTGAGCGTCCGAGAGAAGACGTACATTTTCTGGCCACATCCGCAGTGGAGGAGTCCCGCAAACGCATGAACGGGCTTTGGTCCGAGCGGTCGCTTATCCTTCCTCGCCTGAATCACCTGGTTGCACTGGTTCCAAAGTTCGCCTCCTCTGAATCCAAATGGACCGACATGCGTTTGATGCTGGTGAATTACGGATTTGCGTTAAACACTGTGGTAATATTGGCACCGTATTCCTGAATCGTCCAGAACGAGACGCCATCGAGAGGATCGACCGTCGTAAATGAGTTGGAGCGGACCTCGTGAACCGGCTTTGAGTCTGGGAGGAAACCCTTCTAGTTCTTCGCCGTCATCCGATCGCGTCCACTCGCAGATCCCGCATCACGCAAATCCCCGGTAACGGTACGCCCCGAATTGGACGGGCTCCGTCTTTTCGACGCGCACTGAATCGGTCTCGATGTCGGGTGAACATCTCATTTACAAAATCCTTCGAACCCAGAACCACTCCATCCGTCATATGTCGCACTCGCAAACGCAATACCTGGCCTAAACTCAACTCTCCCCCTCGGGCCAATTCCGCCCGGATGGTCTGCGGATCCAACACCGCTTTGTCGCTTCGGTTGGCCGAACCCGCCGCCACGAACAAGATCATCCGATATTGCGCCGCCGCCTTTCCCCAATCCGCCGGTTCCAAAAAGCTCATAAGCCCCGCTCGAATCGTTGTCGCACCCGTTAACGCCGCTGCGTATCCGCAAAAGCGATAATCCTTCGG
>CAMDJH010000060.1 GCA_945900455.1 Akkermansia muciniphila
GGCAAACGTATGTGGTGTGACACCATCTGCCGGATCCAGCTTCGGCATGGCGGCGCCGGTGAGGAAATCGCTCAGGTTCGCCTCCTGGTTGTGCAATCGAGTGAAGACATGGGTGAACGGTGTTCCGGTTTCGCCGGCGTGACATCCATTGCAGGTGGCGAGGGAAAACGGATGGCGAATCTTCGTCGGGATCGTGGTGCCTTGCGGCGGCGGGCCGTCCCAAAAGAAGTTCTTAGCCGGCATCGGCGCGACCGATCCGAGAAATGGCACCTTTGGCGTGCCAAACTGAAGCGGCACCACATGACTGCCCCCAATGATGTCGGCGGCAAATGTATTGCAGTACTCGACAATCAATTTCGAGAAATTGAGATCGAAATCTGGCGTCTGCTTCACCGTCACTTCGCGGAGATGGCCGACGTCTGAATCATTGGGAAACAACCGCCATTCACGAAGTTCCCACGGGTCCCGCAGCAGCTCGTTGGCACGCAACTGGGAGAGGGCACTTTCGTTCGGCTTCCGCCGGGGGTCGGCGCCGGCGGTGGCAAACTGGTCGGTGATTTTTTCCAGGGCCTCATTGAATGCCGATCCGAAAGGCAGCGTGCTCAGTGTATACCATTGCAATCCCCAATTGCGAATGGCGTCGCACGTATTCTTCGGCACGCAATACTCTAGGATGACGGTGAATGGCAATTCACCACAGGCGCCCTCGACCCGGTTTGTGTGGATAGGGTCGTTGCCGGGATAGCCACCGCCGCCCCCAGAATTGTTCCGCAACCCGGGGACGACGCCGAAGACGAAACGGGCCTCACCCCCAATGCAGGGCGGGTTGCAGGGGTCTTCACCGCTCACTCCGCCGTAGCCGGGGTTGCCGCGCAGGTCGACCCGGTTGACGATCGCAAGGAGTCGGAACGGCGCAATGCTAAGATCCAGCGGCTTGTCGGGCCCTCCGCTCGCGGCTTCCCAGTCCTTAATCACCTGACCGAGGATCTCCGGATTGCGATTCGTGGCGGTGTCGAAATTAACCACCTGATCCACCTGCCAGGAACGCAGCCAACGGCGGGCGAAATCACTGGGATGAATTCCGGATTTCGGCTGATTACACATGTCGGTTATCAGTCGCCCAAATGTCCAGGCTCCCATGCGGGTTCCCTTATCGGGCACGCAGGGATCCCACGTGCGGGACGGATCTTCGACGACCGAGAGGTCCGTGATCAGAAGGCTTTTCCGGAAGACATTACCGCCAGCAACGGGGGGCGGAATAAACAGGATGTTGGTGCTGACCGGATCCGTGGGGCGATCGATGGGCGGATCGATGGAGCCTGGATTCCCAATATTGGTTTTCGTGATCGCATCCAAACTCGCCAAAGGGTCGAGCTGCGTTAGGCCGGAAAGGCGTGCTTTCTGGGACAGTTGGCCAATCTGGATACCGCCACCGCCGAACGGCGACGGAAACACCTGGATGGACTCCCCTTTTTCGAAACCGACGGTGTCGAGGGCCTTGACCTCCTCCACACCGACCAGTTCGCGGCCTTTGAAGACGGTTCGTTTTCGAACATCGATCGGAAGTTTTGCAATGAATTCATTCGCCTCCTTTAACTCCGCCAGGTCCACGACGACGAAACCGGAATGAAACCCATCGTCGGCCTTTAGGTCGGCGCCAGTGCCGATATCGTTCAGGACAACCACTTCGCCGTTAATGAGGAGGGGGACCTGGCGTGCAACGTTCTGTCCTGGCTCAAACATAACTTCCAAAGCCGCATTGCCCCCGTTTGATTCGATCGCCTTGCGCAGGAAGGCCACCTTGACTTTGAACGGCCTTCGGGGATCGCCTTCAACCAGTGGCTGAGCGGCTCCCGGGATGCCGTTGTCGACAATCCGGAAAAACCGGTTCCCGCTGAGATCGAGTGGGAGGCGGGTTCTTGTGGTCGTGTTGGCCGAATCGGCCGACACCCGTTTCCAGGGACCGCCGGGACCGGGAGAGACTTCCAGTTCGCCGGCGGTGTTCCATTGGACATCCACGCTGGTGGCGTCGACGACGGGACGTTCCACGCGGGCAACCGTCGGATCGCCGAGCATGCTAGCCGGGGAACTGAAGACAGCGAGCGCTGTCAGCCATGCCCACCCGAGTGGGGCCGGCCGTTTATTGCAGGGGTATTTATTCATAGGCACTTCACTTTCGGTCAGCAAGGAGTGAGCGTCGGGAGCTTCGACTCGGGTTGGTTGTCATTGGGTGATTTCACCCGTGACAGAAGTGAAAAAGCAGTTGGAGAGCCGTTCTCAAGTTTGAGGAAACCATTCCCGGCGATTCGGGTTCGTGTCCGTCCTTCCACTTGCGGTCGCCGGATCCGCAGACAACCCTTCGTTCGAAATGAAGGCTGTCATTCTTGCCGCTGGAAAAGGCACCCGCATGAAGGACCTCACTCAGGAGCTTCCCAAGCCGATGCTTTTGGTGCAGGGGAAACCGATCTTGGAACATATCCTCGAGGGGATTCTCCTTTCGGGCATTCGCGACGTTTGCATCGTCACGGGATGGCGGGCGGAGGTCATCGAACAGCGACTGGGAGATGGTTCCCGCTGGGGGGCCCGCATTCAATATGTGCATCAGGAGGTGCAGGACGGCACAGGAAAGGCACCGGAACTTGCCCGGGACTTTGTGGGGGGGGACGAATTCCTTCTGACTTACGGTGATATTCTCGTGAAGCCAGACACCTACCAGCGGATGATCGACCGGTGGCGGGGCGGATACGCCGGTTCAGACCCGCGGCGGCTCCCGGAGTCACCCCCCGGCGCGAATCGTTTCTCCGGGTTGTTAACCGTTACCGAAGGCCAGGATGTGACACTGGGCGGACTGCTTTTCTTCGATGCGGATTTCAATCTTCGCCGGCTGGTGGAGAAGCCGTCGCCGTCTCAATTGGACGAGCTTCGGAATTCTGGATGGATTCTTCCCGGCCAGCCGATTTGGTATAACGCCGGCATTTATCTTTTCTCGCCGATTCTCTTCGAATTCACAGCCCGGTTGCAGAAATCACCGCGAGGTGAATACGAATTAACGGACGCCATTGCGGCGATGGTGGCGGCTGGGCTTACGATCGCCGGATTGAAAATTGAAGGCCGTTGGGTCGACGTGCGGGATCCGGAGGTGCTGGCATCGTTGCAACATTCAAATGGGTGACGATTGCAAAACCATTCACGGGTCGCGGGTTGCGTTGAACAATTCCGCTCTGGTTTGGCGGTCAGACTGGCATTCTGATATTGCTCAGGAATTTGCGCGGTGACAGGATCCCGGGGTCATTATCCTATGAATTCCATTGATCTAAAGGACCGCGTCGCAGTTATCACCGGAGGCGCTCGCGGAATCGGATTCGCGATGGCCGCGCGTTTCCTGAACTCCGGAGCGTCCGTCATTCTGTGGGACATTGATGCCGCCCGATTGCGCCAGGCACGTGCGGAGTTGGGGGCGACGGCGGACCGAGTGGCGATTCAGACGGTGGAACTGACGGATGAAAACTCGGTCGGGGTCGCGGCGCGGGAGAGCATCGCATTCAAGGGGCGTGTGGATATCCTCGTAAACAATGCGGGAATCACCGGAGGAAATGGGAAAACGTGGGAGCTTGATCCGGTGATGTGGCGGCGGGTCATCGAGGTTAATCTGGTGGCACCCTATCTTACATGCCGCGCCATGGTCCCGCACATGGTCGAGCGGCACTACGGCCGAATCGTCAATATCGCTTCGATCGCAGGGAAAGAGGGCAATCCGAACGCATCGCACTACAGTGCCTCGAAGGCTGGGTTGATTGGACTGACGAAGTCACTGGCGAAGGAGCTCGCAACCAGCGGGGTTGCGGTCAATTGCGTGACTCCTGCCGTGGCGAAGACAGAAATTGTTAACCAGATGACCTCGGAGCACATTCAGTACATGCTCGCGAAGATTCCCATGCAGCGATTTGTTGAAGTCAGCGAGATTGCCGCAATGGTTGCCTGGCTTGCGTCGGAAGATTGCTCCTTCACCACGGGCGCGGTTTTCGACATTTCGGGAGGACGGGCGACGTATTGAATCTGGGTCCGGAGGCCATTCAGCCCGTCGATTTCGGCGCCCCAGCTCCGCCGTGAATTCCCGGCATGAAGATACCCTGCGAGACGGTGGCGTGCGGTGCGGTCACCCGGGGCAGCGGCACAAAAAGGCCTGTCAATGGGATAAATGGGTGGGGCTTGAACTCACTTTTAAGCCGTGCATCCCGAAGTTGTTGGTAGAGGTTGTTGCGCTGCGACAACCCCGCCTGCGTCCAACGGGCGGACCGGGCCGTTGCGCGGTTCGTGCCGCGCCTAAACGGCGCGGGGACGCCGCAGCGCGGCGTCCGCTACCTTCTCCAAGAACTTCGGGATGCGTGCGCTTTGAGGTTGCGCTCTCTTTTAAGGTGACTTTGGAAGGAATGCGCTGTTACGTACCCGGCGTAACCACTGAGCGACTGCCGCCAATGCCTTGAATCTTCGAGATGGCTCAGACTTGTCAATTTGTTTTGGAGTCTTTGGAACCCCGAGTGCTCCTTTCGGGTGAAGGGATCTCGTCGGCACCTTCAGCAATGGCCTCGACGGATTCATTCATACAAGTAACCGAGTCTGCATGGTCATCCGAGACGAGTAATCCGTCATCACCACGTGTTTCTCTCACCGATACGGCGGGTTTGAACGATCTCTTGTCGGGTGAGAATGCTGAGGACATTCAGGCGCCGGCAATTGGAGACGCGACCGCCAACGGGGCGCCCGATGGAGTTGCGCCCGATGGTTCCGCATCGAGTTCCTTGGTTCAACCATTGGCTGATCTGGGCAGTTCGACCACGGCTTCGTTCCCGGCGGCTCCAAGAGTTACAGCGCAACCGCAAGCCGAACCGGACCCGGCAGCGGGCGGAGTACCCAGTAGCTCAAATTCAGGGCTACTCACTCCCCGGGTTGTCGAACTGGAGGAGAGTACCGCTAACATTTTAACGGAAACACTGCGGGCTTCAAATGGCCCTCCAGAGTCGGAACCTGTTGATATTCAGAATACAGCAGAAGGATTGGTTCCGACGATACCGCCGGATCGGCCGATTCTTTTGCTTCACGGAATTGGGGGTTCATTTCCGAGTGTTTCTGATTTCCCTGATTGGCTAGACCACCGAGGCTACGATCCAGAGAAGTTGGAGCTGGATCCTCTGGCGAATGGCTATTCGGATTTGCGCGATTCGCTGGTGCAATCAGGTTACCAGACCGGGAAAACTCTTTTTCTGGCAAACTACGATTGGCGCATGACGTCGGGACCGTCCGATGGAGTCTTCGACGGGAGAATTCATAACCCCAACGGCATTGAAGTGACGGCCGACCAGATTACGGACGGCGAGTACGGGTATGGGGTTGATTACGTAGGGTATTGGATTTCCAAAGCGGCTCTCCAGTGGGCGGCAGACCATGCGGGAGTCCTTCCCGAAACGGTGGATGTCATCGCTCACAGCACGGGCGGGATCGTGATTCGCGCCTACATCCAGAGCGACGCATATTTTGCCGACAACGAAGCATCCGTTTCCGAGGCCCCCGGCGAAGACCCAAGCAACCTTTACCTTGGCAAACTGGGTAACGGGCTGCTGGTTCCCAATGGGACGAAGTCCTCGGCGGGCCTACCTCTGGGGGTTTCCCCTGGCAGATTCACCCCCGATGGCCGCCCGATCACAGCCGTTCTTGCCCTCCCGCTGGTCAATGATCTTGTGACAATGGGTGCGCCCATGAGGGGCGCGGCGGGTCCGTACCATTTGCGCGCCGAAGATTGGGGAAGCGACACCTCGTATATCGCCCTGGGCAAGGTGATGGCGGCGGCGTACGTGCATCACCTCCTGGGCCAAAGGATCGAGGGACCTGGGTCCGATGACATCAAAGGGGCCACCCGGCTGGGAGAACTGACGCCAAAACAATTCATTGCCCGGTATGTTCCCACCTTAGCAGCGCTGACGTCGACCTACACATTTACCCAGGGAACTGACGAAAGGGCGGCGGAGTTTAAGGATTCCGCGGGCAACCTCGTCGAGTTTAACCTGTCCACCGAAGCCAATTTGCTCGTACTCGATCTGAATGATGGCCTGGATGTGCTTTATCAGGTTGGGCAGTTGGATTCGATGTGGTCGTTTCCGTACGCCGACGATCCGACGTTGTTTCATCGACCGACTGGGTTTATTGACAGCCTCGACGGCGATCTGACGGTCATCTATACGACGTTTCTCCCGACTTCGACCGTTCTGACCCAGCGGAAGGGGCCCAACGGCTATTTTGGAGACGACTCGTTCATAACCCCATTCTGCAACTGGGTGGGGCAGCTTCCCGGTTCGAATACCATTTGGTACACGAATGATTTGAACGATTTGGGGACAAAATTGGCAGGAAAAGGGGATGGCTCGGTCCCGATAATCTCTGCGGCAGGCCTTTATTTCAATAGTGAAACGAAGGACGCCAACAACGCCAATAAGGATAGTAATCCCCGCCTTCATCCCGAGCCCTTGAGCGAAGAGAGTGAAAAAGAAAAACTCAGTCATACGGGGATGCTGTCACATCCGTTGGGAATTCATGCAGCGCTCAAGGCACTCAACCGTGACAGCGACGAATACATTGTCACGGGCCATGGTCTTGGGGGTTTTGGTGCGGGAAATATTTTGCGCAACTATTACGTGGACGGTTCAAGCGTGTTGAGGGAATACGATTGCACACCCCGGCTTAGAAATGTCGTCCCACACCGAATCAGCGACGTAGCGGGGAACGTGGCTCATTTGGAGTCTGCCCCTTCTCCCGTCCTGCTGACGTCGACTCAACTTATCGCCATCGCTGACAGCCTCGTGGCTGTGAAAAACGTTGCCATCAATGGTCTCGGCTCGGCAGTGAGCGGCTTGGTCTCCAATGTGGCTTTCATCGAACGCACACTCGGCAACGCAAGTCTTGAGCTGGCAAACGTTCTCGAATTCACGCTCCAAACTGCCGCCAATGCCATCCGGGCATTGCCCGCTGGAAGTTTGATCGACGCGGTTTTGGACGTCATGGACCAGAACGGCCTTCTCGAGACTGGGTTGGGCGTGATCAATCTGGATACAACGTATTACATCACCGTTGATTTCTCCGAAACTCTCGCTTCCTCGGCGACGCTTGCGCTGGGTACCGAAGCGGCGTCACTCGGGATTACTCTCACTTCGGCCCCACTGGTTGGAATCCTCGACTATATCAACTTCCGCACCCAACTCGTTGTCGACCTCGCTCCCGCTGCGCTGAATACGGTGGAGATCGTGCAGTACGCCGTCCGCCAAGGTCTCACCGTGGATTCCAGGGGACTTTCTGGAACGGCTCAGTTGGGAACCGCTGGATCCACCACCATCACGGACGGCTATGTTTATCTCGATTCGGTTGCCGTTCAGTCCCTCAATGATCCGACCCCTGGTGACGGGATGATCAGCGCCACCGAACTGGCCGCGGCATCTCCATCGACGATTTCGACGGTCCGAACGATCGGCACCGGCCGCGCAGGACTTCCAACGTCCACGTCCGACAAAAAGATTATCTACGCGACAACATCGACCCCGATCGGCATTGATCCCGATGTGGTCGTCGACAG
This sequence comes from Akkermansia muciniphila, assembly GCA_945900455.1. Taxonomy (GTDB): domain Bacteria; phylum Verrucomicrobiota; class Verrucomicrobiia; order Limisphaerales; family UBA9464; genus SIBK01. Next base: position 7,619 of record CAMDJH010000060.1, read on the forward strand.
CCTGACGTTTGCAGAGATCAAGGATCGGTTCAGTGATCTTCTCGATCAACTCGCCGCCTTGGGTGACGCCTTGGAAGATCCGACGGTGCAATTCGCGTTGAACGTTCCGCTGCCGTTCCTCTCCGACCCGGCGAACAACACACTCGACGAAATCCTCACGGACGATAAGACCGGGTTTGGTCTCGATGATTTCTTTGATGTGGTCGATGTGCTTCGCAAGTACTGCGACGAAGCTCGAAATCTCAACCTGGCCGATCTGGTGGATCGAATTCTCGATGCGCTGTCGCAACGCGTGGGCGGGGACGCCGATGGCGGATTTGCTCATGGACCCATCCGGATAACCGGGGGCTTCGCCGTCGACAGCGCAGCCTTCAACCTCGTGTTTGACTTGGCGTTTGCCCGCGTTTACGAGACCGAACTGACGTCTGAAGGACTGGGTGCGGGCATTAATGGTCTGGGCTTGGAGATGAACATTCCGGCGGAGGCTCGACTCGACTTTGCGGCCCAGTTCACATTGGGAATGAACCTCGCGCCGTTCCTGAATAATCCAACTGGGGGAATTTCCAAGAACGACGTATCCATCGATTTCAATCAGTTGGCCGCGGACTTCACGCTCATTGCACCGGTGATCAACGTGGACATAACCTTAGGCTTCCTTACCGCGAGTATCGTGAATGGCAATGCAACGCTCACGTCTGGTTTTGACGTCAGTGTGAACAGCGGTAATCCGATGACCTTGGCGCAGCTCGAAAGTATTGCGGCAACAACCCTCGTCAGCTTCACACCCGCTCCCTCCGGGACGCTGTCGGCGCTATTCCCCCTGTCCGCGACCGTCGGCGGGGTTTCCATCACTCAGAATTGCTCCCCGTCGATCACACTTTTCGATGGCATGCTGTTCGATCTGACACCCCCGACGGTTACGACCGCTCAATTCGATTGCTTGCGGGATTTTTGCAATATAACGCCTACTCAGGTTCTTAGTCTTCTCAAGGGATTGGGGGATTGGTTGGGGCAGTTCCGCGATTCGTCGACGTTTGACCTTCAGGTTCCGTTCGCGTCGGGCACCACCTTTGGCGATCTGTTCGATTTTTCCCAAGCGTTCATCGACAAGGTCTATAACCAGATGATCCTGCGCGAGATTGTCGCTTCCGGTACCCAGACGGATGCGGCGTCTCAACTTGGACAATTGTCGAAAAACACGACATTCACGTTAGGCTTGGACGATCTCGCGCCGGTGACGGTCACGGTTTTCGCGAGCGCAACTTCGGGCAATACGGGGCTGGCTGACCTCGTGGTGGACTTCAATGACGCACTCGTCATCGCCGGGTTGGCGACGTCTGTCGAGGCCGCGATGAATGACAGTAAACAATTCTCATTGCGTCTCAAAACGACAGCAACCGCTGCGACCCTGGTACTGAATGTGCCGGATGCCGATGCCAACAGCGCGACGCCCAACACCGATCCGATGCTCACGGAACTGGGATTCTCCGAGACGCAGTATAGCAAGGAATCGCCGAATTACGGAGGAATCGAAGATTTTGGCGACAAGCTTTCCGTTATCCTGGCGCCGCTCGACATCCAGCTTGTTTGGGATAGCGTCGCCAAGGAAATTCGCATGCAGGTTTCCTTCTCAGAACACGTCGAGCGAAACGCGGATTTTCAGTTTGATGCGAACCTGGGTCTGGGGTCACTCGTCGATGCCTCGGCGAGTGGCACGCTGACGTTCGCCGTGGATTTGAATGCCAGTTTTACACTCGGTTTTGATCTCAACGCGCGCGGTCCGCCGAAGCTAACCACGGCACCTCTGATTCCGCCCCCGTCCAACGGTGTCCTGACTGCCAGCACCGATTTTACGTTAAAGATTGATGATACAAGTTACAACCTCACGCTAGCGCGCGACGCTTTCAATACGTCGCTCAATGATCTCAAGAACGATTTCAACGCGCTCTTCACTGTGGGGAATGGACTGATCGACAAGGTCGTCGTTGAAGTTTCCGGAAATACGCTCGTTCTCAAGGTCCTCGATAGCCAACTCGGGACGATCAATTCACTGCAACTCTTCGGTGCCGAAAACGAAACAATTTTCACCGAAGTAGGGTTTACTAACGGCGAGACGAGCCGCAGCGAAGTCAACGGTCTCTTCCTCGAAAATGTCGTTCTCACTGGCACGCTGACTCTCAGTGCCACCGATCTGGACGCCGCATTCCGGCTTGGAGTCTTTGACCTCAGCGTCAGCGATGGATTTGCGATTGGGCTCGGAAGCATCAGCGTTGCCCTGCAATCGCCGACCGGTTCCTTGCGGTTCTCCTTGGATGCACTTTTCGACGGATTGGGTGATCTCGGTTCGCTCTTGAAAGTGGTTCCCACGCTCACCGGGAGCATCGATGTTACTCTTCCGAACCTGACGATTGACCCCGATCTGTTTGGGACCCTCGACGGCGCGTTGATTCGCCTTTACATCCCGGATCTACACTTCCTCACCTTTAACCCGAATCCTTACGATCCGGCCTTCAACAATCAGGGACTTTTCATCACCCTGCCGTCGCTCCACGGGCTCAACAATTTCAATTGCCTCACCTTCCTCGATATCGTCAGTGCCTTGGATCAAGTGGCGGACAAGGCGGAGGAGTTGCAGATTTTCGGCTTCCTTGGAAAACCGCTTCCTCTCATCAATCTGAGCATTGGCGGAATCCTGGACTACGCCGCCAACCTCGCCGACCTCGTGAAAGGTCTAGCCACCGGAGATGCCAGCACCATCGCGACCTTGGAATCCGATCTCGAAGAATTCTTCAAGGTCAGTGATCCGAAACTCATCACGCTCAGTGTCGACGATTACTCCCCCGCCGCCTTCTCCGGCGGCACCAATGGGAAGAGAGCCAAGACTAGCTTCAACCCATCTGGCACGAAGAATGCCATCAAGTTTGAGAGTGACGATGCCGGCACCACTTACAACGGGGCGACCCTCTTATTTGTGGATGATGGGCGTTATACTGGAATCGACGGCAGTGCCAAGGCCGAATGGGACGCGGTGGCCCGCGTGCTTCGGATTTACTATCATTCGGGATATACCACGGCTCAATCCGTCGTTAGCGCCGTCCAGTCCGAAGGTTCCGTGCCCTTCTCGGCAAGTGTCGACACCGCGACGGAAGCGGATAGCGGCCCGGGCACGATTTCCCTTACTGCTCTCAAATTCTCCCTTCACTACAACCTTGCCTACGGAAGCTTCCTTCCTCTCGATTTCGGTCTCACGGACCTGCTCGGATTCCTCGATCCCGGCGATCCTGCGATCGGGCTGCTCGGTGGCATCTCGAGTGTCGTCCAGCTCGAAGGCAGTGCGAATATCAACGTCACCGCCAGTGCGGATCTTCTGTTCGAAATCGGCATCGACGTTTCGAATCCGTGTGCTTGGGTTCCGTTCCTTTACGACACCACGCATCTTTCCCTCAATGCGGCCGTGCGCGGGACCGATATCAACTTTACTGCCGCGATTGGTCCGCTCGGAGTGTTTGTCAAGAACGGCACGATCACGGTGGATCGCGACGGGGATCCGACCACCACCGGGACTGGGGAGGATGCGACGTTCGGAATCACGCTCAAGGATCTGGACGGGGACGGGCGACACTACTTCCGTGATGGTTCGGACCTTTTGCAGGATATCTCCGTCGACCTGGCCGCTGGGGCAAGTGCCGAACTCCCGCTCTGTTTCCCAACGCTGGATATTCCCGTCGGTACCAACCTCGATCTAAACGGGGATGGTCATCCGGACAACAATCTTGTCGTCAAGATTCCCAGTCTGACAGCCCTGTTCAACGGGGGGACGAGCTTTAGCAGTCTTTCGGGCGGGCTATACGAGGCGATCCTGATTTTCCCGGGTGCCAATAACGATCTACGCATCACCACCACCGATCCCACGATCGGCGGGATGAAAATCAAGTTGGTGGAGCGGACCAGCGGAGATGTTCGCGCGGAGGTCAGCGGAGATTTTCTCTTGATCTATGTTGACACGTTGGTGACGACCGCTTCCACGGTAGCGGGACTTTCAACGGCCCAGTATACGATCGAGACCTACAAGCCCACCGAAAAATCGGTGGAGAACGATGGAACAGGAAAAGTCTGCGCGTCCGTTTCCATCACCACGCCGGATCTGGCAAGTCTGCTGACGGGTTTCAACGTCTGCGATTTAATCAATAACTCGGGGATCCTTCTGGACGGCCTCGATGTGTTGCTCGGCGTCATTGAGGACGGATTGACCAGTGAGGTGTTGAGTCGAAATCTACCGTTGGTCGGCGGCGGCTTGGCTAAGGCTGGGAACCTAATTGGGGACTTCCGCGAGGGTTTACTCGCGGAAATCCGCGCGAAGCTCGCCGAAGCCGGCGGAGATCCAATCCTTCTGGTTAAGCAGGCCATTTGGAATGTGCTCGGCAAGCCCGGCCTGAACATCCTCCTATTGACGAACGACACCGCACCCAACTCGGCCGAGGATCTGGAAATTGCCTGTCAAGTGATCAATGGAGAAACGTTGCTCCTGTTCAATCTGCGGTTGAGTCGGACGATTGCACTCGTCGATACGACGGGGGACCCGATCCAATTTGACATCGGTATTCCGGGGCTGAACCTCAAGGTGGATGCAAACGTTAAGGTCGAAGTCGGCTACGATCTGCACCTTTACTTCGGTATCTCCGCAAAGGACGGATTCTTCTTCGATACCAATGGACTGGATGATCTCAGCACGGTTGCTGACACGGAGCTCTCCGTTTTCTTCAAGGTCACTGTTCCCGACCTGAGCGCGACGGGCGAAATTCTCTTCTTACAGTTGCAGGTGGCTGACGAGGCGGACGGCAAGGATGCCTTCGGGAAATCCCGCTCGACGAGCCTCTTTTCAGGAACATTCTCGGTGGACTTGCTTGATCCGAGTGGCGATGGACGACTGACCTTTGGTGAGATGATCGGGGGCGGATTCAGGCTCGGCGACATGTTTGCCGTAACGCTGACCGCCACCGCGGAGGTTCATCTCGACTTCACCGTCACCTTTGGCGACGACGCCCGGTTCCCTCGGCTTCTCGTCGAGTTCGACCTCACGTGGACGTGGGACCCCGCGAAGGGGACGGGCGGGGAAGACAGCGAGGGCACCTTGGATTTCGGATTCCATAATATCCAAGTCGATCTCGGCTCGCTCATCTCCAAGTTCATAAAACCGATCCTCGCTGAGATTAATACGGTCACAGCGCCGCTTCAGCCGATTGTTGATATTTTGACGACGCGGCTGCCGCTCTTCTCAGATCTCGACGGGGGTCCATTGACCTTGCTGGATCTCGCGGAAAACGCCGGATTCCTCAAGCCGGGCACCCGCGCTTTCATCGATGCTGTCGCCACAATCATTGATCTCGCGGCCGACACCACCGTTTCCGCGACGAACTCCGTGGTGGTCAATGCTGGAAGCTTCGATCTCCTGCTCGATGCTCTTGGCAATCTCGGGCGCAAGACGACCGGGTCGGATCCCGCCGCGGTCGATCTGGCGGCAGCCACCAGTGACACCGCATCGAAGAACTTTCTGCAAAAACTGGAAGACCTCGGGTTTGTATTTCCATTCCTGAAGATCTCCGAGTTGTTCAATCTCTTCACCGGTCAACCGGTCAGCATCGTTGAATTTGATGCACCGGAGCTCGATCTCACCGCGAGCATCAGCTTCCAAATTCCCATCTTCCCGCCGCTCTTCATGACCTTTGGGGGCAGTATCGGGGCAAAAATTGATCTAACCTTCGGGTTTGACACCTATGGGTTGCAGAAATTCTTCAGCAGCTCGGACAAGAATGTCGCGGATCTCGCGGAGGGCTTCTACGTCAAGGACGTAGACGATAACGGGAATGAAATAACAGAACTGACGCTCAGCGGTGGATTGTTTGCCGGAGTTGAGCTCGATATTCTGATCGCAAAAGCAGGAGTCACCGGTGGCATCTTCGCCGATATCCTGTTCGACCTAAACGATCCCGACGGTGATGGGCGAGTCCGCCCCAGTGAAATCATCGCCAACGCCAAAGACAATCCCCTCTGCATCTTCGATGTTTCGGGGCGCATCTATGTTTCGTTGGATGCCTTCCTGAAAGTGAACCTGCTGATCGCCAAGATCGACAAGGAGTGGAATTTCGGGGAAATCCCAATTCTAGACTTCAACATCCCGTGCCCAAAACCCGTCCTTGCGTCCTTTGACGCCGACGGCAATGGCAATGGCACGGCTACCGATACCGAAACCACGAACGGCCAGCTGCTCTTGCACATGGGCGAGTACGCCGGGTTCCGGCAACATGGCGATACTGCGGATGGAAACGAGCAGTTCACCGTCCGCTCGGTGACGCCCCTCGTCAATGATGCTCAAACCGTGGAGGTCAGTTTTGGAGGAATCAAACAGACCTACATCGGAGTGAAATCCATTCTCGTCAAAGCTGGCAAAGGCAACGACGTCGTCGATCTAACGGGCGTGGCCGTTTCCGCCACCGTCTATGGGGGGGACGGCGACGACGTCATCAAGTCCTCGCGCGGCGGCGGAGTGTATTACGGTGACGCGGGCAACGACACCCTCACCAGCGAGGCCGCCAGCGAGGAGTTCATCGGGGTCGACGACATTTTCCACGGTGGCACCGGCAACGACACCCTGACCGCATTCGAGGGTAAGGACCAGTTATTCGGTGAAGACGGGAATGACGTTCTGAACGGCGGTGTGGGTGACGACACGCTCGATGGCGGCGAAGGCAATGACACGGCGATTGGTGGCGACGATGCTGATATCATACACGGAGGCGGCGGTACCGATTCCTTGGTCGGTGGCAACGGAGCTGACACGATTGACGGGGGAGACGGCGACGACACAATTGATGGGGGAAATGACAACGACTTCCTCACTGGCAATGCGGGTAATGACATTATTGATGGCGGCAGCGGGAACGATGTGCTGGTCGGGGACGAAGGCACGATTAAGAATCTCCTAAAGGTCACGGCAATTTCTGGATCGGGAAATGACACGCTGGCGGGAGGAGCCGGCAACGACACGATCTTTGGCGCTGACGGGAATGACGCGATCTTCGGCGGCAACCGCACCCAAAGCGGGGTGACAACCGTTGTCACCGTCGCGTTTACCGTTGTGGATGCCCAGCTGACCGTCAGCCCGGACGGAGCTGATTTTATTGATGGGGGGGACGGCGACGACGTCATTGTGGCGGATGACGGTCATTCTGCGCAGGCGACCAGTTTTCCCGGTGCCGAAATTGGGGATTGGGTGTGGCTGGACCTGAATTCCAATGGGATCCAGGACGTGGGAGAACCCGGGGTGGGTGCGGTTCGTGTCGAACTCCACAAAGCGTTAGACTTCACGCTTGTTGCATTCACCGTCACGGACGCCGATGGACACTATAGTTTCGTTGGGCTCGAAACGGGGGATTACTACCTCTTGGTGGTTGCTCCGTCCGGAATGAGTTTTACATCGGCAGATTCCGTAGTGACGACCGATGACTTGGACAATGATTTCCTCGACGCCGATGTAAATGGTCAGGCTGAAACGGAGACCTTCCATCTCGATAGTGCCGCGACGGACTCGACCCGTGATGCGGGATTGAAAGGTGCCACACCGACCATAAGCATCGACGATGTCTCAGTCGTTGAAGGCGACACCGGAACGCAAAGCCTTCTATTCACGGTCACGCTTTCAAGCCCTGCTTCCGACGTAGTCACGGTTTGTTACAAGACCGGACTCGACTCAAGCGCGGCATCGATCGACGCCAACCCCGGGATCGATTTCAAGTCAATGGATTACACCCTCGTGTTCGCCCCGGGGACAACCAGCCTGCAAATTCTTATTTCCATCGTCAGCGACTTGAAAGACGAGCTCAACGAGGTCTTTACGGTCACCTTGTGTGACGCGTATCTCTTGACAACGCCGCTCACCATTGCCAAGGCGATTGGGACAGCGATTATCATCGACGACGACGAGGCGCCTGTGGCTTCGATCACCGACACGTCAGTCATCGAGTTGGATGGAACGGACACGGTGAATATGACGTTCACGGTAACGCTCTCCAATCCGAGCTATCAAACCATTACCCTTGACTATCGACTGCTCCAAGTCACCAACCCAGATGGCTCACCCGCCTTCGATACAGCGACGGTCGGGGTAGACTATATCGATGTTTCCGGCACCCTGACGTTCGTCGAAGACGCAACCACGGCCACCTTCACCGTCACAATCAAGGGCGACAACCTCGACGAATACGATGAGCATTTGCTGGCTCGAATCGTGCGCAACACCACCACGCCAGCCTCGGGAGTAACCGTCGGAGACGACGAAGCCGTCGGGACGATCTTCGACGATAATACGGCGACTGAGGACATTTCGGACGATGATCTTTCTCCGTTTGTAAACATTGCCTTGGAGACGGCTTCACCGGTTCTCGAGGGCCATGCCGGAAATAAGCCCGTGACGCTGGAGCTCACGCTTACGTCCGTCAGTGGGCGACCTGTGACGGTCTCTTGGAATACACAACGGGGAACGGCGCTCGACGCGGCATCTCTGACGGAAGCAGCCGACTTCGTTTATTCGTTCGAAAATGTCACCTTCGCGCCCGGTGAAACGTCCCATCTCATTACGGCTTACATCATCGGAGACACGGTGCCCGAGTCCGGGCCTCAGGAGCATTTCTTTGTAAATCTGCTCTCTGCAACGAACGGCCAGATCGGTGTCGACTCGACCCATCCCAACCACGCGGTCGTGAAGATTAAAGACGATGAAAGTGGAGATCCTGGACCCTGGTATGTTCAGTTCAGTGATGCGAATTACTCGGTCATTGAAGGCAACACAGCGACTATCACATTGGTTCGAGCCGGCGACAGCTCGCAGCCAGTCGCTGTCTACTGGATCGACGCCGGCACCGCTGAACCAGGAATTGCTGAAGCGGGCGTCGACTATTCGCTGGCGCTTGCCCCAGACGCCGGGGGCCACCGCGGAATCGTCCGATTTGGTCCTGGCGAAACCATCAAGACTTTCACGATCTCAACGCGGGACAACAAAGACTCGAACGGCGATTCGATCTATGAAGGCAACGAAACGGTGCTCCTGCACTTAGCCAATCCGACGGGCGGTGCCGTTCGAGGTGTTATCAGTGATGCAACGTTGACCATCCTTGAAGATGATCCATTGCCGGTCATTACCATTGGTGACGCGCCCGGTGCAGCCCATTTGGCGTACGAGGAAAACCCGGACGGCACAAAGGGTGAGTTGGTCTTTACCATTACGGTTACGGGTTCGACCTCGTTGGACGTTTCGGTTGATTACACATCGATCAGTGGGACGGCAATCGCAGAAGACGATTTCACCACAAAGAGCGGCACGCATGTCTTCAGTGGCGTCATCGGATCCGCATCCTTCGATGTTGTCATCAAGACCAAGAAAGACACGCTCGTCGAATATTACGAAGACCTCTATGTCGTGATCAGCAATCCGGTGAATGCGACGATCGGCGACGATCCCTATGACAGCGATGCCTCGGGTGGTGAAGATAGCGATGACCGCGGTTTCGGTATTATACTTGATAACGACACGGCGACGGTCGCCGGGCGGGTTTTCTTCGATGCGAACGGCAATGGATTCCTGGATGGAACGACCGATTATGTCTATGCGGGGATTGGCGTCACTCTGACAAACAGCATTGATGCGAGCGTATACACGGGCAGCACCGATTTGACCGGCACCTACAGCATTCTGCTGCCGCTCGGCGATTATGCGATCACGCTGGATGAATCAGGGCTGCCCGAGGGAGCAAGCGCTACCAGTCATGTCCTCCCATTGGACGTTTCCCTCACCGACACGGCGACCACGCTCGACTTTGGCTATGAAATCGCCGCGACGGGGAGCGTTCCGGTGGGCTCTACCGGGAGCGGTTCGACTGGGAGCAACGATACCGCCTACGGAGGTGCCGGCAGTGACACGCTCAGCGGAGGTGCCGGTGATGACTGGCTTACGGGAGATCATTGGCTTGGACCTGGGTGTTCCTGCACGGGTCTCGCGTATGATGCCATCCTCAAGGAAACGCTGAGCGGCCTGACGCGAACCCGGGTGTACGTCGATCCCTCTAAACTACCGGCGCCTGCCTCAATCGCCGGCCGCGTATGGGTCGACTCCAATGCCGACAATACGTCGGATCGCGCCGATGGCACTTCCGAAGCTGGCCTCGGTAGCGTGCAGATCAATCTCTTTGATTCGACCTGGACGCTCATTGCCACGACCTATTCGGCGTCGGACGGCTCGTATTCGTTTGGTTTGCTCACGGCTTGTGATTACCAGGTTCAGTTCTTGCCGACCGGAGGATATTCGTTCGTATCCAAGGGAGTGGGCGGAGCCTCCAAGAATAGTGATGCCAATGCCGTTACTGGACTCACGGACGCTATAACTATCATTGCAGGTCAAGCAAAAGTGAATATCGACGCCGGCATTGCTGTGCTGCCCGCTGGTGCCAGTCCATGGAATGTCTCGTTTGGGAACAGCGTCTATAGCGTCCGCGAGACGGATGGATTCGCGACGATCGGTCTACTAGGTGACGGCGTGAGTCTTCAGCCCGTCGCGGTTTACTTTACGGCGGATGGCACGGCGTTGGTTGATTCCGATTATCTTTCGGCACGGGGTACAGTGAGGTTCGGATCTGGTGAATCGCTGAAATCCTTCCTGATCCCGGTTCTTACCGACACTAACGATGCGGAGGGCTATGAGACCGTGCTCCTTTTCCTAAAGAATCCCACGGGCGGCGACGTCAAGGGATCACAGCCAACGGCGATCCTGCTGATATTTGACAATCCGTGTCCGAGCGATGACACGATAAAGGGTGGGGATGGCAATGACACTCTGTTGGGTGATTTCGGATACTTCGAGGATTCCGGTGCCGTAGTCCTTCTCGGAGGTATGGGCAATGACACGCTCAAGGGAGAGGACGGCAACGACACTTTATACGGCGAAGGCGGCGATGACACCCTTGAAGGTGGTTTGGGCGACGATACGTTGGATGGCGGCACCGAAAATGACACGTATACCTTTAACACCCAGTTTGTGCTCGGAACCGACGCTCTGGCCGAAGCGATTTCACCCTTCGGCGGAACCGACACGTTGAACTTCTCGACCTCCGGGCTTTCACTCACAATCAACTTGGGTGGAACCGGCTTTGCGGTTCTCAACGCCGGCGCAACGGTTCTGACGGTGCAATATTCCGCGGATGTACTCGAAAACATCATCGCGGGCTCGGGCAACGACACGCTGATCGGAAATCGGTTGAACAACGCTCTTTCTGGCGGTGCTGGTGATGATGTGCTCGAAGGTCTGGGAGGTGACGACGATCTCGACGGCGGCCTCGGCAGTGACACGTATCTGTTCGATGCCGATGTTACTTTGGGTCACGACGAAATTTTCGAATCCAGCAATCGGGACCGCGACACGATTGATTTCGGTAACACAATTTCCCAGGCCGTTGCGCTTGATTTGAGTCTAACGACGAGCCAAGGGGTCGCGCCCACGCTCACGTTGACGCTGACGACTGCTGTCACCGGAACTTTTATTGTCCATATTGGAGGTGTCCTGCATTTGCTGAATGGCGCCACGATTATTATCCCGGTTGATGAATCGTCCAGCGCCATTGAGAATCTTTACGGCGGTCGGTATGCGCCAGGATCCGGTGTCCAGGATCACCTTTCCGGAAACAATCGTGACAATGTCCTTTGGGGCCGCGAAGGAAACGACGTCCTCGACGGAGGTTCTGATGGGTACGACACGTTTAAGGAAGACAGAGCTGGAAATTGGAACCTTTCTTCCGGGTCGCTCACCAACGCCACAACCGGCGAATTAGACACGTTCACGATCGACACCTTCGATGAAATCAGTCTTACCGGTGATTCGGCGAACAATGTTTTGGATGCCTCCAGTTTCTCGGGCGTGGTGAGGCTGGATGGAGGGGCTGGCTTGGACACTCTCACCGGCGGGAGCGGCACCAACTACCTCACCGGCGGCGAAGGCATCGACATCATCAATGGATCGCTCGGCTTCGACATCCTCACCGAGCAACGCGATGCGAACTTCACACTGACCAACACTACCCTGGTGATTGGTTCGGAGATCGACACGTTTGTCGGAACCATTGAACAAGCCAACCTTATCGGTGGAGACAGCGATAATACGCTGGATGCGTCTGGCTTCGGCGGCACGGTGACGCTGGATGGCGGCGGCGGCAACGACGTGCTCACCGGTACTTCCGGCGATGACACATTGATCGGAGGGGCGGGTGATGATGATCTTATCGGTGGACTGGGTAATGACACGTATCAGTTCACAGCGGATTCCCCCTTGGGCGTCGATGCAGTTATCGAAGATTTAGTGGGCGGAATCGACACACTGGGTTTCACGTCGACAACGACACTCGGTGTGACGATATCCCTGGGGGTCAGCACCGCGCAGATCGTCAATTCGAACCTGACGTTGATTCTCTCGGGAGAATTGGTAATCGAGAATCTCGTGGGCAGCCAGCAGGACGATTCGCTGACCGGCAATTCGCTGGACAACGTCATCAATGGAAATGATGGCAATGATCGAATTACGGGCGGCCTGGGCAATGATTCACTGGACGGAGGATCTGGGATAGATGCCAACGGGAACGTTTTCACCGACACGTTGGTGGAATCCCGCAACGCCGCCTCAATTGTTCTCTTCTTCACGTCCGATACCCTTTGGTTTAATGGAGTGCTCGAAGACACAACCACCGGTTTCGAATCCGCGGAACTTACGGGAGGTGCAGGAAATAATACCTTGGATGCCTCGGCATTCACGGGTCCAGTGCGGCTTGATGGTGGAGCGGGCAACGATGTTCTGATCGGTGGCGCGGGCGCTGACACGCTGATCGGCGGCGCAGGCACGGATGTTCTGGACGCGGGTTATGGTGATGACTTCTATGTGTTCGATACCGACGAGGCGTTGGGTTCGGAGACCATTACGGACAACGACGGCATCGACCTTCTGGATTTATCGGGCACAACGACTCTCGCGATCGTGGTGTCGCTCAACAGCACGGTGGCGCAGTCGGTAAACTCGAACCTTACTCTAACGATCAATTCCAGCACGGCGATCGAGAATGTTCGCGCTGGGGCACTTGATGACGTGTTAACTGGCAATTCGGTGAACAATACGCTGGAAGGCGGTGCGGGTGACGATTCGTTGACGGGTGTTGGCGGTGACGACTTGTTAATCGGTGGTGACGGAAATGACACCTATCACTTCACATTTGCCATAATTACTCCGTTGGGAACCGACACGATTCTGGAAGATGTCACCACCGGTGGCATCGATACGCTCGAGTTCGTGTCGTTCGTTGCCACCGGTGTGGTCATTGATCTAGGGATCGGTCATGCCCAGGTCGTCAATGCACAGCTGAGCCTCATTCTCATTCGATGTCATTCGATCGAAAATGTGATTGGCACAGACAAGGATGACACGATCACGGGAAATTCGCTGAATAATCGCAGCGAAGGCCGCGGCGGAAATGACGCGATCGAGGGCCGACTCGGCGATGATACCTACGCGTTTGTCGCGAACTCGACTCTCGGGTCCGATACGATTACCGAAGATCCTGTCGAAGACGGGACGGATACCCTCGATTTCACCGGCACGACCTCGGGCCTGGGGACTTCTGCGGATCCCGTCCGACTGAATGTCACTGTTCTCCAGACGGTGAATGCGTTCCTTTCCCTCACACTGTCCTCGGACGCCGCTTGGGAGAACATCACGGGTGGGTCCGCGGATGATTTCCTCACTGGAAATGCTTTGAACAATATCCTTCTGGGTGGAAGAGGGAACGACACCCTCACTGGGCTCGGAGGAGACGACACCCTCGACGGTGGTGGCGGCAATGACTCCGTAAAAGGTGGCGCGGGCAATGATACTTATCAGTTTGGTGACGATGCCGACGGCTCCGATACACTAACAGAGAGTGCCGACAGCGGGACCGACACACTCAACTTCTCGACTGTTTCCCTATTTGGAGTTGCAGCAAATCTCGGGACCGTTGCGATCCAGACCGTGAGTGGCGCCTTTACTCTCACGCTTTCGGGTGATGATCGATTTGAGAATCTGATCGGGGGAGCCGGGGCCGATCAGCTCACCGGCAATGGCCTGGCCAACATAATCTCGGGTGGAAGTGGCGATGACCGCATCAACGGAAAGGGTGGATCGGACACGTTGAGCGGTGGTTCGGGTGACGACACCTATACCCTTGGGTCCAACTGGGGAACTGATCAGGTCGTGGAACTAGCCTTGGAAGGATCGGACACGCTCGATCTGAGCGGTGTTGCCACCGGGTTAACGGGTTCCATCGGCGCAACGCTCGCGATTACTACCACGGATAGCAGCGGAGTAATTCATTCGGTAGCCCACGCGGGGAATGTTGTCGAGATCGTGATTGCGACCGGACAGGACGACGTCTTCGACGTGACTCCTTCGGTAAGTACATCTTTCGATCTGAGGGGTGGAAGTGGCCTGGACACACTGATATACGACGGTCTTGGAACCATTACGACCCAGGCGGCTAAGAAGATTACGAGTGTCGGGCTTCAACCGGTGACTTATGGCGGATTCGATACCGTAATTCTTAACAATGTGTTGGCGCCTGCGACGGCTGGGGAGGTCTCAGGTCCGGCCATTTACGGAGTTCCCGACTCTATGCGGGTGGGAAGCCCCCTGCAACGGGGGGAACCGGAGGTCCACTCCACGAGGTTGTTCCAATTGAGCGCTGCAGTATCCGCAGGCGTGCCGGGTGCGCCATTTGACGAGAGCTTTGAAAAGATTTGGAAATTCCTCCGAACTAGTTCCCGGCCCACCTCAGCTCGAATACCCACGGCCAGCCCCTTGACGGGTGATGGCCGCGTTCAAGGGAAAATCGCATGAAACATTTCACTCGCACCTGGTTCGCTGTGGTCGTGTTACTGCAGCTTCATTTATCCCTGTTGGTGCGCGGAGACTTTACCACATTGCAGTTCGGAGCGGGCACGCCCGGGCACCTTCAGTCGGTCGCGCAGAGCAATAGTTTCACTCTCCAGTCGAGAGGGCAGAGTATCGGGGGCGCTTCGGACGTGTGCACGTATCATTACATGACGAATACGGGAATCTTTGGAAACCTTGACTTCAGTTTCTGCGTGGATGGAATCAATCCGGTGCTTGCGGGTGAAACGGTGGCGGTAATGCTTCGGGACGGATTAGCGGACTCCGCACGAATGTTTTTGGTGGGATTAACTGTCAACGCGGGTGGAACCAAGGCGACGTTGCGGGTTATTCAACGATCAACCAACGGCCAGCCGGCGACCGAAATTCCCCCGCCTCCCGGATTGTCGACTGAACTCTCCCTTCCTTCCTGCTTTCGGATCGTTCGAACCGGCAATTTAATTTCGGCGCTGATCAGCAAGAATGGAACGAACTGGCAATCCCACTCGCGCATTGACACGTCCACGTGGCGCGGAGGTGCCTTGCCGGAAAGAGTGTTCATTGGGATCACGGGCGTCAGTAGTCCGGCCGCGGCGACGCCCCCAACCGTTAGCCTCAGCAAAGTCAATCCCGGTGCTCCCCATGCCCCTTATGTAACACCTCTGCCAGATCTGGTGGTCGATGAGGATTCGCCCAATCCAAGTATTCAATTTACGGTGGGGGATTTTGAAAGTGTCTTCTCGGTCGACGTGTCTGCGTTCTCAGACAATCCAAACCTCTTCCCATCAAACCGGTTGACTGTCTTCGGAGCTGGCGCTGGCCTGGGCCTCTTCGTGCGCCCCACGCCCAACGGAAACGGTGAGGCCAATGTTACCTTGGTGGTCAGCGATGGCGTTCGTACCGCCCAAGATACCTTCCACGTCACGGTTAATCCGATCGAAGATCCGCCCGTTCTGTCCGATTTCCCCGACGTTACCATCGATGAAGATACCGACAGCGGTCCCATTTCCTTCACCATTTCGGACGTCGATACTCCCCTGGATAAAATCAAACTCGAGGTTGAAAACAACATACCCAACCTGGTGCTTCCCAGCGGATATATTTTCGGGGGCTCGGGCAGCAATCGTACCCTGACGATCACTCCCAACAAGAACGCGTTCGGAGGGCCCTTCGGGATCGTTGTGACGGCGTCCGATCCGTCCAACACGGTCAAGCGAGGGTTTAGGCTCAAGGTCAATTCGGTCAATGACCTGCCGTCTATTGTTCCACCGCCGGACGTCTCATTCGTCAACAACACAAATAGCGGATTCCTGCCGGTCAGGATTTCTGACTTGGAGACCGTTGGAGGGGCTCTCAAAGTCTTTGCCACATCGTTCAACACCAACCTCATCTCATCTTCCGGAATTACCTTCGGCGGCAATAACACCAATCGCACAATCCGCCTGACTCCAACCTCGGGAGCAACCGGCACGACCGTCATTACGGTGTTTGTGGTCGATGGAGACGACGGAACGAACTCCGGCACCTTCAATGTCACGGTCACCGCACCCGGAGCACCGTTTGGTATTACGCGCCAACCGGGGTCCACCAATGTCACGCAGGGTGACCCGTTCACTCTCGAAGTGGCGGCGACGAGCGGTAATCCCATCACCTATCAATGGCGTCTAAATGGGACCAACCTCCCGAGCCAGACCGCCGCAAAACTCACTGTGCCCCACGCTCAGGCGGCAAATGCCGGACGCTACGACGTCGTGGTTACCAGTGCCGGGAATCATGTCACGAGTCAGCCTGCGGATGTAACGGTTACCGGAGCCCCGGTTGCGGGCACCCATGATTTTGGGGATGCCCCGGACAGTTATCGAACAACGCTCGCGAGCAATGGGGCTCGGCATCTCACTGTGGCATTGCAGACGGGCGGCCAATTCGTCGGACTCGGCCTCCTCGTGGATCTCGAAACAAATGGTGTGGCAAGCGCCGGATCGGATGGGGATGATCTCGCTGCAGCCGTCGCTGCGAAAGACGATGAAGACGCCATCCGGTACTTGACCGCGCTCGTTCCGGGCCAAACATCCCGTGTGGAAGTAGTGGTCCGCGGCAATTTTGAGTTTCCGTTCCTCAATGTTTGGATTGATTTCGACAGGGATGGAACCTTTGCTCAGGCGGGCAATCGGATCTTCAATGGACGAATCGTCAGTTATGGGACCAACGTCCTTTCCTTCGTCGTTCCGGCAAATGCCACCGCCGGACTGACGCATTCGAGGTTCCGGTTGACGGGCGCGAACTCAACCAATTCTCCCCTCCGTTCGATTGATTATTTTGGCGAAGCGTCCAACGGCGAGGTGGAGGATCATCCGGTGACGATTGGTTCGACGGTATCCACCGGCCCGGGCACGCACGATTTTGGCGATGCGCCGAATTCCTACCGCACGACACTTGCGAGCAACGGTGCGCGTCACGTGACGGATGCACTCAAGACCAACAGTGCGTATGTGACGTTGGGAAATCGGGTTGATCTCGAGAGCGACGGAGCGGCAGGCATTGGTGCGACCGGGGATGATCTGAACGATACGGATCCAAACGTTCCGGCGAACGCCGACGACGAGGATGGGATCCGATTTACCACTCCAATTATACCGGGACAAACATCGAGGGTCGAAGTCGTTGTGCGAGGATTCAGCTTTGAATTCCCGTTCCTCAACGCCTGGATCGATTTTGATTTCGACGGAACTTTCAGCCCAGTTACCGACAAGATTTTCAATGGTCGGGTGCTCAATTTTGGCACGAACAATCTTTCATTTGTGGTTCCGGCAAATGCCAAGCCCACGAATACCTACGCGCGATTTCGCCTAACCGCTGCCAATTCCACCAACGTCCCCATTCGAATCATTGATTATTTTGGCGAGGCGAGCGTGGGCGAAGTTGAGGACTACCCTGTGACGATTGAACAGCCGCGCCCAGTCAAACTCGACTTCGGCGACGCACCGGAAATCAGCGGTCAGTATCCAACGCACCTGGCATCGGATGGTGCGCGACACACCATCGTGCAGGGATTCCATCTCGGCAGACGAGTCGATGCCGAAGCCGATGGTCAACCCGAGGCTTCCGCGACGGGTGACGACAAGTCTGGGGGGGCGGACGATGAGGATGGGATTCACTTCATTGGCGATCTTCAACCGGGCAAGCTTGCGTCCGTGGAGGTTACCGCATCGGCGGACGGCATGCTCGATGCCTGGATCGACTTCAACCAGAATTCCATTTGGCGTAACGGCGATGAAAGAATATTCACCTCGATTCCGCTCACAGCCGGGGTTCAAACACTCAGCTTCAACGTGCCGAGCGATGCGAAAGTAGGCCGGACATTTGCACGATTCCGCTATAGCTCCGCGGGTGGACTCGAACCCACCGGTCCCGCTTCGGACGGAGAAGTGGAAGATTATGCTGTGGACATAACGGTGGCTGAAAAATGTGACCTCAGCTGCGCCGGTACGGATTTTTGGCTGACGTTTCCTGGAAACTACGCGCCAGATCCGGCCAATCCCGTGGTTCCCGTATTGCGGATTGTCGGCTCCGCCGGGACAACCGTTGATGTACGCATGCCTGGCCTTTCTTCAAATATCAACACGACGTTGGTCGGGAGTATCGCCACAATCACCCTTCCGGCGGGCGTCGATTTGGGAAATCTGAACGACGCCGCGATCAACCGTGGAGTCCACGTCACCGCGAGCCAACCCATCGTTCTACACGCTCTGAGCAAAGTGGAGTACACAAGCGACGGCTACACGGCGTTTCCGACAGAAGTTACGGGGACGGAATACATTGTTGCCGCCTATCCCAATGTGCATGTCGGCATTCCCGAAATTAATGGCTCGCAATTCGCCATCGTGGCTAGCTCCGACAACACCACGGTCACGATCACGCCCTCGATCGAGACCGGACTTCGCATCGGAGGTGTGCCCTATACCGTCGTGCTCGCCCATGCCGGAGATTGTTATCAGTTGCGGAACACCAACGATGCTCCCGCCGATCTCACGGGAACGATTATCACCTCGGATCATCCCGTTGCGGTCTTCAGCGGGCATCAATGCGCGAACATCAATTCCCGGAGCCTGTTCTATTGTGACTACCTCGTGGAACAGATGCCGCCGGTCAATCGTTGGGCGGCAGAATTCTTTACGGCTCCGCTGGCGACACGGCTCAATGGCGACACGTTCCGGATTCTCGCCAGCCGAGACGATACGTCTGTGACGATCGATACCAACACGGTCCGATTGGCAAATCGCGGGGACGTTTTTGAAATTAACCTTGAAAAACCGACTCACATTCTCGCCGACAAGGCGGTGTATGTAGCGCAATTCGCGAACAGCTCGGATTTCGACGGCGTGACGAACGCAGACCCTTTCATGGTGATTGTGCCGGGACGATCCCATTTCTCGATCTCGCATAGTTTTGCGACACCCGGTCCGGCTTTCAGCTCCTACTACATCGGTGTGGTTGCGCCTGTGTCGGTGACCCAAATCAACCTGGATGGCGTGGTCGTGTTGCCCGCCTTCACCGACGTCGGTACCAGCGGTTATCATTCCGGAACGGTCTCGATTACCCAAGGTGCCCACACATTGACAGCGACCCAACCCGTTGGAGTCACAGTCTACGGTTGGGACCCTTACGTATCCTTCGCATGGTCTTCATGCTTGAGCTTTGGCGACACCACTCCACCCGTCCTCCACTGTTCCACCAATCGGATATTTGCAACCGTCAATCCGCTGAGTGACTCGTGTGATGTCCCTGTGCCCAATCTCGTCGCCGGCCTGACCTATACTGACAACTGCGGTTTTCTCGCGGCAACGGACGTTGTCCAAGAGCCTAGCTCGGCCTCCAAGGTGGGCGTCGGAACGAATCGCATCACGTTGAGCGTAACCGATGCGGCCGGAAATATCGGATACTGCTATGTCGACTTTATCGTACTCGATGGCAGGATAAACGGAGAGTATAGTCTCCAATGCCCGAAGGATCGCACCGTTAACTGCCAGGGTACCAATGGCGCCATTGTGAAGTACAAAGTCGTCGGCCTCCGCGGATGCACGCCGGTGCCCGTTGAGTGTGATCCGCCTTCCGGCAGTCTCTTCCCTCGGGGCACAACAAAGGTCACTTGCCGTCTCCCCCGTCCCGGGCTCGCACCCTTGGAATGCAGCTTCAATGTCACCGTCGAATGCAGGAAGCGTGTTGGAATCCAGGTTAAGCCGCCGCAAACGCCGGGAGCTCCTTTGGAATTTGCCGTCGATTTCGACGATCAGGCGTCCGTGCTTGAGGTGGCGAACACGCCGGCCGGCCCCTGGATTCGTGTGCCCGAAGCCCGCACGGGTTACGTCATCAAGATTGCCCAGGAAAAGGGCAAATTCTATCATACGGTGGAAAGTATGCGTCCGGTGAACCCCATCTATGGTCGATAGACTGATCGGGGTAGGATCAGTGGATGCGACTACGCATTCCGAGCACCGGCGCGGGCGGCTTTCCAAGCCAGCGGCGTAAGTTCGCCAACCCGTGCGGCTGGCCAGGATCCCAG
>CAMDJH010000061.1 GCA_945900455.1 Akkermansia muciniphila
GAAACGGCTACTGGCAGCAGTTATTCCCACACGCGCAGTTCTCCGTCCAGCCTTCTGGCTGACCACAATCTCTTCGCAATCTCAGCGCATTTTTTATCTCATCTTACTGTCACTCGAGAAAACCACCCTTTCCGTGAGATGCACCCCAAGGGACAGCCGGTGGCGAAAACAAGTTGTCCTACCAGATACTTTAGGTTCGGATCAACAGAATGAACGCAGGCACCCCTCGATTTCTCGGAGTCCTTTTAGCCGCCGCCCTGCTGGGAGTCGGACCGATCTCTGGAGCGGACGCGGGCGGCAGTCCCACCGAGGCACTTGCGGCAATGCTGGAGCGGGTGGGGAGGCTCTTCGACGCCACGAACACTCAAACGCTTACGACAACCCTTGAAGTCGTCCGCCAGGAGGGGTTGCCGATGGAACTTGCCGGTCGCCGAGCCGAAGTCATGGTGCAGGCTCCGGATCTGCTTCGAATCAAAACCGAAATCGAGAAGGAAACGTTTGAGATCGGCCGCGACCACCAGGAGATTTGGATCTGGGAGCCCGGGAAAAACTTCGGGCTTCGCGGTGTTCCAGGAATGGCGCTTTACAGGACTGCTCCGGGCAAGATCGACAAGAGCTTCCTGGAGCCGATCAGCCTGCTGATACCGCGGGAGCAGTTGGCGATGGCGCCATTGTTATTTCAGGTGGAGACGATGCCCGGGACGGAGATAGCGGGGGAACGATGCTCCGTATTGCGCGCCGAGGTGATACCCCAGGCGCGGGCTCTCATCAAGGAACTGCCGGCGGGCTCGATTACCTTTTGGATCCGCGAACGGGACGGTCTTCCAGTTCAAATCGGCTATGCGGACGGCAAGGGCATCGACGCAGCGGTAGCGTTTCGCAACTTGCGATTGCAACCGGCGGTGCCGGTGGAGGCCTGGCACCTTTCGACGCCGACTGGCGCGACGGTAGAACGGATTGCCCTGTCTCATCTCAAGAAGTTTTTCCCCGCTGCGCTGTCGGTGTTGACCACCCGGGTGAAACCCCTGGGGCCCGCAACGGGGGTGCACACGGTGGTGGCTTCGCACGGTCTCGGGCGCCTGGAAAATCACGATGGAACCCGTGTGCTGTTCTTAAAGGGCACTCCGGAGGAGATGGGGGAGCAGCACGGGAAGCTCCTGAAGCGGGAGGTAAGAGACCTCGTGAGCCGGGTTCTTTATGGAGTCGGCGTGGGCAGTTCTTTTGAAAAGGGCCGCTGGTTCTTTGGCGAGATCGAGGATTGTCAGGCCCGCATTCAACCGTTCGTCGGCGACCGGTTTCTGCGCGAAATGGATTCGCTCGCAAAGGCCAGTGGTCACGATCGCGAGGAATTGCGTTTGGCCAACTTTTTCCCCGAACTTTTTCACTGCTCCGGGTTTTGTCTCTTTGGCGATGCAACCGAAGGTGGGCACATGTATCATGGGCGGGTCCTGGATTATATGAAGGGGATCGGACTCGAACCCAATGCCACCGTGATTGTCCATCAACCCGACCAGGGAAATGCCTGGGTCAACATCAGCTACGCAGGCTTCGTGGGAAGTGTCACGGCGATGAACGAGCGACACATCTCGATGGGCGAGATGGGCGGTCGGGGTGAGGGTCAGTGGGACGGCAAACCGATGGCGCAACTGGTCCGTGAAGTGATGGAGAATGCCTCCACCCTCGACGAGGCGATCGCTATCCTCCGCCAGGGGCCCCGGACCTGTGAGTACTACTATGTGATCGCCGACGGGATCAAAAAAACTGCCGTGGGCATCGCCGCGACACCCACGACCTTTGCGGTGATCCGCCCCGGCGAAAGCTATCCGGGTCTGCCGCAGGCAATCCGCGACGCCGTGCTACTCAGCGCCGGCAACCGCTATCAGGAACTCGCCAAACGCGTGCGGGCCAGCCACGGAAAGTTTGACGCCACGTCGGCCCGCGAACTGATGACACGCCCTGTCTGCATGACCTCCAACATCCATAGCGTCCTTTTCAGTCCGGACACGCTTGATTTTTGGGTTGCGAATGCCGACGACGCGAATCCGGCAAGCCATTGCCGATACACCCAATATAACCTCGCGGCGCTACTCAAGGGGTCTGTGAAATCGGGGTCAAAGTAGGTCTTTATGCAGCCCGGGTTCACCGGATCGCGCGTCCTCCTCCCGGGGAAAATTCGTCGGCGTGGTAAGAGCTGCGCACCAGCGGTCCGCTGGCGACGCGGACAAATCCCAATTCCTCCCCCAGTCGGCGCAGGCGTTCGAACTGTTCAGGTCGAACGAATTCAACCACGGGTAGATGTTTCAACGTAGGCTGGAGGTACTGGCCGAGCGTGAGAAGATCGCAGGCCACCGCGCGCAAATCCCGCAGGGCTTCGAGGACCTCCTCCTGCGTTTCACCCAACCCCAGCATCAGCCCGGATTTCGTGTGCAATCCGCAACCTCCCCGCCTCCGGGCTTTGCCCAAAACCCGCAAGGACCGGTCGTAGGTTGCCCGATGACGAACCGAGGGCGTTAGACGGCGGACCGTCTCGAGGTTATGATTGAAAATATCCGGGTGAGCACCGAGGACGAGATCGAGCGCGTCGTCGTTATCGAGAAAATCCGGAGTCAAAACTTCGATGACGATACCCGGGTTCGTCGCGCGCACCGCATGAATCGTCTCTAAGAAATGGCGCGCACCCCCATCGGCAAGATCATCCCGGGCCACCGCTGTGATCACGACATGCTTCAGGCCCATGCGACGGGTGGCCTCGGCGACGCGGCTCGGTTCATCCATTTCGAGGGGCAGAGGTTTGGCGGTCGTGACGGCGCAAAACCCGCAGGCCCGAGTGCAGCGATCCCCCGCAATCATGAACGTGGCTGTGCCCCGGCTCCAGCATTCCCAGTGGTTCGGGCAGCGGGCGCTCTCACAGACCGAGTGCAGGCGGAGGTCATCGAGCAGCGTTCGGGTCCGCGTGAACGTGCTGCTGGTGGGCAGATTTACCTTTAGCCACTCGGGAAGCCGCGGCCGCTGGGTCACGTTGACGGGGGCCATGGAGGGCATTGGACTGGCGCAAGAACTCATCGCGGCCGTGTGTTTGTCGTCGTCCCGCAATGTTGGCAATGAGATTATGGAGCGGTTGCTCGGTTGCCGTGGTGTGGCCGGCAACATTTGCGACCCGCTCCATTCCAATAACAAACCTGCGAGTTATTCCATCTCGGACTTCCCACTCCCGGGGCTCAACCGCTAACGTCCATCCGCCGATGCCAATCGAAGCACCCCTCGAGCCACGCCGACTCCTTTTCGTCGACCACGTCAGCAAAGTGCTGGGTGGCGCGGAAGTGAATCTCGTGGAATTGCTCGGGCTGCCGGCAGCAAGCGAGCGGTGGCAGGCGGCGGTTGCCTGCTCCCCAGGGAGTGTGCTCGGGGCAACTCTCGAGAAAATCGGCGTTCGCTGTTTCACCTATGGACTCGCTCCGGCCTTGAACGAACTGCGCGTCGTTGGACGAGGCTTCCAACCGCTCGCCAAATTACGGGGATGGCGCGAACTTCGAAACGCCGAGGCTCGACTCAGCGAGATTCTCCGTGAATTCCGACCGCATGCCGTTATTTCGTGCACGAATAAGGATCATTTCGCCGCTGGGGCGGCTGCCAAATCCGCGGGAATTCCCAGTCTTTGGTGGGTCAATGACTTGATGACCCGTGACTTCTTTTCCTGGGCGGTCCGGAAGGTTTTTGTCCGGCGGGCCGAAGGCACCGCCACCCGGCTCCTTCCCGTTTCCGACGCTGCACGCCGGGCGCTGATGGATGGCGGACTGCCCTCCGCGCGAATAACCACGATCCCCAACGGAATTTCCCTCGACCGTTATCAGCAATCGCCGTCGCGACTTCTCCGTGAGCAATTGCGGTTGGCAGACAAGGAACCGCTGTTCGGCATCGTCGGTCGCATCACGCCTTGGAAGGGGCAGGACTTCTTTGTGCAGATCGCCCGACAGTGGGCGGAAGCGGGCCGGGCCGGCCATTTCGCCATCATTGGGCGGGCATTCAATGAAGACGCTCCATTTGAAGCGTCGCTGAAGGAAGAAATCCGCCGGGCCAAACTGGGCAACCGCGTCTCGTTCGTGCCATTCCAAAACGACGTCGTGACCGCGCTTTCAAATCTCGACGTCCTCCTGCATTGCTCCATTCGCCCGGAGCCCTTCGGCCGGGTTATCATCGAGGCGATGGCCGTCGGTATCCCGGTGATTGCGGCCCGAGCCGGAGGAGTGACGGAGATTATCACGGAGAATGTGGACGGATCCATGGTGACTCCGGGGCATGTCGCGGACTATGTGCAGGAATTGAACACGCTGATGACGATCCCTGGACGGCGCCAGGCGTGGATTCGGGGGGGCCAGAAGAAGGTGACTGCCCGTTTCACGTTGGAACGGGTATTTGAGGACTTTGAACGTGTCCTAGGCGACGTGACGGCCGGCTGATGCGATTCCTATTTCTAACGCTCGGCTATTCGCCCGATATCGATGGGGGTGGCTACCGGTATGCGACCGAGGTGGCTGAGCTCTTGGCCCGGCGCGGCCACGAGGTCCATGCCGTGTTTCCCAATCCCGGTAATCTGTTTCCGGCGCGGGAAATCCGAAAGGACGTCGCGCTTTACCGCCTGGCGAAGGCGTCGGGCGGGTTTCTGGGGAATTTCCGTGCTGCCAATAAGGCTGCCCGCGCTCGAGTACGGGAAATACTCGAGGTCAGCACGGCACCCACCCTGATATTTTCTCACCACGCCTATCTGGATCCAGCGCTGGTCGGCATCCCGTTCGTCATGATTCTTCAGGGTCCCTGGGCTCTGGAACATCGGTATTCGGTGACCTCCCGCCGCCGATCCTTGCCCCGCCGGATCATGGATCATCTCGCGGGCTTGCAAATGGAGCGCATTGAGCGAAAAGCGTTACAAGGTGCTCGCCACATTTGCGTGGCCAGCGAGTACTCACGCGGACGCATCCCCGCGTGGCATCCGGGCGTTCATCGGGACGCGGAAGTGATCGGTGGCGGAGCAGACTTCCAACGTTTCCGCCCGCCCACTCAACGCGAGGCCACCCGGCAGGAGCGGGGTCTGTCGGAGCGCGATTTCCTCTTCTTGGCGGTCCGTCGCCTCGACCCTCGCATGGGCCTCGTCCACTTGGTGGATGGCTTTGCCATCGTCGCCGGCCGTCATCCGAATGCCAGGCTTTGGATCGCGGGCAAGGGGCATCAGAAAGCAGAATTGGAGTCCCGGATCACTGCGGCGGGCTTGTCCAGACAGATCCGGCTGCTCGGTTTTGTGACGGAGGAAGAGCTGCCAGGATTATATGGGGCCGCGGATGCCGTCCTCATGCCCTCTTTGGATCTCGAGGGATTTGGGCTTGCCACCGCGGAAGCGCTGGCGTGCGGAACTCCCGTCTTGGCCTCCGCGGCGGGTGCAAATCCCGAGCTGGTCCGCCCGCTCGGCGAGCGCCTGTTGTTTGAACCAGCCAGCACCGCAGCGCTTGCCCATTCGCTGGAAGCGGTACTGAGTGGTGAACTCCAATTGCCCGCGCGTCCGATTTGTGCAGACTATGCACGCCGTGAGTTCCGCTGGGATCGGCCCGCGGACGCGATCGAGCAGGCCCATGCGAACCACGCTGTCAGAGGATGGCCTCCCCGCTCCGTGTGAAGATTCTTGAATTAGGCAAATTCTACGCCCCCGCACGGGGTGGAATTGAGACATTGCTCCGCAGTCTTTGCGAAGGGTTTGTTCGACTGGGAGCGGAGGTGGATTGTGTCGTGGCGAATCGAACCCCTCGCACCGTTCATGAGACTCTGAGTGGCGTTCAAGTCCACCGATTGGCGAGCTGGGGGGAGGCGATGTCCACTTCTCTCACGCCACGCTACCCATTCGCCGCCCGACATTTCCGTGCGGACATCTGGCATTCACATTTTCCGAATCCGCTGGCCGATCTGGCCGCGATCGTCGGTCCGCGTCGAACGCCTCTCATTCTTTCCTGGCACAGCGACATCGTTCGACAAAAAGCCGCCCTCCGACTCTACCTGCCGTTGCAACGCGCACTTCTGCGCCGGGCGACCCGTATCGTAGTCGCCACACCGTATCACCTGGAATACTCGGCTTATCTGCCAGAATTCCGGAGTAAGTGTCTGGTGATACCCTATGGACTAAACCTCGACCGATTCCAACTGGATGCGGACGGGCTGGGGCGTGTCGCCAACCTCCGCAGCGAAGCGCAGGGGCGCCGGATCCTGCTGAATGTAGGACGGCTGGTTGGCTATAAAGGTCAACGGTATGCGCTGATCGCGCTGCGGCGAATTCCCGATGCGGTCCTCTGGCTCGTCGGAACCGGGCCGCTGGAATCCGAATTAAGGGCTCTCGCGGGAGAATTGGGGGTGACGGACCGCGTCCGATTCTGGGGAGACATTACGGACGAAGAGTTGCCGAATTTCATTCATGCGTGTGACGTTTTTGTCTTCCCTTCGATCACACCCAATGAAGCCTTTGGCCTCGTTCAGGTTGAAGCCATGGCCTGCGGCAAACCAGTCGTGGCTTGCCAGCTCCGCTCCGGCGTGCCATATGTGTGCGGCGATGGCCTTTCGGGGCTCACAGTGCCTCCCAACGACCCGGACCGCTTGGCAGACGCCATCAACAGGTTGCTTTCGGATGAGACGTATTGCCTACAACTCGGCGCTGCTGGACGGCGGCGGGCCCAAGCAGAGTTCTCGGAACCGATCATGGTCCGGCGATACTGGGATTTGATGCAAGATCTGACGGTGCAGCGGATTTCTTCATGAATTCCTATCGGACCTACTTCGCGGTGCTCTTCGTTTCGGCGGTGGGATCCTACCTGCTGACACCGCTGGCCATTCGTTTGGCTCATGCCTGGGGTGCCGTCGACTTGCCGGCTGCCCGCAAAATTCATACCCAACCGATGCCTCGGCTTGGGGGTATAGCTGTATTCTTCGGATTTTGCCTCCCGTGGAGCGGGCTTTACCTGCTGCACAATCCAGTTTCGAACATGTTTCAAAACTATGAGGTGCTATTTTTCTCCCTGATGCTCGGTGCGACCCTGATGCTGGGATTAGGCATCTACGACGACATCCGCGGCGCCGATGCCACCCAGAAGTTCCTTTTTCAGATCGCGACCGCCTGCCTGCTCTGGAGTTTTGGGTATCGGATTTCGCAGTTCAGCATCCCCTTCGGACCTCCCATCGTCCTGCATCCCGTATTGTCACTCGGGGTGACCCTTCTCTGGATCGTTGGCGTGACCAATGCCATTAACCTCCTGGATGGCATCGACGGCCTCGTGTCGGGAGTGACCGCAGTCATTGCCCTGTCGCTCGCGATCATTAACATCTTTTCGAACAATATCCTTCTGGCCCTTCTCACCCTTGCTCTGGCGGGTGCCTGCCTTGGTTTTCTACCTTACAACTATTCGCCTGCTCGCATCTTTCTTGGAGACTCTGGCAGCCTGACCATCGGATTGGTTCTGTCCTGCATCGGTGTGTTATCTCTGTTCAACGATCACAGCGGCGGCGCGAGTCCATTCATCTCGGTCCCTCTCATCCTATTCGGACTGCCTCTGTTCGACACCGCTCGTGTGATGGTCACCCGGCTGCTGTCGGGAGTCCCGATTTTTCAGGCGGACAAAAACCACGTGCACCATCGGCTGCTGGAGATGGGCCTTACTCAGAAACAAGCCGCGTGGACGCTGTATGGAGTCGCCGCGTTAACCGGCTTCGTCTCCGTGGTCTTGACGACCGTGGAATCGGGTCGACAGCTGTTGCTCAGTGTCCTTTTCGCCATCCTCGGTGTCGTCACCTACTTCGTCTGGAGATTCTCCCTCCGCCCGGAGATATCCAAGCCGGCTGAAAAGCCGCCCGAAACCTGATGTGGACCTTGGAGGAGGCTCGAAACCGATTGCTGGAGGACCTGCCCCGACTGCCTCTAGAATCGGTCCCTCTGGAGGCCGCGATCGGACGGTTCATCCCCTCCGAACTCGCTGCGGCGATTGATCTGCCTCCCTTCGATAATTCCGCGATGGACGGGTACGCCGTCCGGGCGGAAGACACCCGGGGCGCCAGCCCCGAGCAACCCGTGCGGCTCCGGCGAATCGGTGCGACCGCTGCCGGGAACGTTTTTACCGGACGTGCCGAGGTCGGAGATTGCGTCCGAGTTTTTACCGGATCGCCCCTTCCCGCGGGTACGGACTGCGTGATCATGCAAGAGGATGTGGACGCGACAGAATCCGACATCGTCGTTCGCGAGCCGGCTCGGCCCTGGGAGTTTGTCCGCTTTCGTGGAGAGGACGTCGCGGCCGGCTCCACCGCGTTATCCCGTGGCGCCCGCATCACCCCAGCCGCCATCGGATTGCTCGCCGCGTTGGGTCTGCCCCATGTCACCGTTCGCCGCAGGCCTCGGGTCGCAATTATCGCCACCGGTTCCGAATTGCAGCCAGCGGGAACTCCCCTGGAACCAGGCAGGATATACGAGAGCAATTCCCCAATGATCGAAGCCCTTCTGAGGACTGCCGGCGCCCAGATTTCCCACCGCCTTTGGGTGCCCGACGATTCGCGAAGGACGGCCGACGCACTTGCCGAAACCTTGTCATCCGCCGACTTGGTTGTAACGGCCGGCGGTGCTTCGGTGGGGGAGCACGACCTCGTCCGGTCCGCTTTCACCGGATTGGGCGGGTCCGTCGAGTTCTGGCGGATTGCGATGAAACCCGGCAAACCCTTTTTCTATGGGCGCCTCGGGGAACGGATTCTGATGGGGGTTCCCGGAAATCCGGTTTCCGCGTTTGTTACCGCTTTGTTGCTCGTTCTTCCGGCCCTGCTGAGCATGCAGGGAGCCGAGGATCCACTGCCCCCCGATTCAGCCGGCGTTCTGGCGGAGGAGATTTCCAACCCGGATTCCCGCCGTAATTTTTTTCGGGTCATTCTCAACCGGGCCGGCCAGGTCCATCGAGCGGGAGTCCAGGCCTCCCATGCCCTATCGCCTCTGGCCGCTGCGACCGGCTTGGTCGACGTTCCGCCGCGCACAACCCTCGGCGCTGGCGACACGGTTCGGGTTATACGCATACCATAAAGGGGTCACCCATTCGTCCTGGACCTCAGGTTGCCGCCTTCATCCGAGCGAGAAGATTGGTCGTAATGCGTTGCACGCGCGAATCCGGCCCTTCCGGCTTCGTATACACCCTCGGACGAACATAACCCGGCGGTTCGCTCAATCCATCCCCCCACCAGATCGTCGACGCATTGAAAACAAAGTTCCCCCGCGGGCCGGGATAAACGGTTGCGGTATAGATTCCCCCATTGGGCTTGCCCGGCGCATCCTGGGTGGGACCGGTGGCAACGATCTCCAGGCCCGGAAGGGGAGCCGGATCCCCATGCCATTCCCAACCCACCAAACCGGGGATCCCCTCGCCTGTCTTCATCCCCGTCCCCGCAAACACCCAATGATTCGGTTTCGCACACGTCCAGTCGGCCCCACCCGTCACCCATCCCGTGCTGTGGGCACCCACCAATTCGTTCGCATAGGGACGCACATGGGGCAGCGACTCCATTGCGACGAATTCACGCGTTCCACCCGGAGGCCCATACACACCCACCCTCTCAAACACCCGATCCCGTCCACCCCGAGCGTCCGGCGAGTGCAGGATGCGGCCGCAACACGTGTTCCCGGATAGAAACGCCACGTTCAACCCCTTGGCAACCGCCCGCTGGACGTTCTGAAACATGTCCAGCGACCAGTACTCGTCATGTCCAACCGAAAGCATCCCCCGGGCGCGCCCCAACCCGGCTGCGTCCGCATGGGTGTCGTGATTGGAGATATACGTTACGTCGTACCCCTGCTGTTCCAGCCAGAAGGCCGTCGGAAATTCCCACAAGAGGAATTCCCCCGATCCGGTCGAAAGCGGCGCGTCAAAGATCTGACAGTATTTTCCATACGGACGGTTAAATCCCACCTGGACACCGCCGCCCCAATACCAGGAATCCTTACCATTGTCGTAAAGGGCGAAATTGTCGGGCCAGCGGTTGTACGCCTGCCACGTATTGTCGCTGACCTGGAATAGAAAATCCGCCTTCCGATCATCCCGGACGACAAATACCACATAACTTTGAAGGCCACCGAGGTCCGCCGTGAGTTTGCCGAGATACACACCGCTGACCCAATCCGCGGGAATCACGAGCTCCACTGCAGCCGGCCAGTCGCAGTCCCGCAGCCGCTTGTTGCCCACGACTGGATCGGGTTGGGCTATTCCATGAAACGGGCCAAGCCGTTTCACGAGCCGTCCGCCCATACCGCGGTACCAACCCATGCGGTAGAGATCGATGCGGAAGGAGGATGCCGGACGCGTGCTCACATGGAATCGCACCGATTCTCCCGCGCGGACGCTTTGTCGTGAACAATAGCCCTCAATCCAAGGACACCGGTATCGCGTTGGCGGATCGATCCGAGTCGTTGTCAGCATCCAGTCCCGGGTTCCTTCCTGGGCGTTTTCCCGGGAGATGCGATCGGGCTTCGCCGCTGTAAACCGGCCGGGAACGGTGCTACACCCCGACAATACCGCACCGGCGCCCGCGGAGAGAGCGGTCTTGAGGATATCACGACGTGATAAGGGATTTGCCATGAGTCCGCCGAAGTTGCGACGAATTCACGGGGTATTCAATCGGCAAGTGTTGGCCCGAAGGGACGCAGGGTGTAAGACACTTCTGTGGGTCAGGTCTCCGGCCTGACAGTTCCGGGTTGCTCTGCAGCCCTCGACCGAGCCAGGAAACGTTACTCGAGGAACGTCACGACTCCGAGTCCGGCCCACAGCCAAAGAATTCTCCTCGACGCTTCGCTCCGGACCCAATGACTCTGCCATCCGGTCGGAAAGACTCCGAAATCAACCAATGTCCTCAAAGTCCCCACCTGACCGGACGTCAGCGGCCAATCGAGGCGAAGGTTGAAGATCGGGCAACGAAGCACCGCGGTGCTCCTCCCGGACCCACGTCGCTTAACAAAGCGCACCGAGTAGAGCCCCGTCCAACGCAGCCTCCGCTCGGAATTCCTTCCGAACTCCAAATCGAGCCCGCCAGGTTTCGCTCGCCGGAGAAGCATCTTGTGGAAACCGGCCGGTCGCGCCTGATCCAGACGTTCGGCCAGTTCTCCGACGCCGGCAGGGAACAACGGAAGATGGTTCCCGCGCTCGATTGTGAGCCGAAGTGCCAGCGGCAGAAGCCAAACGCCCGCGACCTCCCACCCGCAACGATTGGCCTCGGATCGCCAGCGGTCCATGGGCCAGTTGTTGAAATGAGGTCCGCAGACGTCACTCGCCAGATAGCTGGCCGACATCGATGCGAAGTCGCGCACTCCGTCATCGTGAAGGCAATCCCACAATCCCAGGAGCTCCCGGAGCCTGCGTTCATCCTTCATCTCGACAACATCAAGCCCGAAGCGCTCGAGCCAGGGCCTCAGTCTCGTCGCAGGATGGGACTGTCCGTTCACCCCGAGGTACAATGCGCCCCCGGGGCGAAGACATGCGGCGAAATGCGTCAATACCGGTCTGGGTTCCGGGATATAGCTCAGCACTCCATGGCAAGTGATCAGATCAAACCGTCCTCCGGTGTGCTCTGCCAGCTCCGGATCCGTCAGGTCGGCAACGAGAAACGTGATCGGCCGCACCGCTCCGGCGGAACGTTGGAGACGCCGGGCCACCGCGATCGAACGCGGGCTGAAGTCCACCGCCACGATTTCCGCCTTCGGCCAACGGCGGCGAATGACGAAGGCCTCCACACCCGTGCCACAGCCCGCGACGAGCACTCGATCCGGTTCCGGCTGGTCCGGTCGTCCGATGGCCTGCATCCATTTCAGCGACGGGAGCGAGCCGCCTTTTCCGACGAGCCTGGCGAGATCGGGTCCGGGATAAGGGCGTTGTTCGTAGCTCCGTTTCGTTTGTTCGGCCGCAGTCACGCGCCGATTGATCGGTCTTCATCCGGTCGAGGTCAACACCGGTGACCGATCGATGCTGGGGAGTTTGACCATTCTCTGGCGCGAGTGTTGCCGCTGGACAATCGGCATTTAGAAAAGCCGCGGAGCGGCGGTAGAACGTAGCCCACGGCGCGAGCCGTGGGGATGATGTTCGAACAAAACGGCAGCCCCGTCAGGGGCGACAGAGCTGGAGGAGTGGGCCTTGTGCCAGATTCTCTGTCGCCCCTCCGGGGCTTGCGTGCGGCGCATCCGGGAACCCACGGCTAACGCCATGGGCTACGTTCTGACGGCGCTCCGCGCCTCCGGAGGTCGCCTCAGCTGTTAGAAGAGCGTCCATTTTGAATTCCCAGAATGGCCAATCTCCGGTGCACCCCTCCGGGTTGCCGCGGGGGCAATGGTCCGACTTCTGAAACGGAAGACGCAGGCAGGAACCCAGAAATTCCAACGGCAGTTCCGCACCGCGCACGGCGGCCGTGAACGCCGCGCCGCTTTCATCGTTGCCAAATCCCCTCGGCTTCTTGACTTACAAAAATGAAAGGGCGCGTCCTAATTCAGGCTCCTTTTGGAGTTTTCCCTTGTTCTTTTCCCCCCACAACCCCTTATCGCCCCTTGTGGATCCTGTTTGTCCTGCCCGCTGGGGCGGGCGGTTCAGAATTCTGAGCCGTTTCAACTATCCTGGCCGCTCCCGCCCGGTGTTTTCGCTTCGATTACTGTGGCTTTGCCTCGTCAGCATTGTCGCTGCTCGCGCGGACACCTGGACCGACATTCAACGCCGTGGCGTTCTTCGTTGGGGCGGCGATGCCGAAGGGGGCGCGCCTTACGTTTATCATCCTCCCAATGACCCGGATCGTTTGACCGGATTTGAAGTCGATTTTGCCGAAGCCCTCTGCAAACGGCTCGGAGTTAAATCGGAGTTCGTCCAGTTCGGTTGGAACAACCTCGTCCCAGGCCTTCAGCAAGGAGGCAACTATGACGTCATCATCGCCGGCCTGGAGAGATCCTCCGAAAACCTCGCCAAGATTGCGATGTCCCGGCCCTATTTCGCCTTCGGGCAACAACTCGTTACCCGGGCCGATCGTCCCCAAGTGCTGCAGATGGCGGATCTCGGCCGGGGGTCCGTGGGAGTCCTTTCCGGCTCCTCCTCCTTCCATCTGGCGAGTGCCCAGCCAGGCCTCCAAGTCCGGGTTTACGACGACAACGTGAACTATTTTAAGGACCTGGAACTCGGCCGCCTGGATGCGGTGCTGACGGATACGCCGATCGCCCAGGTGAATCTGGCTGGGAATAGCAAACTGCGCCCCGCCGGGCCTCCTTTTGAATTTGGCTATTACGCCGTCGGAATTCGGAGTGCCGACACCCATCTTCTCGACCGGATCAATGGCGCGATCGAAGTCTTGTTGGTCGACGGTACATTGGAAAAAAGCTATGCGCGCTATGGGTTGTGGAACGCGGAGCAGGCTGCCCTGTCGGCTTGGAAGCCCGCTTCGTCCGAGTCGTCCCCCACATCCGGAGGTCGCCGGTCGGCATTGCGGGAATGGCGTACGTATCTTCCGATTCTCCTCCGGGCGGCGGTGACCACGGTTTGGGTCACAGGCGCCGGGATGACCCTGGCGGTCGCCTGGGGCGCGTTGTTGGCTTTGGTCCGGCAGTATTCTCCCAAGCCCCTGCGGTGGGCGGCCATCGTTTACATCGAGGTGTTTCGGGGCACTCCGCTCTTGTTGCAGCTTTATTTTATCTATTTCGGATTGGCGCAGCAGTTTGGATGGAATCTGTCCGCGGGTCTCGCGGCGGTGCTCGCCTTGGGCTTAAACTACGCCGCCACGGAGGCCGAGAACTACCGGGCGGGCCTCGAGGCGGTGCCTCGAGGGCAGACGGAGGCCGCGCTCGCCCTGGGCATGACTCGGGGAATGGCCATTCGGCGGGTGATTCTGCCCCAGGCACTGCGGATCAGCCTGCCCAGTGTCACCAACGACTTCATTGCCATGTTCAAGGACTCCTCCATCGTATCCGTCATCGGCCTGATGGAACTGACCAAGGAATACCAGATTCGTGGACTCGACACGGGTGATTATATCGGCGTCGGACTGATGACCGCTGCAATCTATTTTGTGCTGGGCTATGCGGCGTCACTCGGGGTCGCAGTCCTGGAACGGAGACTCCGCTAATGTCCAACTCCCCACTCGTCGAAGTTCGTGGACTAAAGAAGCAATTTGGGCCGACCGTCGTGCTCCGCGGAATTGATCTTATACAGAGCTGCGGAGAGTGCGTTGCCCTGATTGGACCGAGCGGGTGCGGCAAGACCACCTTCCTGCGCTGCCTGAATCAGCTCGAAACTCATGATGCGGGCACGGTGCGAATCAGCAGCCTGACGCTGTCAGCCGGAGAGACGGTTCCGGGGAGCAAGCTTCAGCAATTGCGTCAGACCGCCGGGATGGTGTTCCAGCAATTCCACCTGTTTCCGCATCGGACGGCGCTAGAAAATGTAATGGAAGGCCCCTTGCACGTGCTCGGGACCCCGCTGGCCGAATCGAAGGCTCTGGCCCACGGACTCCTGGCGAAAGTCGGCCTTGCCGACCGAGCTCATTTCCGCCCCTCACAACTGAGCGGCGGACAACAACAGCGAGTTGCCATTGCGCGGGCCCTGGCGATGGGGCCCGAAATTCTGCTCCTGGACGAACCCACGAGCGCGCTCGATCCGGAGCTCCGGGAGGAAGTGCGCGATGTCTTGGTCCGACTCGGGGACGAAGGAATGACCATGATTGTCGTCACGCACGACATGGATCTCGCCCGGCGTCTGGCGGATCGCGTGCTGTTTTTCGCCGATGGCGTGGTGGCCGAATCCGGCCCGGCGGAAGAGATGTTCACCGCGGCCAAGACGGATCGGGCTCGGGAATTCCTGAGACGCGTGCGCGGGTAGAAGGGACTTGCGTGCTGGACTGCGGCGGGAAGTGGATCGCCGCACCGCTTTGAGCGCGCCTACAAGTTTGAACCGGTAAAATGTCCCGATCGGGACATTTTATCCGTAGCATCCATGAAACGGCGTCTGAGCGGAAACAATCTGATTCCCAGGCTTCCCAATTTGCTTGCAGGAAGGGGGCTTTCCAGCGGTTTAATCACAGGGTGAAACTCCGGTTGTTACTTCTCCTCGCCACCGCTCCAGCCGCGCTCACTGCCAGCGCCACGACCAACCGGATCGGCGATCACTCGTTTATCATCCCCGACGGATTCACCATTGAGCGCGTGTCGGCTTCAGATCTGGTCAAACGGCCGATCAGCGCCAGCTTCGATGAACGGGGTCGGCTTTACGTCACCGATTCCTCGGGTACCAATGAAAAGCAGGATAAGCAATTGCTCAATCCGACCCATCGCATCGTGTGTCTCGAAGACACCGATGGGGATGGCAGGTTTGACCGGTCGAAGGTGTTCGCCGATAAGCTGGCGTTTCCCGAGGGTTGCCTTTGGTTTGAGGGATCGGTTTACGTTGCCGTGCCGCCGAGCATCTGGAAACTGACCGATACGAATGGCGACGGTGTCTGCGATGTTCGGACGGAATGGTACAAGGGGGGGGTGCTCACGGGTTGCGCCAACGATGTGCATGGGCCTTATCTGGGACCCGACGGACGCATCTACTGGACGAAGGGTGCCTTTGCCCAACTGGACCTGAAGGATGGCCGGGGTCGGCCGATAAAGGATCGGGCGGCGCATATATTCCGTGCCAAGCCGGATGGTTCCGAACTGGAGGTTGTGATGTCCGGTGGGATGGACAATCCGGTTGAGGTGGCGTTTACCCCGGAGGGTGAGGCGCTCTTCACGACGACGTTTGTGGATTTTACGCAGCCGGGCCGGCGGGATGGCATTTGTCACGCCGTGTACGGCGGTGTGTTTGGCAAACAGCAGGAGGCAATCGACGATCGACGGGTCAGACGGACGGGGGAACTGCTTGAGCCAATCGTGCAGTTCGGGGCGGGTGCACCGAGTGGGCTGTGCCGATTCGAGGGCGGCGGCCTGGGATCGGAGTATACCGATAGCTTTTTCGCCTCTCTCTTCAATCTACACAAGGTGACCCGCCATGTTGTCCGTCCGAGTGGAGCCGGGTTGGCGGCCTCTTCCGACGATTTTGTCGTGAGTGACAATCCGGACTTTCATCCCACGGATGTGTTGGAGGACGCCGATGGTTCCCTGCTCGTGGTGGATACCGGTGGTTGGTATAAAATGTGTTGTCCGAGTTCCCAACTCGCCAAGGCCGATGTGCTGGGGGCGATCTATCGAGTGCGGCGATCCGGGGCCCATCGACCTACCGACCCCCGAGGACTTCAGATTAACTGGACTGGGGCCGGACCGAAGGAACTTCTGGATCTGTTGGATGACGATCGACCTGCGGTGCGAAATAGAGCCTGTGCAGCCCTCGGCCGGATGGGCGACCAGGCAGTGACGGCCATCTCCGAATTTCTCGCCAAGGGTAGTTCCCACCGCGTCACACCGAGACTGGCATGTACGTTGGTATGGGCCATAAACCAAATTCCCGGCAACCGGGCCCGGCAACTGACGGCGGAAGTTGCCGAGCAGGATCTCAAATCGGGGGCGGGCTCCTCGGCACGGCAGTCCGCCGTAAAGTCTCTCGCGCTGTGGAGAACTCCGACCGACCACCATAACCGCTTCCTGCAAGCAAGCGGGATGGCGGGCGCAAAATTGGGGACTGCATCATCCCGGCTGCTGTCGGAGTGGTATGGGCGAACCGGTCAGAGCAACAATATGATCAATCTGGCAGGCAGTCATTCATTGCGCGATCGAATCACGGAGCATTCGATCATTTATGCGCTGATGGAATTGAATCAGCCGGAATTGATTCGCAGCCAACTTTTGAGCGCTGAGGGCTCCTCTCTTCAAGCGGGCAGGGGGCTCCAGTTCGGGGTCCGCCACCCTTCTCCCGAGTTCATTCCATACCTACGCCGCATCGGTCTCATAGCCCTGGATCAAATGGATCACGATCCCTTGAAGCCGGACGAGCTGTTGCCCTACCTAACGGCGACGAACGCCGTTTTGCGGGATACCGCGTGGTGGATTGTTCAACGGCATTCGGATTGGGGAGTCCCCCTGACGGGTTGGTTGCGCGAACGGTTGATGGCCCTGCCAGGGGAAGGCTCCGTGAATCAAAAGCTACAACAGATCCGGGATCGTACCCACGGCTCCGGCTGGCAGGTTACACCCGATAAACTGACCGATCTTCTCTCCCGCTTTTCGACCGCGCCGGAGGTTCAAACACTCCTGGAGGAGTTTCTGACCCGGCCGGAATCCGGCGTGGAGGCCCGCACCGTTGTGCTAAAAGCGATGGCTAAAACCCGGCCGGCGGATTTCCCGTCCACGTGGATGGGTCCGGCGCTCGCTCACGTGTCGCATTCATCGCCGGAAGTATCGCGGTCGGCCGTGGGCGCCTTGAAAACGTTTGTGTCGGGTCGAACCAACGGAACCGCCGAAGTGACGAAAAGCCTAATCGAGGTCAGCGGAGACGCATCAAAGCCGGACGCCTTCCGACTCGAAGCGGCGGCAGCGATCCCTGCGGGATCACCCCTTCCGGCGCCGCTTTTTGATTGGTTAAAGTCCCGACTCGATCCTGCGCAAACACCGCTTGTTCGAAGCGCCGCGATCGGAGTTCTCGCCCGGGCTCGTCTGGACCTCGATCAACGACTCGCGCTGGTGGGCGTGCTGGAGACCGCTGGCCCCCTGGAGTTGCCGAAGCTGCTGGACGCCTTGGCCACGGGTCCCGACGAAACCA
This sequence comes from Akkermansia muciniphila, assembly GCA_945900455.1. GTDB lineage: Bacteria > Verrucomicrobiota > Verrucomicrobiia > Limisphaerales > UBA9464 > SIBK01. The sequence continues at coordinate 17,748 of CAMDJH010000061.1, forward strand.
TCGGACTAAAGGCTCTTGCTGTCCTTGAAAAATCGAAGGCAGCAGCGGGCTTGAGACCGGACCAGTTCCAAGGCTGGCTCGGAAAGTATCCTGCAACCGTCGGCACTGCGGGTGCCCCGTTGCTGGCCCGCCTCAATGTCGAAGCCGCTCGCGAGAAGGCACATCTTGAGGAAATTGCCTCGGCCCTTCCGCCGGGCGATATCCGCCGCGGACAGACTCTTTTCAATCACCCCAAGGTGGCATGTTCCACGTGCCATCGCATGGGCTATCTCGGGGGCAACGTGGGTCCGGATCTCACCCGCATTGGGGAAGTTCGGACGCACCGGGATTTATTGGAAAGCATCCTTTATCCGAGCCTGAGTTTCGTGCGGAGCTACGAATCCATGGTCGTCGCAACCCGCTCGGGCGACCTCGTGAATGGTATTGTCAAACGCGAGGATGATCGCGGCATCCAGCTTGTCACCGGACCGAATGCAGAGCAGGAGATTGCCCGTGCTGAAATTTCGGAGCTGCGCCCAGGCACCGTGAGCATCATGCCCGCCGGCCTCGAACAACAACTCTCACGCCAGGAATTATCCGATCTGGTCGCCTTCCTAAAAAACACCACGTGGGGGCCGCGATAGGTCAGGGTGCGGATATTCCGGGATCCTGTTGGCAACCGTCGCGTTCCCGCCTATGACAGGAGGCAACGTGGTCTTGCGAAAACCATCGCCCACCGCCCTCTTGCCATCGGCTGCAAAACCGGTGGACTCGCCGTCTCGCCGCCGTCTACCTCCCTTGCTGCGGCGGGCTTGGTACGGACTCAACCAGACCTTCCGACGCCGTATCGTCCATACCGGAGTGACCCCCGACCAGTTTACGACGATGAGAATCTTGCGAGAGGGAGAGCCCATCGGCATGACGCAGCGTGAGTTGACCGAGCGCATGTCGAGCGATCCCAACACCGTCGCTTCGCTGCTGGCTCGCATGTCCGAGGCAGGGTGGGTGGAGCGGCGACCTCATGAACGGGACCGCCGGGCGTACCGTATCCGGCTGCTGCCCGCCGCCGAAGCGAAGTACGCAGAGGTGCGTGAAATCGCCATCACGCTTCAACAGGAAGTGCTCCGGATCTTGCCCGAGAACGAACGGGAACGCTTCCTTGAACAGCTCGATCTCGTGTCGGCCGCCTGCCGCGACGCTGCGGATATGACCTGCCGGCGAGGGGACTAAGGTCGCATGGAAGCACCCCCAATCATGGCGCCGGACGTGAACGGCACACGGCCGCAGCCGACCCGGGCCGCATGGCGGTGGTGGGTGTGGTGTGCAATTTTGACACCCTACCCCATCCTCTTGGGGACGCTGCCCATCCTTTTAAAGCATCTGAGTGGGATGACTCTCGATACTCAGTCGGTTTTGCCTTCGACTACCCGGGAACTCGGGTGGGTAGCGGCCGAAAATCTCGGTTTGTTTTTCGTGCTTTTCTTCCTCGCATGGATTGCCGCCCGCCCATCGCCGGGCGACTTGTTTCTGTCGGGCGGAGTTCGAATCCCCGGCCGCACCTTGTCCAGCTACTGGCTGCTACCGCTCGGGATTCTCTACTCGATCGGCGTGCGGATCCCCGTGAGTCTATGTCTTGGGATGGCCATCGGCGTCGCGTACCTCCTCAATCAGGGCGATCCCGCCGCCCTGCAGGCGTACCGGCCGAAGATTGAAGAGGTGATCGATCCGAGCGCGCTCGCCGAGCCGCTCTATTTTATCCTCACACTCACGCTCGTGAGTTTTGTCGTCGCGGGTTTTCGAGAGGAACTATGGCGCACCGCCGTGCTGGTGGGTCTTCTGCGGATTCTCCCGTTGGGATGGCAGGGCTGGAAGGGCCGGCTGCTCGTGCTGACCCTTTCGTCGTTGGTCTTCGGGTTGGGGCATTTGCCGCAGGGACCGGCGGGTGTTTTGGCCACGACGCTGCTGGGGTTCCTGCTGGGTGGCATCACCTTGTATCACCGGTCGCTCTGGCTGGCCGTACTGGCGCATGGTTTTTTTGATGCGGCCACATTTGCGGCCCTCAGGCTCGCCCAGCAATACGGGTTGCTCGATCAAATGCTGGGAAAGTGATTGCAAGCCGAGCCACCGGCCAAAGACGAGCATTCGACTTCCCGCCACGGGCTCGGTACGCTCCGGTCCATGATTCATGTCGGAATTGGCTACGATGTGCATGAGCTCGTCGTCGGTCGGAAGTTGGTCCTTGGCGGCGTGGAAATCCCGCACACCAAAGGCCTCGACGGTCATTCGGATGCGGATGCCCTCGCTCACGCGATTACGGATGCCGTGCTTGGGGCATTGGGCGAGGCGGATATCGGGCACTTTTTCCCGAATACCGATCCCCGATGGAAAGGTGCGCCCAGCCGAGTCTTTCTGGAAGAGGCCGCCCGGCAGGTCCGCCTTCGGGGCGGGCGGCTGGTCAATGTGGATGCGTCGGTCATCGCCGAGGCACCCAAGATTGCTCCGCACCTTGCCGCCATGAAAGCCCAACTCGCATCTGCACTGGGCCTGGACCCGCGCAAGGTCGGGCTAAAAGCCACCACCAATGAGCGCCTGGGATTCATCGGCCGCCAGGAAGGGATCGCTGCCATGGCCGTCGCGAGTGTTGATCTGCCGGAGTAGATTCCCGCTTGCGAAGAGCCCCTCGTTGCGCATGGAAATAGCCGAATTCATCCAACTGGCCCGCGCAGAACCTGCATTGCAATTTCTTATCATCGGTGGCTATGCAGTGGCGGCGCATGGCCACACGCGTGCCACGTTCGACGTTGATTTTCTGGTGCGCCGCGCGGAGCGGGACGCGTGGTGCTCCCGCGTCGGTGCCGCAGGCTTGAAACTGTTCGGTGAGTCGAACGCCTTTGCCCAATTCCTCCAACCCCAGGGCGGCGACGGATTGGACTTGATGTTTGTGGACGAATCCACGTTTGACCGGATGTGGCAGTCGTCTGACGATCGCGACTTTGGCGGCAGCTCGGCGCGTGTTCCGTGTCTCGATCATCTGCTGGCCCTGAAGTTGCACGCCCTTAAACAAGCGTTGCCGCATCGCACTTCCAAGGATGCCGAAGATGTGGAAACACTGGCCCGCCGCAACGGACTGAACTTGAGCGAACCTCGTTACCAGGAGTTATTTCTAAAATATGGAAGCCAAGAGCTATACGACACATTCCTCCGTCTCCTCCGAAATCCATGACGCCGCGTCATCGAGTCTGACACTCAATTTTCCGGACGGTGAGGGGTTCGTGTCCTTTCCACCGTGTGTCTCGATGCCGGAGATGATGAAGCGTATCCGGCAGCTTCGTCGGTGGTTTCCGTCCGGGGTGCGTCGCGCCGAAGAGCGCTGGCGGGCGAAGACCACCCTCGAATTTCACCTTTAAGAGGATGGGAAGCCCAATCACCTGGTTCGATTTACCTCATCCAGAGTAATGACAATTCTAGGCCCAAATGTAATTGTTTAGGAACTGATCATGGAGAGCTTGGCAATCTTGCTGGTCCTGGCGCTGATCGGCGTCGTATTCGTCCTGCCTATCGTGGCGTTCATTCGCTCCGGGCGGGCCGTTCGGGATACGGAAGCGCTTCAGCGGAGGCTCGCGTCGATCGAAGGTGAATTGTGGCGCCTAAAGCACTCGGTCTCGGCTCAGCCAACCGCTCCCACGTCGCCAGAAACCGGGGAAGCCACTCTCGACCCACCCGCCTCGATTGGGACGGATTCGTCGGAATCGTTGGCGCTGCCTGAATTCCTGGCTTTCGAGCCCGGCGCCCTGCACGCACCGCCTGTGTTACCGGCGTTGGTCCATGTCCAAACGGAAGGCATTGCTTCAGTGTCCGGTCCCGAGCCCCTAACCGCCGGCGAGCCACCCCGGAAGTTCGATTGGGAGCAGTTCATGGGTGTAAAGCTATTCGCTTGGCTGGGAGGAGCGGCCTTGTTCCTTGCCGTGGCTTACTTCGTCAAATACTCCTTTGACCGTGACTTGATCCCACCCGAAGTGCGGGCGGCCCTGGGCTTCCTGGCCGGTCTGGGATTGCTCGTGGGCGGCGTGGTGTTGAGGCAGCGCCAATATGCTGTGACGTCGCATACCCTCTGTGCGACGGGCGTCGTGGTCCTCTACGCCGTCACGTTTGCCTGCCGGGCGGTGTATCATTTCTCGTTTTTCGGAGCACTGCCGACGTTTCTGTTGATGGTGTTGATCACGGCCACGGCTTTCACTCTCGCGGTGCGGTTGAACGCCATGGTTGTCGCTGTCCTCGGCATGGTGGGCGGATTTCTCACTCCCGTGCTGCTCTCGACCGGTGTGGATAACCCCGTCGGCTTATTCACGTATATCGCGCTGCTCGACGCCGGCCTGATAGCGGTGGCGTTAGCGCGGCGCTGGCATTTTTTGATCGTGCTCGCGGCGCTGGGCACGGCGGGAATGGAACTGGGTTGGTCCGAACAGTTTTTCACCGTCGACAAGATCGGCACAGCGATGGTCGTCCTGCTCGGCTTTGACGCGCTTTTCCTCGCGAGTAATGAAATGGCACAACGGCGCCAGCAACCCAACCTCTGGTTTCAGGGTGCGGCGGCCGGCCTTGCGCTACTGACGCTGGTGTATGCCCTGTTTCTCCTGCGCTCCGACACCCTCGGCCAGCGTCCCGCGCTGCTGGGCACGCTCGTGCTGGGTGGGGACCTTTGTCTGCTCGCCCTGACGTTGCGCGCACCACGGCTCGGGCCGCTGCAACTTGTCGGAGGCGGACTCGCGTACTGTTTCATCGCAATCTGGACGGTGCAGAACGTCACCAACGACCTTCTCCTTTGGGGACTCGGCCTTGTTCTCGTCTTCGCAATTCTTCACAGCATTTTTCCGATCGTTTCCCAGCGGATTCGCCCCGATACGGCACCCGCCTGGTGGTCCCATCTGTTCCCGCCGCTGGCTCTGCTGCTCATGCTAATCCCTTTCTTCAGACTCGCCGCAGTGTCGATTCTAATTTGGCCCGTGATTCTTCTCGTGGACCTGATCGCTATTGGCCTCGCGCTTGTCACGGCGTCCCTGGTGTCGATCGTGGCGGTGTTGGCGCTGACGGTGCTGGTCGCGGCGGCATGGATTTTTCGTGTTCCGATCGAGAGCGTGGAGTTGCCGGACATGTTAATCGTCATCAGCGGCATGGCGGCGTTGTTTTTCTTCGCCGGAATGTTCGTCTTGCGAAGGCTTCCCGCGCGTGGGCTTACAGGCACCGACGACGATCCGCTGTCGAAGGCGTTTGCCAGCATGGGACTTACGGGCATCTCTCCGGAAGTATTGCGCGCGCAGCTGCCCGCCCTCTCGGCACTGCTGCCATTCCTCCTGTTGATCCTTATTACGGCTCGCATCCCGCTCCCGAATCCATCGCCCGTCTTCGCGCTGGCACTGGCGCTGATCGCGCTCTTGATGACGGTGGCGCGCGCGTTTCGGGTCATGCTGTTGACCGCTGTCGGCTTAGGCTGCGTGTTGGCGCTCGAAACACTGTGGCACTCACGCCACTTTGACGTCGCCGGGATCCCGCTCGTCCCGTTGCTCTGGTATCTCGCGTTCGCGGGGGCTTTCGTGGTGTTCCCGTTCGCCAGCCGCACGCAGTGCCAGAACGAGACGGTGCCGTGGGCGGTGGCGGCGCTGTCAGCCCCGCTACATTTTTCCCTCATCTACCGCGTGGTGAATGGGGCGTGGCCTAACGGCATGATGGGCTTGCTTCCAGCGGCATTCGCGCTGCCGTTACTAGGGTGCGTCGTCGTGTTGCTGAAATGGTTTCCGGCGGGGCACGCGCGTCGCGACGGTGTTCTTGCCTGGTTTGGCGGGGCGTCGCTGTTCTTCATCACACTGATCTTCCCGATCCAGTTCGAGCGGCAATGGATCACCATAGCGTGGGCGCTCGAAGGCGCGGCGTTGTGTTGGCTCTTCCATCGCCTGCCACATCCGGGTCTTCGCATCGCCGCCGTCGGACTTCTGACCGTGGCCTTTGCGCGGCTCGCGCTGAACCCGGCGGTGCTCAGTTACCATCCGCGCAGCGCGACGCCTATCCTCAACTGGTATCTATACGCCTACGGCCTAACAACCGCGGCGCTGTTCGTGTCGGCACGGTTGCTCGCACCCCCGCGCAATCGCATCGGTGCGATGAATGCCCCAATACTGCTGAACACGCTCGGCGTGGTTCTCGCCTTCATCCTGTTGAACCTGGAAATTGCCGATTACTTTATGGCGGCGGGTGGGAGGGAGCTGACATTCCAGTTTTCCGGCAATCTTGGGCGTGACATGACCTATACGATTGCCTGGGCTTTGTTCGCGCTCAGTCTGGTGAGTGCGGGAATTTGGCGGCAATTGCGCGCGGCACGTTACGCAGGCCTGGCGCTGCTAAGTGTGACGCTGTTGAAGCTGTTCTTCCACGATCTCGGGCGGTTAAATCAACTCTACCGCATTGGCGCCCTCGCCGCCGTCGCCGTGGTAGCCATGGTCGCGTCGTTCCTCTATCAGAAGTTCCTCGCTCCCGATGGGGGTACCCCGAAGAAAGTCCCGACTTCCCCTTGAATTCGCTGACCAATTCTGACAACCGCCATCGCGATGCATCCCGGTCTACGGCGGCGGCGCTGTGGCTTTACCGGATCGTCCTGTTGGCCACCCTCTTCGGTGCCCGTACGACGGCCGCACCGCTGAATGACTGGCCGTTCCGCCAAAGCCTGGACGTGGCCGCACCGGGCCTTGTGAGGGTCGCGTTGCCGCCGGAGATCTTCGACGCCGCTCAAGCATCGCTCGCCGATTTACGCGTGCTCGATCCGGCGGGCGCGGAAGTACCGTACCTGATCGAGCGCCCAAGGGCCACGACCCGAACTCTCCGTCCACGGGAGGGGTGGCAAGTGTTCCTTGAAGGGAACCGAACGCGAATTGAGATTGATGTAAATATGCGCGGCCATCTCGTCGCGCTCGGTTTCGAAACACCCGCGGCTGAATTCTTGAAAGCCGCTTCGCTGACGGGTGCGTCTGCGGATGGCACGCGCACGTTGCTCTCGGCTTACCCGGTGTTTCGTCAGCTGGACGGTGCGACACAACTCTTACTCCAACTGCCCGAAGGCGTGTGGACGCATATCACACTGACACTGGATGACGTGCGATCGCAACCTATCCCGATTACCGCCATCGTGCTGCACGAGGAGGAAGCCCCCGTCCCGCCACCAGAAGTCGCCGCCACCCGGTTCGTCGAACGTGTCGAAGGCGCTGGTGAGACGCGCCTCACCATCGACCTCGGCGCCGCACGGGTGCCGCTGGCCGGACTGCGGTTCGAGTCCGACGAACCACTGTTCATCCGGCGCGTGAGTGTTCTCACGCGCCATTGGGAAAATGGCGAAGTGCGCGAGCGTCCGCTCGGCACCGGCACAATCTACCGCGTGGCTGTCGAAGGCGGGAACGCCGCCGCGCAGCTTGATCTCGCGCTCGACTCGCAGCCGCCCTCGCGAGAATTGGTGGTCGTGATCGAAAACGGCGACAGCCCGCCGCTGCCTGTGGATGCCGTCGTGGCATTACGACGTTCGATCCACGTTGTTTTTCATACGAGGCAGGCCGGTGCCTTCCAATTGTTTTGTGGAAACCCGCGCGCAACTGCGCCGCGTTACGACGTGGCCGCGTTGGCTTCACAACTGAAGGGAGCCACGCTCGCTTCTCTCAAGCGGGGTAGCCTCGGCGCTAACCCCGAGTTCCATCCTTCCGAACCACTGGCGGAAATCCCGCTGTTCGCCGCCGTGCTCGATGTGGAGCCGTGGCGGTTTCGCCGCGCGGTGAAGCTCACCCCCGGTGCGGTGCAACAGCTCGAACTGACGCCGCATGTGCTGGCTCACTCACAGGCCGGATTGGGGGATTTGCGACTTGTTACGGCCGGGAAACAGGTGCCGTTCATCCTCGAGCAAACCGGATTCACCCGCGCGCTTGCGCCCGAAGTGTCGCGGACCGACGATCCGAAACAACCGCGCTTGAGCCGTTGGACCATTCGCCTGCCTCACGCTCAGCTGCCGCTGACAGCCCTCTCGTGTGAAATTAAAGCAATGTTGTTCGAGCGCGAGGCGCAGGTAATCGAGGAAGTGCCCGACAACCGGGGCGAACGGCATCGGCGGCTGCTGGGCAGCTCGTCATGGATCCGGAAACCCGACGGCAAATCGGGCGCGTTCATCGTCAAACTCTCTCAGCCACCGCAGACGGAAACCTTGTTGCTGGAGATCGACAACGGAGACAACCCCGCGTTGAATTTGGAGAAGTTCCGGGTTTTCCTTCCCGTGAACCGGCTGCTGTTCAAGGCACCACCGGGCGCGGCGTTGGAGCTTTGTTACGGCAACGTGAAAGCGGTTTCGCCGAGCTACGACCTCAGCCTTGTCGCGCCGCAGATCCTAGCCGCCGCCAAGTCCGACGCGGCACTATCTGACGCCGATCCCGCCGGGCCGGCAGGGTGGAAGCCATCGAGCAGGGCTTCATCTCTCGTCTTCTTCGGCGTCCTAGCGCTCGTAGTGACCGTCTTGATGGTGGTCATTGTGCGGCTGCTGCCGAAACCAGCGAACCCCGGATGATCCTTCCGCACCCGTTGGATGGGCATTCTCCATAAACTCGCGATGTCGCATCACCGCGCCCTCACATTCAGTCAGTCCTTTGCGAGCATGCCACGTTTCTTGAGGTAACGCGCGACGCCATAGGCAACGGACACCACGACCAGCAAGAGCCAGAGCGTCTGGACGACTGGATCCTGGATACGGTACCGCCTCTCAAACCAGAGGTTCTTCAGAGTCGCCAGAAGGATTGCCGCCATCCAGATATACGCGGAATTATACTCGGCGGTGATGAGCCGCCGCCAGTTGAAGTGCATCCCCTCGAGGGTCTTGCCCAGACCGGATAAATTTGGCACGATCCGGTTCACGCTGGCGCAGTACTGGGTGAACTCCTCGCCGAACTTGCCCTGCAAGTACGCCTCTTCGGCCGCGATGATTGCCCAATATGCGAAGAGGAAAATCGGAACACCGAGAGTCAGGAAAAGTAACGAGTTCGCCGCGGTCCCAACGCCGATCAAGATCAGACAATTGCCGACGTACAGCGGGTTTCGGCAGTGAGCAAAAAGGCCCCCATGCACCAGTCGATCTGCATAAACCTGCCGTTTGCGCCCGCCGCGAATGATGTAATCCAAACCAACGGTCACGCCGCGGAGCAATTGTCCGGACAGGGCGATCAACACTCCGACGAAGAGCGCGAGGCGATGATTGGAAAAAGCGGGTGGCCCATTGAGGAAGATGAGAATGTATAGCAACGGAAAAAGTCCGTTGCGGCGATGAAAGAAAAAATTACCGATTTGGACTATCATTTGACCGCGATAATGCCGCTGAAATTATACCACTTGAAAAACACGTCGCAGTAGCGGAATCCGGCGCGCAGCAGCATTTCCCGGTTTTCCATCAGCTTGTACGGCACGAGGACGTTTTCGAGCGCCTCGCGCTTTTGGGCGATCTCGAGTTCGCTATAACCGTTACGCTTCTTCAGGTCGTAATAGTATTTGATGAACAAGCGGTTGAACAACGAATCCTCCCCAACCAGTTTCTCGACCAAAATGAGGGCACCGTTTTGGTTCATGCCCTGGAGAATGCTGCCGATCAATTTGTCCCGGTGCAGTGGCCGGATGAACTGCAGCGTCAGGACCATCAGGACCATCGAAGCGTTTTCAATCTGAATGCCGTGGTTCAAGTCGGCGAGTCTGAGTTCGTGATCCCGGGAAAAGTTGTGCTCTTTCAGCTTGGCGCGGCATTTCGCCAGCATCTCTTCGGAATTATCCACACCGATAAACCGGACATGATCCGCAACCAGTGGGTCCAAATGCAGCAGGGTTGTGCCAGTCGAGCAGCCCAAATCGTAAAGATTGGTGCCGTTCACAGCGAAATCGCCGGCCATTTCCCCGATCATGCGTTGCATCTCGGCGTAGAACGGCACCGATCGCCCCACCATGTCGTCGAAGACCGTCGCGACCTTCTCTCCAAAATGGAAATCAGCCACGTCTTTGATTTTATCGCTGAAAACTTGGTCTTTTGGCTGCACGGGATTTAAATGTTTGAGCGCTGGCTTGTCACCGAGGAGGACACTCTAACGCCGCCTTGTCGGAAAGAAAAATCCTCTATCTCCCGTGCCCTGGCAGGACGCGCCTTTCGAGTTTCATAGATCCAAGAGCTGAGGGTGTTTGGCAAAGATCATCGCCTGGAGGCGTTCTCGACCGCCCCGGGCCGAGAGTAAGCGCTTACGGAAACTCTTCGTATTATGTTTGGTCTTCGGGTTGGTCTTC
>CAMDJH010000062.1 GCA_945900455.1 Akkermansia muciniphila
GGGGCGGCGAACCCAGCGTCGCCCTCGCCCATCTCGGAAATACCCCTCAATCACTGTGCGGTTTTCAAATCGGCACTTTCACACGGTTTTCAGACCGTCCTCCGCAATCGGCTTGTGCATACGAATGACGCCGACCGGCTGCCCGGTGCAATGCACTTCGCCATTACGCCACGTCCACGTGTTGGTGGCACAATTGACGTTGACGAAATCCGCCTCGCCCAGTGCGCGCCATCCCGGTGCGGTGCCGTCGATGAAGGCTTTTGGAGCGACGGGCGGCTCGGCTAAAGCGGTCTGGAACGCGGCCAGAACCAAGCAGAGGGAAAAATGGCAGAGAGTCATGGATAAGCGAAATCACCAAGGCAAGGGCAACGTGATCCTGTTTCCAGCGCCCGAGGATCGAATCGGTGAAATATCGGGGGATATAAAGACTCGCGAGCGCCTCGGCGGCCTCCTGAAATTCTACTACCGAGATGCCGCATGAGTTTTTTGACCATACGGGATGTTGAAGTCGCTCGGCATGGAGAAGGGCAAGCCGTTCAACCCCGATGCGCGGATGAAGAAGATTCTCACGGACGCCACGCTCGTCGGCGAAGCGATGGCCAAAGCCAACGACTACGAAAAACGCTATATGCCCCAGGCGACCTATGCACCCGGTTCGAAGTGGATGTTTGAGCTGTGCCTCGATCCAAGCCAGGAAACCGAGCATTACACGCAGCTCGATGAGCGCGCCTCTTGGTTCTACGAAGCGTCCTGCACTTCCAAAGGCATGGTCAGCACGACGCCTGGCATCGGCTCCGTCTATCTCGGCATCAACGAGGACAAGGACGGCAACTGGCTCGATGGTGCGACGAACTACCGGCTGCACATTCCGCCCAACGCGCCCGCCAAGCAGTTCTGGTCCATCACGCTCTATGACGTGTCCACGCGTTGCCTGATCGAGAACGGCACGGACATCACGGATCGCTCGTCGCGGCAGGAGCTGGTGAAGAATGCGGATGGCTCGGTGGACCTGTATTTCGGCCCGAAAGCGCCGAAAGGTTTCGAGAAGAACTGGATTCCCACCCTCGCTGGCAAGTCGTGGTTTCCCTACTTCCGCCTCTACGGTCCCACCGAAGCCCACTTCAACCGGACGTGGGTGCTGCCGGACATCGAGAAGGTGAAGTGATTCGATTGTGAAACACGCGGGCTGGCCGGGTGGCCGGCCCGCGACTTCACCAGCGAAGCAAACGCAAACATGAAAACCATACGCAGACACAACCGCCTCGCCGCCGCACTCGTTTGCGCGCTGGCCTTCACCTCAATCCTCGCTCGCGGCGCCGACCCGTTGCCCTCGTGGAACGACGGCCTGGCTAAACAATCCATCATCAACTTCGTGGAGAAGGTGACAAAACCCGGCTCGCCCGATTTTGTGCCCGTGCCCGAACGCATCGCCGTGTATGACAACGACGGCACGCTCTGGTGCGAGCAGCCGGTGCCGGTCCAGTTTTACTTCGTGGCCGACCGCGTGAAGGCGCTCGCGCCGCAGCATCCCGAGTGGAAGACGAAAGAACCTTTCGCCTCGATTCTCAAGGGCGACGTGAAAGGCGCGCTCGAAGGCGGCGATCATGGGCTGATGGAACTTTTCATGGCCACGCACACCGGTATGACCACCGACGAGTTTGCGCAGGCGGTCAAGGACTGGATCGCCACCGCGAAACATCCGACGACCGGCCGGCGTTTCCTCGACATGACCTATCAGCCGATGCTCGAAGTGCTCGGCTACATGAAGGCGAATGGTTTCAAGAACTTCATCGTCTCCGGCGGCGGCATCGAGTTCATGCGGCCGTGGACGGAAGCGGCTTACGGCATCCCGCCGGAACAGGTCATCGGCAGCAGCATGAAGACGAAGTTTGAACTGCGCGACGGTAAGGCGGTGCTCGTGCGGTTGCCCGCGCTGAACTTCAACGACGACAAAGCCGACAAGCCCGTCGGCATCAACCAGCACATCGGCCGCCGGCCCATCGCGGCGTTCGGCAATTCCGTGGGCGACCAGCAGATGCTGGAATACACGCACAGCGGCAGCGGCGCTCGGTTCGAGTTGCTCGTGTTGCACGACGATGCGAAGCGCGAGTTCCCCTACGGCCCTGCGCGCGGATTGCCGGACGTGAAATACGGTTTCTTCACGTCCGCGCTGGAAGACCACGCGAAGAAGGACGGCTGGACCGTCGTGAGCATGAAGGACGATTGGAAGACGGTCTTCCCGTCTGAGATCACCGCCATCGACATCCTGCTTCAGCCGGACGCGACGATGCTCCAGCACGCCGCCGCCAACAACGCCCGTTTGCTCAAAGAATATCCGCAGGGCTTCGCCCTCGACTCGACGCACACCCCGCACATCACGATGCTCCAGTGTTTCGTCCGCACGGCGGACTTGCCCAAGCTTTATGCCGCCGAAGAAAAGGTGCTCGCCGCGGCAAACGTGACCAAGATGAAGCTGGAAGCCTTCAAGCTCTACTACATCCCCGCCGGCGGCGGGCTGGGGGTCGCCGGCATCTGCGCGAAGTCGACGCCGGAAATCCTGAAGTTGCAGGCGGACATCATTGCCGCTGCGGCGCCGTTTAACTTGCGCGGCGGCCCCATCGGCGCGTTCACCGCTGGTCACGACAATCCCGCCATCGACGCGGCCATCATCGATTACGTGTCCACGTTTGAGAAGATCGGGGCGGGCGCGAAGTTCAATCCGCACGTCAGCACCGGCAACGGGCCGACCACATATCTCGACCAGATGAACGCCGAACCGTTCAAGAGCTTCACCTTCTCGCCCGCGGGCGCGGCCGTTTTCCAACTCGGCCCGTTCGGCACGGCGGCGAAGAAGCTCAAGGAATGGGATTTGAAGCGTTGAGCGCGCGCTGCTTGACAGTCGGCAGCCTGAAATGAGGGTGATCGAAAACGATTGAAAGGATCTGGAATCGCGTGAAGCAATCCGAGGCGTGACAAAATGGGAGATGGCATGACGAGCGTCACCCATTTTACGCAGGCACACATTCCCGACATTCATCTTCATCACGGACGTTGAGCTGGCACATTTTCGTTTTCGACCAATCCACTCCCCGTGAAAACGACCAATTTGCAGGCTAATCTTTGACTTCACACTGTCAGCAAAAACGTCAGCAGAGGTGTAGAGAAGGTGTTAGTTAAGGTAGTGCCAGTGTTAGCTTGTGTAGCCCCTAAAATATAGCATTTTTGCACCTGTAACGACGCTTAAGGCGACCGATTCCGACTTTCGCCTCGTTCGAGTTTTTAGACAGTACGAGCGCTCGTACCACCAGATTAAAGTTTAGATCGGGTGACAGAAAGTCCAACTACGGGGTCCGTTCTTGGTTTTGTTTACTTTGGCTGCTCTTAAAGCATTTGGGCTGGGCTGACGGGTTGCTAATACCAAGGACTGAGCCCTTTCCCATTACAATGCAAAAACCTTTTGCGGATTCAGAAAGAATGGCGGGACGAGGCCGGGAATATTGGAGAGCGGCAGAATTTCGTCGGGCAGATTGAAGCCGAGAGTGTCTTGCATGAAATGGCGGCGCGCTTGACAACGGCGGTAACAGTCCGGAAAGCGTTCTGCAATCTCCCGCCGCAACGCCGCGTCAGCGATTACCACCCCATCTTCCATTCGCGTGGACGTATAAATGGGTGAGGAAGGAATAATATCGATTTGCATGACCATTCCCGACTGAATGACATCCTCCGACCCGGCGTAAATGGGTGAACTGAGCCATTCGTCGAGATGGATGAGGTGGCCAGGATTGAGAAAGATTCCATATTTATCGAAGGGCAGGCGCGTGCTGACCCGTTCTGCCAATTTGTGGCCCGGTGTACCAATGCGCAGCATCTGGAGCCAGTCGCGCATCACTTCAAAGTAAGGACCGGCAAAGGCCGTCACGTAATCCTGGGCCGACGCGGGGAGATCCTGGGCCGACGCCGCAACCCAACCTGCCCGGCAACAGTTGCTACCCCAATACGCCAGATTCGTGGAGAGAGACTGGCCGCGTTGAATCCGCTGGCCGCTCGGCCCGGTCAAACCCAGATGGCTGCGTGCGCCGGTAGAGAACGTGATATGGCAACTGAGGGGTTCGCCATTCCATTGGGCCAATTGAATCACTTCGTAGTCGCTCATTCCCTGGCGCAGGCCAAAGAGCATCCGTTTCATGCCTTCGCTTGCCAGGACATTCGTGTACTCGAAGTAGGCAATTTCCGAGGCGGAGCATCGGGCCCGCAAGCCATCACGAGGGTTCATGAAGAGGGCCGTGGCGTTGGTCACATTATCCCATCCAGCCAAGTGGCGCAGGCTGTCCACGAGATAGGCGGGCAATTCAATGGCGTGACGGCCGTCTCTCACTTCACTCTCCGAAAAATATTTCCAGCCCACACACCCCACCCTGGCTCCTGCCTGGATCCGTTCAGCCGCAAAAATCTCTTGTATCCAGCGACTGCTTTGGCGTGGCTGGTTGAGCAGTGAAAACGGTTGGAACCGCTCATGGCGCAATTTGCCGGCGACATAGAGCGGACTGATACCCAAGTATCCTTCGCACTCATTGCCCACCACCAGAAGCGGATGGCCCTCGCTCCGGATAACGAGGACGGCTTCCTCGAAGCGGGGATCGAAGTGCGTGAGATAGGTGAGGTTGGCAAAGTGTTCGCGGTCGCCGTAGACGACGAGGTGGCTGAGTCCATTGCAATCCATCGCGGCGCGGGTCGCCGCCAGGCGGGCTTCAAATTCACTCAATTCGGCCAGCGGTGGGATCGATGCTGCGCCAAAATCAGGCCAATCAATTTCGATAAGTCGGTGCTGGGGGGGCATAGGTCTCCTCAATAGCATTTAAAAGCTCACGGTTACCTGGAATACGTCCGCAGGAAAGCACGTTTAACCGGAGAAACTCGCCACCCGGTCCGAATCCTGAGCTCATTCCGTTAGCAGTCGAACTTCATAAGCCTTCTCGTCATCGGCAAATTCCGGGGTCAACGGGAGGGGATTGATCGGTACGGACTTCCGAAAGATTACCTGGGCCATGACAAAACGCGGGCCGCCGACCGGCTTCTCCAGCCATTGGCTATAACGCGTCCGGATGATCCGGTTCCACATCAACGTGGCATCACCATTCATGCCAAAACTCACGATCAGACTGCAGCCGACTTTCCGGATGCAGGGCAGGTAGAGAAAAAACCCGACGGTATACGGCGGCTGCTTCCTGTCCGGTTTGATGGAATCCTTGCCCATGTGGTGGACCAACACCCCGGCCTCCGCGATACTGGTCACGCAGTATTCGTAGAACTCCAGATCCTTCCACATATCCGGCTCGTGCCTGCCCTGCTGGACTTTCAACAGCTTGAACGCCTTGTCGGTCAACTCCAGACGCTTCCGATTGCAGTACGAGATATAGTCCCCCAACTCGCGAAAAATGCAGTCCTCCAGCTCGCAACCCGACCGCTGATAGCACTTCCGTTTCGGCGGAAATGCCTTGCCGTCGTCAACCTTCATCCGGTCATCCAGCGGCGGGCGGGTGGTGAGAAGGATGATATCGTTGGGACGGAAGGCGGGAAAAGCAGTCAGGTCGCGTTGTTCCGAGGGATAGAGTTGAATGGACGTCCCAAGATGATAGCCCTTGTGATTGGAAAGGTGCGCGGTCAGTTCATAAGCGGCCATGGCGTCCCGGTCCTTGAACAGCTTCAATTCCTCTTCCTCTCTCGCATTGCAATAGGTCGCCCGAAAGATTCGACCAACCCCACTCTGAGCGGGGAGGGACGAAGCGTGGGTCGCACCGGAAAGAGAGGTGGGATTTTTCATGAGGCGAGGCTACCACAGGATCTGAGCAGTGTCTCAGACAAGTTGAGGGAGGATCTTAATTTCGCCGCGAATTTCCTCTCCGGGCAACTTCGCTGTTCCGGCAAAGATAAGTTGAACATCTTCTGACAGATGAAGCGGGTGCGTGTTAGTGGTGCTACCCGTCGGGTAGAAAAAGTCTCGCATCGATTCTTATGCCTCACCTCTGGATCAACAAGAATGATGAAGTCGGGTGGCAAACTCTTGCGCTCGGCCTCGGCTCCACGGCGCTCGACCTGGCGACCTTGGGCCTGCGCCTCCCCGGCATACCTCCAATCGTTCCGCTGCTCCAACGCATCGTGCGTCGCGACCACCCGGAACAGTGGGCACTGTTCGCTCCGCCGGATCGCATACGGATCAACGGCCGCCTCGAGTTATTGGGCCTTCGTCTACTGCATGATCGCGATCGTCTCGAGGTGCGCGGCCTGCCACCCTTCTATTTCTCCACCGAACGCCTGGCGGCGGTTGAAAAATTTCCGGGCAGCGAAAAAACTGTTTTTTGCCCGCGCTGCCGGGACGCAATTGACGCCGGAGCGGACGCGGTGCGGTGTCCTGGTTGCGGAATGTGGCATCATCAGATGGCCGGACGCAACTGCTTCACTTACGCGGAAACCTGCGCCCTTTGCAGCCAGCGGTCAGCGCTCGACGGGCGCTACCGCTGGACGCCCGAGGAGGTCGAATGAACGACCATTCATCACCGAACATCGAATCGAGGAGCCCCGCGCAGGTTGGCGCGATCACCCTCGTTGGTTTGGGGAACATCGGTTCGCATCTTGTCCAACTGCTCGCCAATCTCCCCGGCCTCACGCAGGTCACCTTGGTGGACAAGGACAGGTACGAGCCCGCCAATCTCGCAACCCAACGCATCACTCGCGCTGACGTCGGCGGGGCCAAGTCGGCGGTTCAAGCCGCCTGGCTGCGCCTTCACAATCCATCGGTCCAGGTCACGGCCGTGGCAGCAGACATTGCCCACGTTCCAGCGGGATATTTGCGATGCAGCGGCCTGATCATCGCGTGCCTCGATTCGCTAGCGTCGCGCGTCGTGGTCAATCAACTGGCGTGGCGATTGGGCATTCCATTCTTGGATGCCGGGGTCAATCCCGAAGCCGGATTGGTACGGATTAACGCCTACCAACCCATCGAGGAGGCAGCCTGTTTTGAATGCCCCCTGTGCGATGAGGATTATCGCTCCATGGGTGGCCGCACACCGTGCGAAGCCAGCGACCGAGAAAACCCGCCCACCAACGCCCCTGCTGCACTGGGGGCGATGGCGGCGGCGCTGCTGGGCGTTGAATGCGGAAAGTTTTTTCGTGGCGACGTCGACGCCATTCTTTTCGGACGACAGTTCATCGTCAATGTCGCGCAACACACGTCTTACCGAACTTCATTTCGCCGCAACCCCAAGTGCCGTTTCCATCACGCGTTATGGGATATTCGTTCCGCTCCGGTCTTGTCGCCCGAGATCACGTTGGGCGCCGCACTCGACCTCATTCAGAGGCACGCTGGGGACCATCCCCGACTGGGAATTGAAGGAAGATTTTTTGCCAGTGCCTGGCATTGCCCCAAATGCGGTTCGGTCGGCAGGGGCGGGAACTTCCGCCTGGACGGGCGGATTCCAAACGTGGCAGCGCGTTGCACCGTCTGCCGCAACTCGAACGCCCTGTTGGTTTCCGGCCCGAACCTTGTGCCCTGGATTCACCGCGACTTGCCCGAGCTCGTTCTGGGCCTGTCGCTGGCCGACGTTGGCATTGTGTCAGGCGATATCGTCACCGTTATGGGCGAAGGGCAATCGTTTCAGGTCGAAGTCCTTACGCAGCGCGTGCATCGCTGTGATGCAAAATCGATTTCCGAGCCGACGTTGTCGCCGGGCGGACTGAGCGCGGCGGCCGGCGTTGTGATCCCGATTTCTTCCGCAGACCCCACGATTGAAAAGGAGCACCGATGAAAATGGAATTTGATCCCGTCTACACGAGCTTCCTGAAACAGCAATTTCAGGAAGGGATGGCGCTGCAAGCGCGGAGCGATCTCTTGCGCCTGATTCCCATGCCGGGTCCGGCATCGGTGCCTATTCACTATAGGGCTGAATTTCGGTGCACCGGTCTGGCCCAGGACCCGGCCGGTGAAGTCGTGGAGTGGAGTCGTTGGGGCGTTGGGATTCATTTTCCGCCGAATTACCTCCGCGGGCCCGTGCACGCCTCGCAAGTACTCACGTTTCTCGGGGTGGGTGGTCGCCCGGATTTGGAACCGATGCATCCCAATATCCGGCCTCCATTCATCTGCCTCGAAATCACGCCAGGCATGCGTCTTACGGAAATACTTTTCGCGCTGCACGATCTTTTGACCTGGAACCTGTACCAATTGAGGGATGAAGGACTGAACCATTCGGCAGCTCAGTGGGCGCGACATCAACCCGCCGACCGTTTTCCGATTGATGCCCGTCCGTTGGGCCGCCGGAGTCGGACGACAGCCCGAGGCGAGTTGGAATTCGAGGTGATCCAATGAATCTCTTGAAAGCGGCCTGCGAACAGGCGGGTTGGGAAATGACGATTCGCCCGGACGGTCGGGCGCAAGTCGTCTTGGATGTTCCCGGTGTTCCGCGCAAGGCGGACATTCTGGAAGAAGACGTCCCGGTTCGTTGCGTGGCGGAACTTTGCTCCCTGGAAGGGCTGTCGGAGGTTTCGCGGCGCGCCCTGTCCCAGCTGCTGGCGCGGCTCAATTCCAACATCCAACTCGTTCGTGGCGGATTCACCAGGGCCGCGGATCGGGAGTTCGCCTTTTTTGAAACGGTATTGCCGACGCCACACGAGGCGGAAACGTTCGTGGAGGGATTAGCCGCCCTGTCCGTGGCCTTTCGTCTCTGCGGTGAGGAGGCTCTTCTGCTGGCGGACGAAGCCGTGGCCGAAACCTACTTGCATGCCACACGTGATTTTCTCGCAAACAAAAACAACGAAACCATCAATCCAAAGGATCAACCAATATGCGTCTAAATATCACAGCACGGGACGTGACGAATCAACGGCACGTTCGGGTACAAAAAATTCCGTCTGATTATACGGTCGGAGAGCTGACCGACGAGCTTCTGCCCAAAATGCAGCTCAACCGGCTGGACCCGGGCGGTCAGCCAATCCACTTCGATGTGCGCCTGGAACGGGACGGTGGCCGGCATCTGAATCGCACCGAAATCGTGGGCGATGCGCTCCAGGACAATGATGAAGTGGTTTTCATGCCACGGATCATGGCGGGGATGTGATCCGCTCCCATACCGGCAGCCATGATCGAAAATCCCTTCACCTACGCCCTCGAATTGTTCAGTGGCGCCAACCGCTCCCTCGGGCAGTTCGCCACGGATCCCCATTGGGGTTCGGTGGTCGAGTGGGCACGTTTCGAGGCCTGGCGCCGAGCCGGGGATGCGGCTCGCATCGGCGAGGCGAAGGTCAACATCGAGCCGGTGGCGGACGGCACAGCGGGGCTGCCCTACGCCACCGGCTTCAAAGTCCGGCTGACTCATCGCCGGACCACTCTGGGTGAATCGGTTTTTTCGCAGACTTGGTTTGACCAACTGGCGCGCGATGCGTCGGCGACACGGGTCGCCCAAGGCGAATTGAAAGCCGGTGAAACGTTTTATTTCAAGCTTCTGGCCTATCCGCGGCCCGTGGACGCTCCAGCAAAAGCCAGCACGATCGAAGTGGTGGAAATCTGGCAGCCGATTCCATTGAAAATGTCCGACCTCCAGTCGCTGACGGCGCAAGCCACTCCCGTTGACGATCCGCATCCCGACGATGTCCCCGTGTTTATTCCGCACCACGTGATCGAAGAAACCGCCACGATGACCGAAAAGGCCGGAGCGAATGAGACCGGCAGCATTCTTATCGGCCATCTCCGCTGTGATCCAGGGACTCGACAGATCGCCGTGGTCGTGACCGCGATCATCCCCGCCAAACATGTTGAGGCCAGCCGCGATTCATTGACCTTCACGGCCCAGACCTGGAGCGACGTGGATGCCGCCTTAACGCTGCGCCAGTCCGACGAAATAATCCTGGGTTGGGCACACAGCCATCCCGGAAAATTCTGGTGCAACCCGCAGTGCTCCGCCGAACGGCGCCGGGAATGCGCCTACATGAAACCATTCTTTAGCGCGCACGATCGCACGCTCCACGAAACGGTTTTCAGCAAGCCGTTCCATATCGCACTCGTGGTCACCAATACCGACGTTGGCATGATCCATTCGCTCTACGGCTGGCAACGCGCGCTCATCCACCCGCGCGGTTTTCACATCCTAAATTCAAACCGGCCGTCGACAGCAGTCGCGGCCAAAACCGGAGATCCAACTCATGAAAAAACCTGTCCCATCACTGCCTCGTGAAGCGCTCGTTGAATTCATCACAAAACCCGGCCCCGAAATGCTCGATCTAAACGAAGCGGTCGGTCTCCTGCAGTCCCATCGTCAGTCGCCGGAATTTTCAATGCTATTGGACGGCATCGTGATCCAAAGGCTCCGCCAGTACTACGGCGGTCTGATGGACGCGAAGGAAAACATGACGAAATTACAAGGTGTCCTCGAAAAGCTGAGCGGACCACCGTGGTTTCCCGGCATCTTCATCAAGCGGGTGGAGTCCCCGCGCGGCCCGAAAGCCCTGGTACGGCAGGGCTCGACGTCGCGGGTCGTCGGCTTCTGCGAGGTCGAACCGCCATCCCTCCAGACGGGCGATGAGGTTTACCTGTCCCCGCAGGAAAACGCCATCGTGGCACGCAGTTCCCAGGGACCACAGGACGGGGAAACCTGCCAGTTTGAGCGCAAACTGAGCGGCGACAGAATCATGGTACGGTCGCGCGATGAAGACTTAGTGGTATCCGCCGTGCCGACGCTGCTGGCCGCTAATCTGAAAGCGGGCGACCCGCTGCTGTTCCAGCGCGAATCGCGCATCGCCCTCGAACGCATCGAGCGAAAAGCGGACGGTCACCTATTCTTGGAGCAGACTCCGCAGGAAACGTTCTGCGACGTCGGCGGACTCGACCGGCAAGTACGCGAATTGCAAAATACGCTGGCGCTGCATTGGAAACACGCGGCGATGGTGCAGAGGTATGGCCTGAAGCGGAAAGGATCGATTCTCCTGTGCGGTCCGCCCGGAACCGGCAAGACATTGCTGGCGCGGGCCTTCGCGAACTTTCTCGCCACGGTGTCGCCGTCCGGTCAGTCCCGCTTCATCAACGTCAAGCCGGGCGGCATGAATTCCATGTGGTTTGGCGAAAGTGAAAAAAATATCCGTGAGTTGTTCCGCCTCGCCCGTGAGGCGGCGACACCCGAATGCCCGGCGGTGATATTCTTCGATGAAGTGGACGCAATCGGGGCAGCGCGGGGACAAACCCACATGCGGGTGCATGACAACACGCTCACGGCATTGATCGCCGAGTTGGATGGGATGGCCGACCGCGGGAATGTGCTGGTCATCGCGGCCACCAATCGGCTGGAGGCGCTCGATCCCGCGCTGCTGCGGGCTGGACGACTCGGCGATTTGATCCTCCACGTGCCACGTCCGGGACGCAAAGCCGCCCTGGATATTTTCTGCAAACATCTGGCGTCCGATGTGCCGTTCGCCCGGAACGGTCATGGCGAGGATTGGTCCGCCACCCGGCTCGAGATCATCGAGGCGGCGTTGTCGAGCATCTACGCCCCGAACGCGGACAGCGAACTGGCCACGATCCAGTTTCGCGACGGACGCAAACGAGTCCTTCGTTCGCCAGACCTGATCAGCGGGGCATTGATCGCGAATATCGTGCGGGCGGCAAAGGAAACGGCCTGCCTCCGGGAGTTGGCGGACGGCACCGCGGGTTTGCAGGCGAAAGACATGCTGGCGGCGGTGGCCCGCGAGTTCGCGTCCGCGGCGCAGAGCATTACGCCCGGAAATTGCCGCCAGCACATTGCGGATCTACCGCAGGATTTGGATGTCGTGAAAGTGGAAATGACCTCGCACAAGCTTGGAAATCCCACGCGCTTCCTCAACACGGTGTAACCGCGGATTCACAATGAACACCGAACCCATCCCGAAGCTCTGCGGCGCGGACATGGAATTGGGCAATTCCATTGCTGGCGCCCCTATGTCTGCGTTGGGCACCGGTTACGAAGCGTCGCGCGCTTTACTACAGGAAATCCCAGGCGTCAGCGGTGGCTCCACGTTTACCCGGTATCCGGCTAACGGCGTGGGACAATCCCCGGTCAACTCAGGAACAACGGACCCGCTGTCACAGGATTGGGGACGTCAGTTTCATCCCAACGGTGGTTGCCAATATATCGATCTGAACCATCTGGAAATATGCATCGCCGAAGCGTTGGACGCGCGGGATCATCTGGCCGGAGTGCAAGCCGGGTATCGGATCGCTCGCGAGGCCTCGTTCGCCGCGAATCGCCGCCTGCGGGCCGATCAAACGATTCATGTCTTCGCTAACAACACCGACGGATTGGGCAACAGCTTTGGCAGTCACCTGAACTTTCTCGTCTCGCGCTCGGGCTGGAACAACATCATCCATCGCCTTCACTATCAGCTGCTGCTCGCTTCCTATCAGGCCTCAAGCATTATTTATTGCGGATTGGGTAAAGTAGGCTCGGAAAACGGTGCACCGGTGGTGGACTACCAGATTTCGCAGCGCGCAGATTTCATGGAAGTGCTGGCTGGCCAGCAAACCACCTGGAACCGGCCCTTGATTAATTCGCGGGATGAGTCCCTTTGTGGACGGGATCCAAACCTCGCCCGCCTCCATGTCATTTGTTACGACCACAATCTGTGTGACGTCGCGGCTTTCTTGAAAGTGGGCGTGCTCCAGATCGTCCTCGCGATGCTGGAGTGCGGTTGGAAAAATTCGGCACTGCTCCTCGATGACCCGGTGGGAAGCATGCAAATTTGGAGTCATGATCCGGCGCTGCAAATGCCGGCACCGCTGCTGCTCGGAGGTGAAATCACGGCGGTGGACTGGCAGAGGCGATTCTTTGAAGAGGCATCCGCGTTCGTCAACGGAGGCCGGTGTGATCTCGCCGTGCCGCGTGCCCAGGAAATTCTGACGTTGTGGGGTGATACATTGGACAAGCTGGCCCAACGGAATTTCGGTGCGCTGCGCAGCCGGCTCGATTGGGTTTTGAAGCGGGCGATTCTCGAGCAGACTCGGCAGGAGCATCGCCTCCCCTGGAATTCTCCCGAAATGAAACACCTCGACCATCTTTACAGCCACCTCGATCCGGCGTTCGGCCTCTTTTGGGCATATCTCCAGGCCGGCTGTGTCGAACGATTGCTCCGCGAGGAGGAAGTGGTCCAACGGATGCAGCAACCGCCTGAGAATACCCGGGCCTGGACTCGCGGACGGCTGCTCCAGCTCGCCCACCCATCTGACATATTCTCGGTGGACTGGGACAAAATCTGCTTTCGGTTGAGTTCACCGCACCGGCCCGTGCCGCGCTATTTCAACCTGCCACTGTCCAATCCCCTGGCGTTTACGCGCGCTCAGATTGAACCGCTCCTGCCCCCGCACGGAAAGCTCGGCACCGCCTTGCGCATGCTGGGGGCAACCGAGGTCGTCTCGCCGACGGCCACCGACAATTACTCCACCGTCCACACCGGAAAGGAAATATCATGAACCAACGCGAACGCACCAACGACGATCAACAAAAACCAACCGCCCCTCCGGGTGGTCCGGAAAACAGCGGCGAACTAAAACGACTGACCGACGAAGGTGCCTCATTTCTCGCGGCCGGCCAGGCCATCATCAACGCAGCTCTATCCGGCGACAGCCAGGCATTCTTACAAGCCAATCGCCAGTCCGGAGGACAATGAATCGCATCTTGATGGGGATCGAAACGGAGTACGCGCTGGCGGTGGTCAAAGGCCACAGCAGCACCCTCTCGGCTCCCGATGCCATCATGGACGCGGTCGAGTGTCTGCCGCATCTGCCCTGTTCGGATGGTCCAGGGATATTCCTCGCCAACGGGAGCCGCCTATACATCGATTCCGGCGCGCATCCCGAGTTTTGCACGCCGGAAGTGGAGAACGTGGCGGATCTCGTCCGCTACGTGATCGCGGGGGATCAATTGCTCCATCAACTCAGTACCAACGAACGTCTGCAGGGCCGGGGTTGTGCGGTGCGCCTGTTCAAGTGCAATGTCGATTACGCCAATCCCGGAACAACGTGGGCCTGTCACGAAAACTATGCCTGCCGACATCCGTCGGCGGCAATCGCGCACGCTCTGATCCCGCATCTCGTGAGTCGCATTATTTTTGCAGGTGCAGGCGGGCTTAATCCGCGCGCCTTGGGCATTGAATTTGTGCTCTCGCCCCGGGCGGAAATGATCGAACGAGAAATTTCGATCGACTCCACGTCAGCACGCGGGCTGACCCAGAACAAGGAGGAATCGTTGGCGGGGGAAGGATGGCATCGCCTTCATGTTCTGGTCGGAGAAAGTTTGTGTGCCCACCTCGGAATCGCCCTCAAAGTCGGAACGACCGCCCTGCTGGTCAAACTGGTGGACGCCGGTCTGGAGATCGGTCTCCCCAGGCAAATGGGGTCGGCGTTGGCGGCGTTGCGGGTTTTTAATCAGTACCCATTCGGCAACGAACCCATTCGGCTTCCGGACGGCCGCACAATGACGGCGTACGACATTCAGCGGCATCACCTTGAATTCGTCGAATCCCATCTGAATCACCCGTGCCTGCCTTCCTGGGCAGCCGATATCTGCCAGTTGTGGCGTGAAACATTGCTAACCTTCCAGCGCGGGCCGGGCGCGTTGGCCCAGCGCCTGGATTGGGCGATCAAGTTTGCGCTTTTCCAAAGTCATATTCGCCACGCGAATGTTTCGCCCGACGTAATCCCGGTGTGGAACAATGTTCTCCGCAAACTTGCCGCCAGCGCCCGGGAGAAAGGCATCCATTCCCCCCCTCAGCGTGAAGTCTTACTGAGTAACGATTTGGCCACCGAGCGGCTTCGATTGAGGCCACTCCTGCAAGACCATGGGATCGAATGGGATCAACTTGGGGCCATTCTAAAATTACGCAGCGAATTGTGCGAACTGGACTACCGTTTCAGCGAACTCGGGCCCGGTGGAATCTTTGCGAGCCTGGATCGACAAGGGCTCTTGCAACATCGCATGAATGCCGTATCGAACGACAGCATCACTGCAGCAATGTCCGATCCGCCAAGCACGGGGCGCGCCCGGCTGCGTGGACAATTGATCCGCCAGTTTGCGAATAGGAATCAGCATTCCTGCAATTGGGACATCGTCGTCCGAGATGACGGCCAGACGATGGATTTGTCCGATCCCTTCAGCGAAGCAGTCCCGGACTGGCAGCACGGCCGGGCGACAAGGATTCCGGACATCCTGGGATTCCGCCATCACCGCATCGAGAGGATTCATCGGATGGCCGAACGGCACCATCAACGAGGAAATCTCCAGGCTGCGGCCGAACACCTCCGACTCGCTGGCAACACGCCCATTCCCGACGATTTGCAAACCGTCTGGTACGATTTCACCGCCAGAGTCCACAGCCGCCGGGGCGATCTCGCCAAGGCATTGCAGGCCTTGGAACAACTGACCGGGGTTGCCGGTCAGGATACCCTGTTCCTGGCTCGCGCCCACGTCGGGGTTTTCCGTTTCTCCGGCCTGGTTCCACGCCCGGAAATCTGGGAATGGATTCGGCATGGGGATCAGGTGATGCAATTTTGCGAACCGGAAGAATCATTCCCGTTCAATGATCATAAGGCCTGTGCCTGGATCGTTGCGAATCGTCTGCCGGAAGCCCGTGCCTTGCTCGAAATCAGCCTGGAACGTGAAGGCCCGGCGGATCGCCCTCGCATCTACGCGCGGACACTGGCTGATTTGGCTGAGGTGTATCGCCGGCAGGGGGATCTGGAACGGGCGCGCGCGAAATTGGAACTCGCCCGCGAATTGCAAATAGAACTCGCCGCCGAAGGCGATCTGGCGGACCACACGCTCACGGGTCTGGTTCGATTGGAAACAAACGCATCGGCGGCCGAGCAAGCCTTGAGCCAAATCGAAGCGATTCAACGCCATTTACATCGCCCGATCGGCCTAGTACGCACGCTGCTGCTAAGGGCGCGGCGGTTTCCAAGGTTTGCCAACGAAAGCAATGGGTCAGAAGAAATCACGCGCTTGGTTTCATCCGTCCCCGCGTTGCAGGAGTGTCCCGTGATGCGACGAATTCAGGAGCGCTGGTCGGAGTGGTCGGGGGGCGCACCGCATCCCGATACGGTCGATTTTTATTGGGGAATATAGAAGTGCGGAAAGTCTTGAAAAATCATCCTTCATCGCGGTCCCCAGCCGGCATTCATCTGCCCGGGCCGCGTACGCCGTCGTGCCATGACTCCGAATCAACCGAGCTCGCCATTTGCCCTGTTCCCGCACCGTGAAGCCAACGGTCCCCCTTGTCGAGGCCCGCAGGCTACCCCAGGGCGACGATGGCGGCCGCTCTGGCGCGAGTACGGAGTTCACCAAGCCTGGCACTTTGTCAAAGGCGCGTTGAGTATTCTTTGGAAGCCGTTCACCCTCTTTTACGTGAGCCGAATTCCGGTGCAATTGCACCCGTCTTGGCTCGTCTATCCCGCCGGCATCTTTACCGGCTATGGCTGGTTTGAAGCCGGACTCCGGGGCGTCTTCCTAGCCTTCACAATTCTCCTCCTGCTGGCGGATTCACTCTTGGTGCATGAATTCGCACACGTGCTCACCGCTCGACGTTTTAAGGTCGGTACCCGCCGCGTAATACTCATTCCCTTCGGAGCCGTGGCCGAACTGGAGTCTCCGCTGAGCGCTCCCGGTGAATTCTGGATGGCCCTGGCCGGACCTCTGGCAAGTTTCTGCATCGCCGGGATGCTTGCATTGGCCCACTCCCTGGCTGGCGTTCTGCTTCGATCCTATTCGTATGACCTGGGGATGGTGCTCAGACTCGGAGTGACCCTGAACCTCATGTTGGGATTGTTCAACCTGCTCCCCTGTTTCCCCATGGATGGGGGCAGAATCCTGAGATCTCTGCTCGCCATTCTCGTGGGTCGTATTATTCCACATCAGCCCAGCCATGCGTTCCTCCTGGCCACTCGGATCACCGTGCGCTATGTCGCCTGGCCGGTGGCGTTGGGCATGATGACTCTCACAATATTTTGGACCCAGATCTGGCTTCACCTGATTCTCTTCCCACTCCTGCTGCTCGCTGCGGAAATCGAGTATTGGGCGCTGCGCACGGAGGACCGCCCGCAGGACGATTCTTTACGCATGATTCCGATCGCTTCCACGGCACCGATTCATTCCTCATTCGGCCCCGTCGTCATGGGCGCTGGTAACGTAAAATAGAATCGGCTGCCGGCATCCAGCTCACTCTCAACACCAACCTCGCCGCCGTGCAACTGGACAATGTGCTTCACGATCGAGAGGCCAAGACCCGTGCCGCCACCCTCCCGGGAGCGGGCACGATCTACCCGGAAGAAACGTTCGAAGACACGCTCGCGGTCTTTCTCCGAAATCCCGACTCCGTCGTCTGCCACCCACAACTGCGTCGCTCCTCCCGGCAGGCAACGCCCGCCGACGCGAACATTGCCGGCCTCGCGTCCATACTTGATCGCGTTATCCAAGAGATTCGAAAAAACCTGGCTCAATCGCTGAGAATCGGCGTCGACGTATAACCCCTCGGGCATCTCATTATGCAGCGTCGTGTGCTTCGCCGCTGCGCGATCCTTAAAATCTTCATACAGCTCGTCCACAAAAGGGCGAAGCTCGATCGTGCCACGGAGCAGCGGAAGTTTGCCCGCTTCCAGGCTCGCGAGAGTGAGCAGGTCTTCGATGAGAAATGTTAATCGGCGGGCGTGACGCTGAACCTTCCCGAGGAATTGGCGGACCTGACTCGGTGAATCGGGCGGATCCTCCAGCAGCGTATCAACATAGCCTGTTATGAGCGAGAGCGGCGTGCGGAGTTCATGACTGACGTTGGCAACAAACTCCTTGCGCGTATTCTCCAAATGTTTCAGACGTGTCACATCGCGAAACACCAGTAAGGTCCCCACCACCCGACCGTCGGATCCGCGGATCTGAGTCGCTTCGATCTGCGCCTGCTTCCGACTGCCACTCTGGAGTTCAAACTCACCACTGATCGCGCTGCCGTGCGTCTCCAACCGGGACAGGACTTGCACGAGCTCCGGCTGTCGAAGCAGTTCGAGCAGAGTCCTACCCCGCGCGTCATCACTGAGCCCAAGCCATTGGCGCAGCGCCAAATTGACAAACTCCACCCGTTTCCCCGCATCCAGCACCGCCAGCCCGTCCGGTATCCCATCCAGGATTGCCGTCTGGCGACCCATCTCCTCCCGGAGCGCCAGGCGATTGGCCCCATCCAATTCCGCCAGGCGGCGCCGGAGATACTCGCTATCACTCCGGACGACCCGATGCCACCGCTGCCAGGCAAAATGGACGGCTAAAGCCACAACCCAGAGTGCCAATAATTCGAGGCCCAGTCTCATGCATCCGCGACGGTATCCGCGAGTCGGCTAGTCACGCCTTCAAAAGCGCGGCCGCCGAATGCCGAATGTCGCGCCCCTCACAATTGAAGACCACCTCCTCGGCAATGTTCGTGGCGTGATCGGCGATGCGCTCGATCGCCTTGCTGATCGTCATCAGATTGAGCGCCCGGGTAATGGTGGAAGGGCGCTCAATCATATAGCTAACCAGCTCTCGCTGCAATTGCTTGTGGATCGCGTCCACTTCCTTGTCGCGGGGGATCAGGAGCCGGGCCTGTTTGGAATCCCGACTCACAAACGCATCCAGCGCCTCCTTGAGCATGTCCAGTGCCAGTCGAGCCATGCGCGGAATATCGATGTACGGCTTTAATTGCGGCTCACAATTGAGCTCGAGCACACGCCGGGAAATGGTCGTCGCCTCGTCTCCAATACGTTCCAAGTCTCTCGATATTTTCATCGCGACGGTGATGAACCGCAGATCCGATGCCAACGGCGCACGGGCCAGTTGGCGGAGACACAGGTCGTCGATTTCAATTTCGAAATTATCAATCACCTGATCGTCCTCCTTGATCTGACGGGCGAGCGCGTCATCACGCTCCATCAGCGCACGAATGGCATTGTTAACGGATCCTTCCGCATGGCCTGCCATCAGGAGAAGACGATCCTTCAAGAAGGCCAACTCCTGTTCGTGATGAGTGGGATGTTTATCCATGAAATTAGCCGAATCGACCGGTGACATAGTCCTCGGTCCGCTTGATTGCAGGGTTGGTAAAGATGCGGTTGGTCTCGTTGTATTCAATCAGCTCTCCCAGATAGAAAAACGCGGTGTAATCGCTAATCCGAGTGGCCTGCTGCATGTTGTGAGTGACAATGACAATCGTGTAATCCCGTTTCAGCTCCAGGATCAATTCCTCGACCCGTGCCGTTGCAATGGGATCCAATGCGCTGGCAGGCTCATCCATCAGAATAATTTCCGGCTGAATGGCAATCGCTCGCGCAATGCAGAGGCGTTGCTGTTGCCCACCCGACAGGCTGAGGGCGCTTTCATGCAGGCGATCCTTGACCTCATCCCAGAGGGCCGCCCCGCGGAGGCTCCGCTCCACAATATCGTGAAGTTCATGGCGATCTTTAAGCCCCTGCAAGCGGCAACCGTAAGCAATGTTTTCGAAAATCGACTTCGGGAATGGATTCGACCTCTGAAAGACCATGCCAACGCGCTTCCTCAACTCAATGACATCAATCTCCGGCGCGTATATGTTTTCCCCCCCTATGAGGCACTCTCCCTCGATCCGAACGCGATCGATGAGGTCATTCATCCGATTGAAACAACGGAGCAACGTGGACTTGCCGCAACCAGAAGGTCCAATGAACGCGGTAACAACCTTTTCCCGGATGGAAAGGGACACACCCCGGAGGGCGGGCGTCGTGCCATACCAAAGATGCAAGTTCCGCGTCTCGACAATCGGACTCGGCAGCGGAACCGCAGACGTGGTGGGGTTAGGCGACGGCGACATGAAGATCCGTGGCGGCGATCAGTGGCTCGAGCGACTCGCCCCGCGCAGCCGAGCCCGGACCACAATACCGATGGCATTGAGTGAGAATGTAAGCAGCAGCAGCACCAGAACCGTCGCATACAGGACCGGTTTCGTCTGGTCGATGTTGGGTGACTGGGTGCTTAGCACGTAAATGTGGTAGCCCAAATCCATGAACTGATCGGTCGGTGACTTTGGGAGATCGCGCATATAGTAAGCAACCCCTGTGAACAGGATTGGAGCAACTTCTCCGGCGGCGCGGCTGATCGCCAGGATTCCGCCCGTGAAAATGCCGGGTAACGCATTGGGAAGCACCACCCGGACAATCGTCTGCAGCTTGGTGGCACCCAATGCCAAACTGGCTTCGCGCAAGCCCGGATGAATCGACTTCAAAGACTCCTCCGTCGCCACGATCACCACCGGAAGCGTCATGACGGCCAGAGTCATCGATGCCCAAAGCAGACACGGCTGTCCCAGTTGGGGACCGGCTTGATGGGTCAGGGAATCGAATCCGAGACCGATGAAATTGATGAAGAAACCGAGGCCAAATAGCCCAAACACAATGCTCGGCACCCCCGCGAGATTGTTGACCGCAGCACGGATGACGCGGGTGTAAAGCGAATTGCTGGCGGCATACTCCGTCAGATAGATCGCCGTAACGACACCGACCGGTATGACGAAGAGGGTCATCACAAACACTCGAATTGTTGTGCCGACAATCATCGGAAGCACCGCCGCGGAGCCGGGTTCAAAGAAATCCCTTTTTGGAATAGTGGAGATGAATCGAAACGAGAGGCCCGGCAGCCCGTTGACAAGAATCGTGCTCAGGATGATTCCGAGAAGCGCAAGAATCGTGAAGGTCGCCAACCCGGTCAGCCCACTGAAAAAGTTCGAAACCGGTCGCCAGCGAATTCCTCTCAACCTGGGCCGATTGGGAATTGTCGTCGCGCTCATCGTTTCCCCTCCAATCGCCCCTTGAGGCGATGAATGAAGATGTCACCCAGCAGATTGGTAACGAATGTGACGGCAAAGAGGATCGTGCCGAGCAGAAAGAGAACACGATAGTGGTGACTGCCAGTCACCGCTTCGGCCATTTCCGCAGCAATCGTCGTGGTGATGCTTCGCGCGGAATCGAAAATGCTCCACGACATTACGCTGGCGGAACAAACGAGGAGCACGATCATCGTCTCGCCAACCGCGCGTCCAAAGCCGAGCACCACCCCCGCGAACACACCCGGGAGCGCGGCGGGCAGCACGATCTGCCAGGCCGCCTGCCATTCCGAGGCTCCCAGCGCCAGAGCCGCCTGGGTGAAACTTCGCGGCACACTCGTCAGAGCATCCTCGGCAATCGAAAAGACGAGTGGGATCACCGCCAAGCCTAAGGCAATGCCCGCCACGAATGCATTCAAACGCGTTTCATAGCCGAAGAGTTGTTGCATTACCGTCGCCATGACGATGAGCGCAAAACTACCCATGACGACCGAGGGAATTCCTGAGAGCAGCTCGACGCCGGGCTTCAACCATTCCCTCAAGCGCGGACGCGCAATCTGGCTGACGTAAATCGCCGCACCCAATGCAAATGGAACGGCGAAAGCCAGCCCGATCAACGTTGTCTTGAGGCTGCCAACCAGCAATGGAACGATGTTATACTTGTGAATTTCACCGATGGGTTGCCAGATGAATTCGGGCCGACTATAGCCCGCCCATTGGTGTGGCGGGATCATCAACGGCCACCGGACCGTGTTGCGCCGGGCATCAGGGTCCATTTGCAAGGATTGCGGAAGACTCGCAAAGGCCTCCTCCCGGACGAGCATTAGGTCACGGATCGTCTCGGAATCCATCCGGGCCAATTGTGCGGCGTCGATACCCAAGTAGGCGCGGATCTGCTCGCGAGAAAGTTTCGGCAGATCCCCCGACGGGATGACATTTTGAACCGCGGCACTATTGACGGAATCGCTCTGAATGAGGATTGGCCAGGCCTCTCGGCCGACAAACAGAAAGATCAGAAAAATGAGCGCAATCGCAGAGAAGCTAACAGTAAAGATTCCAATTTCGGCCAACCGCTCGCCGACTCGCGCCCGATGCCCGCGATGAATCCCGGCCCATCCGGCAGTCCGACGACTGGAGTTTTGGCCATGGGTCATGCAGGAATTCTTCGCTCCAGAGGAAGAGCCGACTCTTCCCAACGGAATGTCGGCGTCCACTCCGAATGTCTCGCAGCGGGATCAGCGATCAAATCACTTTTTCCTGAGATGAGGCGGTAGCGGATAGTAGCCCACTTCCTTCACGACCGCCTGCCCATCGTCACTCCGGATCCAACCCAAGTAGGCACTCACGTCCCCTTTGTCCAACTCCGGATTCACATAAACATAAAGCGGTCGCCAGATAGGATACGTTCCCTTGACCACCGTCTCTTCATTCGCCTCGAATGCCTCGCTTCCCTTCTCCCGACTTACTTTCAGAGTCTTGGCACCCTGCCCATAGGCAGCACCCCCGTAACCGATGGCACCCTTGTCGCGGGCAACCGCTTGCAGGAGCGCCGCGGTTCCCGGCATCGTCTGCGCACTGGCGGCAAAATCCTTCCCCCGGAGCACATGCTCTTTAAAGAATTCATAGGTGCCGGAACTGTTTTCACGGCTATAAACGGTGATCGGAGCATTCGGCCCTCCCACTTCCTTCCAGTTGCGGATTTTTCCCGAGAATATGCCCTGCAATTCCTCAAGACTCACCTGAGTCAGCGGAGATTCCGAGTGAACGTAAATGCTCAATCCATCGAGAGCGACAGCGTATTCCCGCGGCCGCTTTCCGAAGGCCTTGATGCACGTCTCGATCTCGGCCGGTTTGATTTTCCGCGAAGCGTTGCAAAGATCGGTGCTCTGGTTTTGCAACGCCGCGAACCCGGTGCCGGTACCACCCCCAGTAACTTGGATCTTGGTCGATGCATGTTTGCCCATGTACGTTTCAGCCCATTTTTGCGCCAAAATCACCAGCGTGTCGGACCCTTTGACCGTGATGGTTCCAGCGACGGCCAGCGAATGGGTGCCCGCGATAAACGCGGCGGCAATCCACGCGAAGGCTCCACGTGAAGATGTAAAATTCATACAGAAGAAAGAAAGCGGGCGCATGTTACAGTTGGATGACGACAGGGTGACAAAAATTCAAAACCTCCACACGGCGTCCACCTGAAGGCGCTTCATATCGCTGTTGGAATCCACCGATATCGGGCGCGCGGGCGATTCATCAATGAGGTGAGTGAGAAACAGCGTCAGTGCCAGCGTGAGTTGATCGTAGGGTGAATAGGACAACTTGACGACGTGCCCACGGACATTGGTTCCCGCCCCATAGCCAGCCCTGCCTCCGACGGGTGCACCCTCGTAGAAAGCCCCAAAATCGGATTCGGTTGTCTCTTCATACCAGGCGTCGGCCTGCAGTTCGATAAACCGGTAGGCCACTTCGTACGTCTTCTTCTTGCCGGCTTTTCCAAAATGGATACCCATGGAGTAGCCCTCGTTCTTCTCACTGACCGCTGGGTTGTGAAGAAAGTCCCCGGCGACCGTGATCGGAAACGGCCCAGTGTAGAAAGGGGCACTCTCGAACGCGTAAGTGAGAGCGGCATCAATATAGATCGGATTGTATTCGTAGAGCAGATTGCCGGCAGCGTCACGACTGTTACCCCGCTGCTGGTCGGGGACTTGATCGGTCGCCAGTGCATCCGTTGGCTTCGGAGGCTTGCCAACGAGGAATGATGGATTCTGCAACCCAAAAAAGCCCGCACCCAGGCTGCTGGAAATCTGCTTTGACCAGACAGAATTCAATCGTAACTGAGTGCCGTACATATAGGCATCTTTCGTCGTGTCGCGCAACTCATTGAGCGCAAAGGCGCCGCCCGTCCAGCGAAGCGTCTGATGCTCGTCAAAACGGTAACTGACGTCGGCCGCAAGGCCTTCCGGCGTGTAGTCCTTGTCAAACACGAGGCTCGACGGAAAGGTGAAGGGATTCTCCATTTTCCCAAACGTTGTACTGACGTTCCAATCCTTTTCATGGAGTGGAGCCCACTTGACGTAGGCCAGGTCCAGGTAGATAAACTTTTTTGAGCCATTTCCGCTCAATGTCGTGTTGCCGGAAACCGGGTCACCGCCGAAGGAACCGGAGGGCTCACTGGACGTCAGGCGAAAGGCGACCTCAAAGTCGTCCTTAAGTACGGCCGTGAATCCAGCCCGAAGCCGGTAGCGGAATCGGTTTCGCTCCGCGAATTGCGAGTTGTCGGAGAAGAAGCCCTCATAGCGACTGCGTAAATCACCGCTCAGTTTCAGCGAGGTCACCCAGTCCGGCATTCCCGTTTTGACCTGATAGGCTTGAGTGAAACCCTTATCGACCTCATCGCGAAGGCCGTTGGCTTCGTCCGTAGTCAAGATCCCCTTCTCGACCAATTTGTCGATCAGGGCGTCGCCAGATTGGGCTTGAACTGAGCTGGAGGTAGCACACGCGATGGCAGCAATGATCGCAAACCACCAGCCGTTTCGTTTGGGAGAATGAATTCGATGCATAAGCATTTGACCCATCCAGAGTGTTACCCCTCGGTGACGATTTCAAGTCATCGAAGTGACGATCATGTTACAACTTCATCAAAGGGGTCAGGGAATAGTAATGTACAATGACTTTGCATTACTATTCCCTGACCCCTTTGCGATTCGGTGCAACGAGCCCCGGCGCCTTGCCAAAAATCCTACCCAACCGAACACTGGTGTGAATTAACTGTGGATTACTTAGCTCCCTGATCGATCCAGGCGCGGATGAGGCCAACCTGCTCTTTGGTGAGCGGGTCCCCTTTTCCCTCCGGCGGCATGGCGTCGTCTTCAACCAAACGGGCGACGCTGTGCACGAGCGAACTCTTCGCGCTATTCTTGGGGATCACATCGGGACCATTCTCGCCGCCTTTCAAAGTCGCGGCCAGTGAATCGAGACGCA
This sequence comes from Akkermansia muciniphila, assembly GCA_945900455.1. Lineage (GTDB taxonomy): Bacteria > Verrucomicrobiota > Verrucomicrobiia > Limisphaerales > UBA9464 > SIBK01. The sequence continues at coordinate 24,853 of CAMDJH010000062.1, forward strand.
GCTTGGCCTTTTGTTTTTCGGGCCCATGGCATTTGTAGCAGGATTTTTCGAAGATGGGCTGAATGTCCTTGGCGAAGGTCACTCCTTCTTTCTTAGACGCGGGAGGCAGCTTGCTCACATCGACGTCGGCACCCAGGAGCGTGGTTGCCACCGACAGTCCAAAAACGGATAGGCCGAGACGAAGAATGCTGGCGTTGCGGAAGGATTTTTTAGGATAGTTCATGTCGAGTTTTCTTGGAAACGGTAATGAAGACGAAGCGTCCGTCAAAAACATTCATCTCTTGGCGCATTTCTTTTCCAAAGCGCTCCACCCTGGCAGGACAATCGCTTACGATTCCATGACGCTGATTTCGACGGGCTCCACCGTAACCCGGTTCTTTTCGAGCCATGCGATGGCAGCTTTGAGATCCTCGCGCCGCCCTTCGAGCTCCAGGCAAAGAATTCCGATCTCGTCGGTGACGCTCGCTTGTCGGATGTTGAATATAACGGGGAATTTTTGGCTCATCTCCCAGATCACGGGCCGAGTGATCTGCCTAGGGGGATAGCTAAGCCAGAAACGGCGCTTTTCCGAAGCGGGAACCTTCAGTTTGGGTGTTTTTGATGCCTTTCGGGTGACAGCCATGAGGTGAGGAGAGAGATGGATTTAAGAGATCTGTGGGATATAAAGGGACGCGACCGCCCGTTCGAGGGGCGCCGTCGCTAAGTGGGTCAGCCTCCGGCAATGGCAGGAATGATGCTCACGTCATCGCCCGACTTAATCGGTGTCTCACTATTCTGGAGGAACCGAATGTCTTCCTCATTGACGTAGACGTTGACGAACCGGCGGACCTGACCGGCGTCATCGACCAGTCGCTCCCGGATTCCAGGGTAGCGGGATTGCAGTTCGGCAATCGCGGTCGCGATAGTGCCCGGTTTCACCTCAACCAGCTCGGCCTCGTTGGTCAGCTTGCGGAGCGGTGTTGGAATGCGAACTTTGACGGCCATACTCGTGAAGCACCAATGTCGGAAAAGGACCCGCCGGGCGCAATTGGAATTCCATGATAATCTTCGGAAGGGGTGGTGCCTAGTTTTCAGCGACTATCGCGCTTCGATCCCGGCCTCGTCAATTCATCGCAATTTTTCCTGCCCCGGGAGTTGTCGGATCGTCCTGGCACCCGCTATGCTCTCGACGTGCTCCTGACCGCTATCAAACGCGTCCGATTTTCGTACCCTGTCGATGGAACGACGCCATGGCACCACGGGTGTTCTCGTGGGTTCGCGGCCTTCGGTCTCCCGCTCATCCTGGCAACCGCAGTATCGGCCGTGGGGGCCGACGTCTCGGAGGCTGTGGATTTTAACCGGGACATCCGCCCCATCTTGGCCGATCACTGTTATGCATGCCATGGGCCGGATGAGGCCAAGCGGAAAGGCGGGTTACGCCTTGATTCACAGGAGGAGGCGTTCAAGGAACTCAAGTCTGGCCATCATGCACTCGTGGCGGGGGATCCCGCCCGAAGTGCCCTGCTCGCTCGAATCCGGACCGCAGATCCCGATGAAGTCATGCCCCCGCCGAAGGAAGGGAAACCTTTGACGACCCGGCAGGTCGATCTGCTTGCCCGCTGGGTGAATACGGGCGCGACGTGGAAGCAGCACTGGTCCTTTATGCGCCCGGAGCGACCCGCCGCACCGGTCGTTACGAATACGACTTGGGCCCGAAATCCGGTGGATCAATTCCTCTTGAACCGAATGGAGCGGGAGCTCATGTCTCCGGGGGCTGAGGCCGATCGGCCCGCACTGATACGCCGCGCGACACTGGACCTGACCGGACTTCCACCGACCATCGAGGAGGTCGACGCGTTTCTGGCGGATGGATCGAAGGATTCGTACGAGAAAGTAGTCGATCGGCTCTTGAACTCGGCGCACTACGGCGAGCGGATGGCCGCCCATTGGCTGGACCTTGCCCGATTTGCGGATACGAGTGGGTACCATTTTGACGGCACGCGGTACATGTGGCTTTGGCGTGATTGGACGATCCGGGCATTTAATGAGAACATGCCGTACAACCAGTTCACCGTGGAACAACTCGCGGGAGATCTGTTGCCAAACCCGACGCAATCTCAGCGGGTGGCGACCGGTTTTTGCCGAAACAACATGACCACGGACGAAGGGGGGGCTGATCCGGACGAGTACCTCAACAAATATGTGGTGGATCGGGTCAATACGCTGGGGAATGTGTGGTTGGGAGTGACAATCGGTTGCGCCGAATGCCACGATCACAAGTACGATCCAATCACGACGCGAGATTTTTACCGATTGTACGGATTCTTCAACAGCGTGCCTGAAAAAGGGTTAGATCGGATTCGGACCGACAATCCACCGCCCCGTATTCCCGTTCCGGCTCCAGACCAGGCGGTAAAATTTGTCGAAGCCGAATTCCGCGTGCGCGATGCCGAAAAGACACTCAAGGACCGCGAAAATGAGACCGGCGAAACTCAGGAAAAATGGGAACGCCTGACACAAGCACGACCTCCTCGGCAACTTGAGAACGAACCGGGCCTAGTGCATTTTCCGATGGATCTGTCGATCGCAAGCACCGACCGCACCAACTCGGTGGTGCTCAATTCGAATCCAGGTGCGGTGGTGACCTCCGCCACGACTCCCGGTCCGGCGCGCTGGGTCGTCAGTGAGCAACCAGAATTCGTCGACGGCCGCGTCGGGAAGGCCATAAAACTGTCGGGTAGGACGCATGTCGAAATCCCCGCTGGCAGCATGCCCCATTTCGGACGGACCAATGCGTTTAGTTTCGGCGGATGGGTCCGTTTCGAAGGCGACGGGTGCGTGGCAAGCAAGCAGACGGCGAGCCCTGAGTACCGCGGCATAGACCTGATCATCGCCGATCGGAGGTTCGAGGTGCACTTCGCGCAAAAAATGCCGGACGATGCCTTAACGGTGAAGACGCGGGAGCAGTTCGGCCTAAAGCAGTGGAATCACGTGGTGGTGACCTACGACGGTTCCGGGAAAGCTTCCGGGGTTCAAATCTACGTCAACGGGAGGCCCCGGGATCTTGAAATAC
>CAMDJH010000063.1 GCA_945900455.1 Akkermansia muciniphila
GACGAACAATGGCGTGTTCACGGTGGTGGTGGGCGATGGCAACAATGGACTGGGAGGATCGGGGGCGTATCGACTGACGTTGGCCAAGACGGGGGATCCCGTCGGTGTTTCAGCGGGTGACGAAGGCGGCGCGATGACGAACGGCGCGATTCATTTGGGAGACATCTCGATCGGAGACTTGGATGTCTGGACGGTGACCGCCAACATCGGCGATTCGATCATTGTGCGGGCCGGGGAGATCTCGAGCGGAAGTGCGCTGTACCCGTGGGTTCGGATCTTCGGCCCGAGCGGAGCTCAATTGTCAACGGGCTCGTTTGCGGCCGCCGCGGAGGTTTCCATTCGTTCAACGAACAATGGCGTGTTCACGGTCGTGGTGGGCGATGGCAACAATGGACTGGGAGGATCGGGGGCGTATCGACTGACGTTGGCCAAGACGGGGGATGCCGTCGTGGTTTCGGCGGGAGACGAAGGTGGCGCGATGACGAACGGCCTCATTCATTTGGGCGATATCGCGATCGGCGACTTGGATGTCTGGACGGTGACCGCCAACATCGGCGATTCGATCATTGTGCGGGCCGGGGAGATCACGAGCGGAAGTCTGCTATACCCGTGGATTCGGATCTTTGGACCGGGTGGAGTTCTAATCGAGTCTGCCCCTGACGCGGCCGTTGCGGAGGTTTCGATTCGTTCGACGAACAATGGCGTGTTCACGGTGGTGGTGGGCGATGGCAACAATGGACTGGGAGGATCGGGGGCGTATCGACTGACGTTGGCCAAGACGGGGGATCCCGTCGGTGTTTCAGCGGGTGACGAAGGCGGTCCGCTCATGAATGGGGCCATGCACTTGGGTGATGTTTCGATCGGAGACTTAGATGTCTGGACGGTGACAGCGAACAGTGGAGATTCGATTATTGTGCGTGCTGGCGAGATCATCAGCGGAAGTGCGCTGTACCCGTGGGTTCGGATCTTCGGCCCGAGCGGAGCTCAATTGTCAACGGGCTCGTTTGCGGCCGCTGCGGAGGTGGAAATTCGGGCGACCGAGAGCGGCACTTTCTTGGTGGTCGTGGGCGATGGCAATAATGGACTAGGCGGAATTGGGGCTTATCGCCTGACCCTGGCTAAGATCAGGGGTTCTGTCGCGGTCTCCGCTGGAGACGAGGGTGGCCCCCTGTTGAATGGAGCCAACCACGATGGGAACATTCCCACAGGCGATCTGGATGTTTGGTATTTTTCTGCCTGCACGGGAGAGGTAATTACTCTTCAACTCAACGAAACGGGTACCGGAACCCTTCGCCCATGGATGCGACTCTACGGCCGCGACGGCGGGCGGCTGAATTCCGAAGCCAACGCCACCGGTGCCCGCATCAGTCGTTTGATTCCCGCGAGCGGCACCTATGTAGTAGTCGTCGGCGACGGAAACAACGGAGTTGGCGGGACGGGAACGTATCGATTGACGGGCGATGGCCAGTACGGTCTATATGGGAGTTCGAAGGTTTGTCCGGTGGAGACAGGGGCAACGCTAAGTCTGGACGGAGCCGGCTGGCCGGCGGGTGCTCCCTATATCGTTACTGCGACGACGGATCTAACATTGCCACTGGCGATCTGGACTCCGATCGCCACCAATACCTTCGGGGCCTTTGGCGAGATTAACATACCCAACCTCGTTAAATTTGATCTGGGGCAGCAGTTTTTCCATATCATTCCGCAATGAGAATGGGCCGCGGGCAATGATACGATCCATCTTCGCATTCGTTCTGCTGAGCGCGGGCATTGCTCAGTCCTTCGCGGCACCCTTGGAATTCAACCGAGAGATCCGACCGCTGATGGCCGACACGTGCTTTCGATGCCACGGCTTCGATGCGGCGGCCCGGAAGGGTGGGTTGCGCCTGGATGTGCGTGCGGAAGCGTTGAAGCCGGCAAAATCGGGTGCCGTGCCGATCGTTCCGGGACGGCCCGAAGCCAGCGAAGTGATACGACGGCTCTTTACCCAGGATGCCGACGACGTGATGCCACCCGTGGAACTGCACAAGGAACTCACTGCAGCACAAAAGGAGCTTTTTCGCCGATGGATCGCTGAAGGCGCCGAATACCAGGGACACTGGTCGTTCCAAGTCCCGGTTCGACCTACGATTCCCGAGGTTCGGAGTGAGTTGGGAAAGCCTGTGCGCCATCCGATCGACGCATTCATCCGGGCAACTCTCGCCCCAAAGGCCCTCCAATCGGCACCCGAAGCGGATCGGGTAACGTTGATTCGGCGCCTGACGCAAGATCTCACAGGTCTTCCGCCCACGCCGGCGGCGGTGGACGCATTCCTATCCGATACTTCTTCGCAGGCGTACGAACGGGTGGTTGACGCGTTGCTGAATTCGCCGCGATTTGGCGAGCGGATGGCTCAAGACTGGCTCGATGCCGCGCGATTTGCGGACAGCAATGGCTATCAGGTGGACCGCGACCGCGAGATGTGGGCGTGGCGCGATTGGGTGGTGAGCGCGTTCAACCGGAATGTGCCCTTTGATCAGTTCACGGTCGAACAACTGGCCGGGGACCTGCTGCCCGGCGCAACCCTGGAGCAACGGATTGCCACGGGGTTTCACCGGAACCACATGATCAATGAGGAAGGGGGCATTATCCCGGAAGAATTCCTCGCGGAATATTGTGCCGATCGCGTCGAAACGACCGCGACGGTGTGGTTGGGCCTGACCTTCAACTGCGCGCGCTGCCACGATCACAAGTATGATCCCATTACTCAGCGCGATTTCTATGGCCTATATGCCTTCTTCCATAATGTCGCCGAGAAAGGGGTCGGAGACTATAGCGTGGATTCCCGCCATAGCGCCCCCCCGTTGGTCAAACTTCCATCGCCTGAACTCGAAGCGAAACTGTTTTTGTTGAATAAGGAACTCGACGACCAAAGCGCCGCGCTCACAAACCGCACCCGGATTATCCTCGCCGAGCCGTCCCGTTGGGAAGAGCAGGTTCGATCCGCCACGATTTCTTGGACGCAGGGTGCTCTGGTAAATGGCGACGCCGGTACGAACGGGAGCACGGTCGTGATTGAGGGGAATCTGCTGAAGTTCAAACCCGGTGAGACGAACGCCAGCACTCTGACGTTTACGGCAGGGTTTCCGTTGTCCGTGCTCACCGCCTGTCAGGTCGAGTTGACTCGACTGGATGCCCCATCGACCAACAGCACGAGCAATTTGATAGTCAACGAGCTGAGAGTTTTCCGGGCGGAAGGGTCGGCCACGGAAACCAATGCGCTCTCTCTCCGGCCGCGTGCCATTGACGGTTCCGTCGCCGTCGAAGATTTGGCCAAGGCCCTGGACAAGAAGACACCCACCGCGTGGCAAGCTTTGTTCACCACGAACTCCAAGGTTGTGGCCTGTCTCGATTCGTTGGACCCGCTCCTTGGCAGCGGCCAGGTGAGATTGCGGTTCGAACTGGAGGTTGCAACTCCCAATGCGCCGTTACCATGGCAACTCTCGGTCCGGGCCACCTCACTCCCGTTAGATCAACTCGTCCCGCCGGACGTGCAGGGCATCCTACAAAAAGGGAGTGATGATCGGAACGAAGACGAGCGCAAGAAACTGGACGAGTTTCGGTTGGCTCAATCTCCGGTCCATCTGACGAATCGCCAAAAAGTTGAGCAACTTAGGAAGCAAGTCAAAGACACCGATAACTCCATTCCGGTGACGCTAGTCATGCGTGAGCTCGAACAGCCCCGAGAAACGTTCATCCTCATGCGGGGTGCTTACGACAAAAAGGGCGACCGAGTTCAGCCCAACACCCCGGGGAGTTTGCCCGCCTTTCCATCGGATTTCCCGCGAAACCGTCTCGGATTGGCCCGATGGCTCACAGGCTCGTCCAATCCCCTTACCGCACGAGTTATCATAAACCGGTTTTGGCAATCCCTCTTCGGCATTGGGATTGTGCGCACCGCGGAAGACTTCGGAATCCAAGGGGAATGGCCAAGTCATCCAGACTTGTTGGATTGGTTGGCCACGGAATTCGTCCGCAGCGGCTGGGATGTGAAAGCGATCCTCCGGTTGATGGTCACGAGCGCGACGTACCGTCAGGACTCTCGTTCAACGGAGGCGTTGCGGGCCGTCGATCCAGAGAACCGTTGGCTTGCGCGCGGTCCGCGATGGAGGCTGTCAGCCGAGGCAATTCGGGACCAGGCGCTCGCGGTCAGCGGATTGCTCGTCGGCCAACTCGGCGGGCCTTCGGTGAAGCCTTATCACCCGCCCGGCCTGTACGAGCAGGTCGTGGCTGGGTCTTCCGCCGAAACCTATGTCCAAGACAAGGGTTTGAGCCTCTACCGACGCACCCTCTACACATACTGGAAACGGTCCGTGCCAAACCCGGCGTTGCTTTTGTTCGACCGGCCGTTCCGTGAGACGTGTGCGGTGCGTCGAGCTCGAACGACGACGCCGCTGCAAGCGCTCAATCTTTTGAACGATCCGACATTTGTCGAAGCGGCGCGGGCATTGGCCCAACGGATGGTCCGTGACGGCGGTCGTTCGGTCGAGTCGAGAGTGGGATACGGATTCCGTTTGGTGACCGCTCGTTGGCCGCGTCCCGCAGAAATTGCGGTCCTCTCGGCGGGATTGCGTCGGGCCGAAAAAAGTTTCCAGACCGATCCAAGCGGGGCAGGGGAGTTGGTCAGCGTCGGGGAATCGAGCCGGGCGCCAGACATGGATTTGGTGGAACTTGCCGCCTACACGACGATCGCCAGTACGATCTTGAATCTCGACGAAACCGTAACCAAAGAATGAATTCCGATCCCGTCACTCTCACGCGACGCCTTTTCCTCGGGCGTAGCGGTGCTGGCATCGGCAGCATGGCGCTGGCATCACTGCTCAAGCCGGCGCTGATGGCGTCGAGTTCAGGTATCCCCAGTCATCCCGCCCATACCCGGCCCAAGGCGCGACGAGTAATCTACCTCACGCAGGCGGGAGCGCCGTCTCAACTCGATCTGTTCGATCACAAGCCTGGCCTGCGCGCACGCTTCAAGGAAAACCTTCCGGATTCAGTCCGGGCCGGCCAACGGCTCACGGGCATGACCTCCGGACAAAAAAGCTATCCCATCGCCCCAACGCCCTTCGCGTTTCACGCCCACGGTCAAAGCGGAACCTGGCTGAGCGAGTTACTTCCGCACACCGGGCGTGTCGTCGACGATCTCTGCTTGATCCGATCCGTGCACACCGAGGCGATCAATCACGACCCGGCGATGACGATGCTGCAAACGGGAAGTCAAGTCGCTGGACGACCCTCACTCGGGGCCTGGCTCTCATACGGTTTGGGGTCGGAGAATTCCAATCTCCCGGCGTTTGTAGTCATGATCTCGCGACCGAGCGGCCCGACCAACGCCCAACCCTTGCATGAGCGCATGTGGGGTTCAGGGTTTCTTCCGTCGCAGCATCAAGGGGTTCGATTTAGTCCGGGGCGTGATCCGGTGCTCTTCCTGACCAATCCACCGGGCATCAATAGTGAACGGCGCCGTGGAATGCTGGATGACTTGGCGGAGTTGAACCGCCAGAAGTTCGAGGACTACCAAGATCCGGAAATTCAAACCCGGATCGCCCAGTATGAATTGGCCTATCGAATGCAGTCTTCGGTGCCCGAGCTCACCGACCTCTCGAAGGAACCCAAATCGACGCTCGACCTGTACGGGCCGGAGGCGACGAAACCTGGAACGTTTGCCGCCAATTGTATTCTGGCCCGGCGCCTGGCCGAGCGTGGAGTGAGGTTCATACAACTCTACCATCGGGGCTGGGATCAGCATGCCAGCCTCCCTGAACACATCCGACATCAGGCGCGTGACATCGACCAACCGTCGTCTGCGTTGTTGATCGATCTGAAACAGCGCGGCCTTTTGGAGGACACCGTTGTCGTCTGGGGAGGTGAATTCGGTCGAACGGTCTTTAGCCAGGGTGAATTGACGGCCACGAGTTTTGGCCGAGATCATCATCCGCGGTGCTATTCGATGTGGGTCGCGGGCGGCGGGATCCGGCCCGGGATGGTTTTCGGTGAGACGGATGAGTTTTCGTATAACATCGTGCGGGATCCCGTGCACTTGCATGACCTGAACGCAACCATTCTCCATTGCCTCGGTTTAAATCACCTGGGACTGACCTTCCGCCACTTGGGTCGAGATTATCGACTGACCGATATCCATGGGACTGTGGTCCGAGGAATACTCAGCTAGTGCGCTTGACGCGCAACGGCTGATGGATCGAGCCGAAACTGAATCGCGTAAAGATCCGCATCGCGGAGCACGAATCGCAGGCGCACTGGCACGCCGGCGAGCGCCCCCAGATTTGGATCCCTCCCGGGCCTTCTCCAAGCCTTCCACTGCACTGGGTGCTCGATCTTATCTCCGACGAACGGCTCGCAGTCCGCGAGTGAGAATCCCGCTATCGGCGTGCCATGCATCGACTGGATCTCGCAGCGCACTTCGCCCGACGCGGCTGTGCCCGCGTTCAGCACCAGTTGCTGGCCGTCAAAACGGAAGGGCGTGGTGACCATCTCACCCCGGTCCGCACCGGCGTGGACTGATGCAAATCCATCCGTCCGGAGCACGTAACGGTCACCGCTGCCGACATGGTAGATCGACATTTCTTCGGAGCTTGTGGGAACGACATTGAGCGCCGCGTAGTTGGCCCGATTTCCCCAGCGAGCGGGATCGAGCCCGGGCCGGATAAACGCCTCCGCGAATGGCCGCTCATATCGGTCAAGGGACCGAGCCGACATAAAGAGAATCTCGGTACTGCTACCCCGGCTTTCCATATACCGCGTTGGCAGCGCGATCAGCACGTGCGGGGCACGGAAGTACGGATGAGTCTGGCTCGTGTAGAGGTGCTCGTCCGGAAGGTTTTGTACAAAAGCAATGGGCTTGGACCAGGCGACGAAATCGGTGGAGGTCGCCCGACTGATCGATCGAAGGCCATTCTTCCAGGTTCGCAAACAACAGACGTAGAGCTTTTCGACTGGCGACCAGAAAGCCACGTTCTGGGAATCAAGTCCAAACTCGGTTAACGGGAGGACCGGCTCATTCGACACCCGCTGCCAATGGATGCAGTCGGGTGACGCAAAGGTGTACAGCCCTCCCTTGATTCCCTCGGCTGCGCCTGGCGTGGCCTTTTGCACGGCACGCACCGCGGAGTCGTAAAGGCCGGCGATCGCCTTGAAGCGCTGATTCGCCGGGACGTCGGGCCGCGAGTCGAGGAAGGGGGAAAAATTATGACAGAAAGGCGATTCCCGAAGGATCGAGTTGTTGGCGCGAGTTCCGGAGACCTCCTGCAATGCCAGCTTTGGGAACGTCCACTCGTGGCCATCGGTGCTCTCGGCATAACAAGTCGTCTCGCCCGGGTTACCGTCATAGTCCCCGCCGCGATATAGTGGATCGGTGCCCCGGTACACGGCACGGTAGAGATCGCCGTCCTTGATGACCGTCGCGTAGACGCCAACCAACGGGTTTTTCGGACGAGGGACCTTGACCGGTGCATGCAGCGTTAGTGTCGTTCCTTCCAACCGATCGATCAGGTGCCTGTCGACGAATGGTTCGAGGCGTGATCCTATGTTGAGAACCGGTGCAATGTGTGCCAAATCGCGGAGGACTTCGAACGGAGGTTCGTAAGCTTTCTCGCCCAGTTCGCGCGAGGTGAAAAAATTGAAGAGGTAGACGCCATCGGAGGAATTTTTGATGAGCTCCTTCCCCGCGCGGCGATATTCATCAGCGGTGAGGTTCTTCTGGCCTCCCCCCTTCGTGCATTCGATCCCTCCGTAGACCGGGACGGTCGTGATGGCTTGCTTCCAGGCGGTGATGGGCAGATCGCCCCGTTCGAACAGGAACTCGGACACGGCCACAAAATCGACCCAGCCGAATCGTACCCATGCTGGCACGTCGCATCCGAGTTGCCGGACGGTCTCGGGTGTTGGCGGTGTGCGGCCGTAGTTGGATGGTACGCGGACCGCCAGCACCAATCGGTGGTCACGTTCACGGCTTACGTTGTTCAGCATTGTGCGAACCCGTTTGACTAACGAGTTCATCTTGGCGACACGCTCTTCCGTTGAACCGTCTTTGAAGAACATGGGGAAACGATTGAAATCGAGTTCGATGCCGTCGCAGTCGTAGCGCCGCACCGCTTCTTCGATCAGCCGATACGTGTAGTCACGGACCTCTTCGCGTCCGAAGTCCATGGCACCCTTACCGCGATAGGGCTCGCTCCCCAATCTCCACTCGGGATGGTCCACCAGGAACTGCGTCCGAAGGAAGTCGTTGCCGTGATCGTCGTTCATGCGGAACGTGAGCAAAGCCTCGCGGCCACGTCGCTTCGCTTCCGCAAGCATGACTGCATACGGATCAACGCCGCTTTCAAAGAATGCCTGTAAGTTCCGAAATCGCTGCTGTTCAGACGCGGGCCATTTCGTTCGCTCTTCCGGTGTTGATAGCGTCCCTCGCATCGTTCCAACTTTCGTTGGGTAGTACATAACCTGCGCATTGACACAAACCAGAACGGTATCGACGCGGCTTCCGTCGTAGGCGACCTCTGCGATCAATTGTTTGACGTCATCTCGATTCACCGCAACGGGTGCTTTGCTGTCGGCTTTGGTCGTCAGGCAAGAATCACCGTCGAAGTTATACAGCACCCGGCGGGGCCCGAGATGGCGGATCACCCCCGCTGGATAGCGCGGGCCGAGGGCGCTCAAGTCGATCTGCTTGAATCCCAGCGCAAAGGCTGGCGAATCCGGCTTCAGACCCAACTCGGGCCTTTTTGAATCGATCAACAACGGATCGGCGATGATGGAGTGCGCGTCCTGCCCGCGAGCCTGCCATTCACTCCAGGATTGACTGGCGAAAGGAACCGTCGTCGTGTTTGTGCTGAGGCGAACATCGAACCAGACGTTGGAGTCCGAGAGAAACGAGTTGGGGGTGCCCTCCCAATTACCGCCGAGCAGTGTTCCCGAATCTGCGATGATCACGTTCTGGCTGAAGGTGAAGGATCGGTGCGGCTCGGTGCGCGTGCGCATCACGGAGTGCCGTTGATTCCACGCCAGCAGATTATTGCGGATGAGATTGTCTCGACCGTAGTGTTGGTGAAATCCGGCGTCGGAACAGCGATAGCCAACGTTGTTTTCGATCAGGATTCCTGTGCTGCCCTCATCGGTGTAGAGAGCCCAGCCGCCGTACTGGTAGCTCTCCACGTCGCGAAACAAGTTGTTTCGAATCACGGTTCCAGGCTGTGGGCCGAGCGTGTAGATCCCGCCCATGTCGCTCAGTCGCTTCTGGCCGATCTGTTCGACCCGATTGAACTCGATCACGTTCGCCCGACACGGAGTCTCGGCGTAGCCCCAGTTCCAGCCAACGGAAATGCCCGTATAGAACAGGTCGCGAATGTGATTGTGAGCGATGTGGTTTGAGCCGCTTTGAAAAAGAATCACACCACACGCCGGTGCAAAGACACGACCCAGCTCCGCCAGCACGTTATCCGTCACGTCATGGGAATGACACGCGTCAAACGGCCTCGGATTAAGGTCCTCGGGCTCCCCGATTCGAATCCCGCCTCCCCCGATATTGTGGACGGCATTGCCGGTGATGTGCCAGAACTGCGTGCCACGACCCAGGTCGATCGCGTAACCGCCGTGGTTCTGGATCGTGCAATGCTCGAGGCGCCCTTCGACCGCATGAGTGGCTCGGAAGCAACCTCGGATCGGTACCGCCGCCTGCGGTGAGATAAGCCCCTGCGGCGACAATACGTAGTCGGTGTCCGTCAATGTCAGTCCGACGATCCGCACGCCTCGGACCGGTTCACCCGACACCGAATCACCCTCGACACGAACAATCTCCCGCAATCGCGGGGCGACAATCGTGATCTGGTTGGGATCAACGCCGTCCGGCGCCCAGTAGCTCAATTGCCCCGTCCGGCGCTCCAGATACCACTCGCCGGGCGAGTCGAGTGCATCGGGCGTGTTCTCCACCCAATAGCGCGCATCCGTCTCGTCCATCCATGCTGCTCGAGGTCCCCCTGCCAGTCGCGCAACATTCTTCGAGGCGTCGACCGCCAGGATCGGGACATGCAGGTCCGTCCATTTCATGAGTATTTTGAGCTGAACGTCGGGATGAGTGGACCACTCGGCTTTCATATCTCCCGGTTTGAATGGCAACTCAATCGTTGCACCTGTCCCGAGTGGCCCGGTTGCACGGAGGTAGCCGTTGTTGGGTGTCCGTGCGCGTTGCGCACGCTCCCCATCGACGAAGAGTTGATGAAAGTACCATTTCCCGGCCCGCACGTCATCGAGCGTGACATTCCAAAGCCCGGGTCTCACCGGGTCTCGCCGCCACCCGAGAATCCGCCGCCCGCCGCTTAAAATGGGCGCACTCCCCGGGTTGGCGCGTATCGTTAACCCTGAGTCGGCAGGCGTCAGGCGAATCGTCTCGCTGAGTTCATATCGTCCCTGCGCGATCTCGATGACGATCGGTTCGTCAGGCTTTGCCTGCTTAAACTTTTGGGCCTCTCGCAAAGCGCCCCCGACGCTCTGCAGCGGCCCGTCCTTTGTTCCGGCTCGCGGCTCCGCAACGCGCCCGGAAGCAGCATCCGTTCCGTTGGTTGCGACGAAGAATATCGTTTCGAACCGGCCGGGCTCCGCCGAAAGCAACGTGAAGGCGGATCCGACGGTAGTGAGGAGGAAGGCGATGGCGCGGTTTCTCATGATGGTCCAATGCATCGGAATGAATAGCAAATCTTCGAGCGAACCCGCAACTGCGCAGGGCGAATCGATTGAACGATCGATCCGTCGATTGAAGACGTCCCTGGGCAACACCCTTTTGCCTCGGAGAAAAGCCACTTCACCCCGGCGCACGGCCATTTCATCAGATACTTGCGGACAGGATACTCTGCGGATGCTATCTAATTCGACATGCACGTCTGCGAGGGCTCTGCGGGCCGTTACTTTGTTGCAAAGCACAACCCGATCCTTTCATGAGATCGACACGCCTTATCACGCATCTTCTGGGGGGAGCTCTGACGAGTCTCATTTTCCTTCTCGCCACTCCTGCTGCCCAGGCTGCCCCGTCGGTCGCGCGCGAATGGAACGAGGAACTCTTGGCGGCCATCCGGAGAAATGTGCCAAATCCTCCGGGCCACGCCCGCAACCTCTTCCACACGGCGGTATCGATGTACAATGCCTGGGCTGCCTACGACGCGACGGCGGTCGGCTACATCTACAACGAGAAGATCTCGCAACTTCCGGTTGACATCGAGGCCGCGCGACGCGAGGCAATCAGCTATGCAGCGTACCGAGTGCTGCGGAGCCGATTTGAAACCGGGGCCGGTGCGGCCACGTCGCTGGCTAGCTTCGATGCAAAGCTCGTCGCCCTCGGGTATTCTCCGGCCGTCGGCCAGTCGGCCCTGACGGCCGCGACGACACCGGCGGAATTGGGTAAGCGCATCGGTCAGGCAATTCTTGTCTGGGGCATTGGCGACGGATTCTCCCAAGCCGCCTACCCGCAGGCCTACACCGTGGCAGTCAACCCCAATATGGATCCGGCCCGGGCGATGAGCGTGCTGGGCAATAACGGGGAATTCCCAACCCGATTAAACATGCCCCTCGGCGTTGGCATCCCGCTCCTCGCAAACACGGCGCAACAATATACAGTGGATACCGACCCCAACTTTTGGCAACCGCTTTCCCTTTCCACGACGGTAACACAAAACGGAATTCCGACCCCGGGCGGAATACAAACATTTGTCGGGGTGCAATCACTGGCAACGACTCCGTTTAGCCTCATTCGGTCTGATCCGCTGAAGCCGTGGATTGATATCGGGCCTCCGTCTCGCTTGAGCGTGCCTGGACAATCCAGTGCGACGGATGCGGAATACAAAGCGCAGGCCCTCGGTGTCCTCCGGAAGAGCGCCGAGTTGAATGATTCGACGATCATTGATATTTCCCCCGGTGCCTATGGCAACAATCCGCTGGGTGATGACACGGGCACAGGACACCCAATCAATCCTGTCACGGGCCTCCCGTATGCCACGAATGCGGTGCCCCGCGCCGATTTCACCCGCGTGATGGCGGAGTATTGGGCGGATGGGCCGAATTCCGAGACGCCGCCTGGTCACTGGCACGTCCTGGCAAACGAAGTATCCGACAATCCGCTCACCGTGAAAAAGATTCGCGGTGTCGACCCCGTCGTGAACGATCTCGAGTGGGATGTGAAAACCTATTTTTCGATCGCGAGTGCCGTGCATGATGCGGCCTGCGCTTGCTGGTCGATCAAGCGTTACTACAGCGGGCCACGACCTATCACCATGATCCGTTACATGGGTACGATGGGACAGTCCTCCGACCCCGGTGGACCGTCCTACCATTTGCAGGGCCTGCCGCTTGAGCCTGGCGTGGTGGAAGTGATCACCGTAGAAAACACTTTCCCCGGGGGCAGGTACGAACACATCTGGGACGTCTATTCGAACGCCTATGTCCCGGGTGCTGTACATCTAGGGAAGATCGCCGTCTACTCCTGGCCGGGTGAACATCCGGAGAATTTGCCCGCGCCCTCCATCGCGACCCACCAAAGCACGGTGCGCTGGATGCTGGCGAAGGACTGGTTGCCGTTCCAACGCAAGACGTTTAACACACCGGCCTTTCCCGGCTATTCATCGGGCCACAGCACGTTTTCCCGCGCGGCGGCGGAGGTCCTCACATCGCTTACCGGGAGCCCGATTTTTCCGGGTGGCTTTCACCACCATACCATCGCATCCAACAGCATGCAGATTGACCTGGGCCCGAGCATCGCGGTCGATCTTCAGTGGAGCACCTACTACGATGCCGCCGATCAGGCCGGGCAGTCCCGTCGTTGGGGCGGCATTCATCCGAGCGAGGACGACTACAAGTCCCGCATCCTCGGTTCTCAAGTGGGAAAATCAGCCTTCGATCTGGCAGAGAAATACTGGACTGGCGCAATTGTGAACGAGGTTATGCAAGCTCAAGTTTCCCTGTCGGGCGGTGCGACGGTCGTGACATGGAGAGCGGCTCGCGGCATGGTTCACAAAGTTCAGACTTCGACCGATCTCGTGAATTGGTCCGATGCCTATCCCTACGCCCTCTCCTACGAGAACGGCGCGATCGCCTTTGATACGAGCGGTACTTGGACGGATCCCAACCCGAAAGCGGGAGAGAAATTTTACCGCGTCCTGCGCTCAACCCGGCCGTGAGTAGTGCTCGATGTTCGGGATGCTGAGCACTCCGGGTTTCACGCATCCAAGCGGTAAATTTGCAGCCGCCCCCACGGCGGCCAGAGGTCTCCGATTCGTTTCGGCTGGCCGATTGCGCCCGAGAGGATCACGGATTGACCCTCCGAGGTGAATCGGGCATGCGTGATGCGCTGCTTCGTATCCATTGAGTGCACCAAACTGCCGTCTGCTGCGGAAAAAACGGCAGCATTCCAGGTGCCCTGCGCCTGCCGTCCCGCCATGATGAAGTGTTTGCCGTCTGGGTGCCATGCCACAGTTTCCATGAGCCCGGAACCGTGCTGGCCGTCCTTGATCTGGTCCATCCGTTCGCCTTTTTGCCAATTCCAGCGTTGCCAGGTCATCTTGCCGTTGCCGGCCATTGGATCGGTCATTGGCCCCATGCCGCAGCCGAGCAGGGAGGTGCCGTCGGGAGAAAAAGCGAGACCGTAGATACCGCCGCAGTAGTGATGCGTCTTAATCGTGCCCCATGATGTAAAGTCGGGCGAGGTCCACTGCGCGGCGGGCTTATCGTCGGCTCCAGACGGAAGATTCCACACACGCACTTCGCCCATCATGTTCGCAGCGGCGAGGCGTTGGCCGACTGGGCTGAAGGCGCAACTGAGCACGGGTGGCGTGTGTCGGAAGGCGGCAACGAGGTCGCCGGTGAACGTATCGTAGACCTTTACGGATGGCTCGGTTTCCTCGGCAGGTTCATATTTCCAGCCGCCCGCCAAATACTGACCGGTCGCGGTTGCCAATCGACTGCCATCCGGTGAGAGCGCGAGTTGCCAATTCCAGAATCGGTGTGCCTGCACGCGACGCACGCAGCGCCGGGTCTCCACATCATGCCAGAGCAGCATGCCGTCGTACCCTCCGGAAATAATCGTGCGCCCATCCGGGAGCAGGGCGCATCCGCTGGCGAAGGATCGATGTCTGGCTTCGAACGTTTCCGCTCCGCCGGTGGCGGTGTCCACGGCGACGAGTGTTCCATCCGCGCACGCGGCAAACGCGTGGCTGCCATCCGCGGTTACGGCGAGGCCTAGCACGCCGGCGGGCAGTTCGTGGGTGTGGGTGAGAATCAGCTTCATGAGATCACGCGAGAAGATCACGAATCGGCTCCGCCTTGTCTTCCACGCGGTGGAATGTCGGCATGCCCGGCAGGTCGTATTCGCCAAAGGGATCGATGCCGAGCGCAGTGAAGATTGTGGCGAAGAGATTTTGCTCGTTGTATGGCTTTTCGATCACGTCCACACCGTCCGCGTCCGTCGCACCGATGACAACGCCGCGCTTCAGGCCGCAGCCGGTCATCATCATGCTCCATGCGTTGGGATAATGATCACGGCCGCGGGCGGGATTCATCCAGGGGGTCCGGCCGAATTCGCCCATCGCAATGACGAGTGTTGAATCCAACAAACCGCGTTCTTCGAGATCGCGGATCAGGTGGAACAGCACACGGTCCAATTCCGGGACGAGCATCTGGTGAATCTCGTGCTGGAAGACGTGATTATCCCAGTTCATGCCGTTCGCGACCATCACGAACGGCGCACCGTGCTCGACCAGGTTCCGTGCCATGAGCGAGTGCTGGGCAAAGCTTCCCGGCCCATAGCGCTCGCGATCCTTGGCCGGCAGTTTGTTCACGTCGAAGAGATCGGCGCTCGCTGCCAGGCCTTTCATGCGCTCGAAGGCCGCATTTTGACTGCGAGCCACGCCGCTTTTGCGGTCGCGTTCGTATTTTGCCGTGAGGAATTTCCGAAGGGTCTCACGCGATTCCCGGTCGTGCTGTGGAATCGTCTGTGTCGCCGCATTCAGGAATTGCGTGTAATCGCCACCGAGTCGCACCGGCGCGTGTTCGGCCCCTAGCCAGCCCGCCCAGTTCCCCGCCTTGAAAGTTTCGAATTCATTGCCGCCAGGAATGGGATCGAGAAAGATAAAATTCGGGATTGGAGAATCCAACTGACCCATGGCCTGCGACAAGGCGCTGCCCAGCGTCGGCCGCGTGAATCCGGCGCGTTCCGGGTTTCCCCGCTGGAGCAGAGTGATCGCCTGCAAATGCTCTGTCTGTGCCGTCTTCATGCTCCGAACGATGTTCAGCGTGTCCGCGATCCCGGCGCACTTCGGCATGAGCGAAGAAATGCGCACGCCGGGAATTTTCGTCGGAATACTTCCAAACGGGCCTCCGCTAGGCCTGCCAGGTTTGGGATCCCACGTCTCAAACTGGCTGGGCGCACCGCAGAGCCATAGGAGAATGCAATGCTTCTGCGCCTTTTTCGTCGCTTCGGCGAAGACACGGTTGTGAAACAGTCCCGAAAAACTCGAGACGGTGGCCAGCGCGCCCCCCGTCAGTCCTTTGAGGAAAAGCCGGCGGTGGAGCCGGTGCTCGTCGGTGCGGCACTGTCCAGGGGGAAGGTCCGAAGATTCGCAGTTCATCATCACGGCGTCGTTAAAAATTCCGCGCTGGTCATCAGCGCCCATAGCAAATCGCGGACCGCCTCCGCTTCATAATCCGGACGCTCGCCTAAGAATTTACCGGCCTGCGCTGACTCCTCGGCATCCGGCAAGCGACTGTATACGGCAAGGAAAACTTCCTGGACGCGGATGGCAGCATCCGGCAGGGCGGCAATGCGCGTTACGTTGTTGCCGGGCGTGGGTTTTAAGATGTCCGCCAGCGCGGGAGCACTCGCGAGGAATTGCGCCTGTTGGAAGGTGGCGTTGTATTCCTTCGGCAGTACGTCGGGAATGGCAGTGACGACGGCGCGCCGCAAGGTGTCGTCAACCGGAGAGAGCCCTGCAGCGATACGCCATGAACGGGCGATCTGCTCGGCGGAGAGCGGACGTTCAAGCGATCCGGGAAATGTCTCCGGAGCAGCGCCGCCGGCCCGGCTGAGAGCGTACACCCGGCTGAGCACGATGCCCCGCACCACGCGGCGGATATCCTGTTGATGCCCGGCAAAATCCTCCGTCAGCCAGGCGAGAAGTTCGGGATGGCTCGGTGCGTTGCGCGCATTCATTTCATCCGCAGGATGGACGATGCCGCGTCCCAGGAGGGTCGCCCACATGCGGTTCACAAAGGCGCGGGCGAGCAGGGGATTGTCTCGTGTGGCGGCGTCGGCAAACGCCTCGCGTCGGGAGAATTTTGGCACACGGATTTGAGCGGCTGGCTCCACGTAATTGTCGTCACTGTCCTGCTCTTTCTGATCGCTGGCGGGTCGTACTTCCTCCACGGTCTGACCGGTCAGCAAGGTGACTACCGCAGGCTGTGATTCCTTCTTCAGATTGGTGAAATTGATGAAACCACCCACGGCGGATTCCGCGACGGCACTGCCGCCTTCCACATTCTTGCTCCGGTTAAACGCGGCCACGAGCCCCCAGTAATGCGCCTGCTTGATTTCCCGCGCCAACGGGTGGTCGTGGCACTGCGCGCAATCGATCTTGGTGCCATAAATCACCGGCGCCACCGCTTCGGCAATGGCCTGATGCGCGTTGCGACGTTCATAGAGAAACCAGGATGCCCCTTTGTCCTCGGGATTCGCAGGACGAGCGGCGAGTATTTCGCGCACCGTCTCATTCCACGGGCGATGGGCGCGGAACGAATTTTCGAGAAATGCCCACCAGCCATTTTGCTTTCGGCGGTCTTCGTGATTCTCGCGTTTCGTGCGCCCCATCAGGAACACGTCCCACAGTTCGCGCATTCGCACGGCGTAATCGTCCGACACCAACAATCCGTCCACCAGGGCACTACGTTTCGATTCCGCGGGTGAACTGAGAAACTCCTCGAGCTCTGCCCGGGTGGGGATGCGCCCGGCGAGATCGAGATAGACCCGGCGACACCAGGTGCGCTCGTCGGTAGCGGATGCCGCCGTTACCCCGCGCCGTTCCATCCCTTCGGCGATAAACGTATCAATGGCCTCTGTCACGGAGTCAAAATGTCTGCGTGATTGCGGCGTTGGCAGCGTTTGCAGGGGCTTAGCCGGTACGGTGCCCATGGCCGCAATCCACTCGCGGACCGCCTCGCGCTGAACGTCCGTGAGCTGCTTCTTCGGTGGCATGTGCGGATCGGCCTGTGGGGCCAGATTCTTGTAGAGCCGGCTTTCCTCCGGTTTGCCGGGGACAATGACCGCGCCCTCATCTCCGCCTTTCATCACGGCGTCCGGCGCATCGAGGCTCAGCCCGCTCTTCTGTTCAATGAGGCCGTGGCACTTCACGCAGTAGACGTCAAAGAGCGGTTGCACCTTGCCCGCCCAAAGCACCGCCGCATCCGCGCCGCAAGCGATGCGGGCAGCGGCAATGGAAAGCACAAACGTCAGTGCTGCTTTACGGCGCATGTTCCGGGATCAAGACGATCCAGCGATCTTGGTTGTTCAACGGGTCGTTGTCGATCCATGACTGCACGTGATAAAGCCCTTGTCGCTCACCCTTTAACTTGGGCAGTGTGACCGCAAGTCACCGAATCCCCTACGTTGCCGGATCGGCGTGCCAACCTGTCCTATGAAACACCGCTGCCACCTACTCTTCACCTTAGCCCTCGTTTCCGCCGCCCACGCGCAGAACGTCAAACGCAACCTCCCTTACGCAGAACCGGCGCACGAACGCCACGTGCTGGATGTTTATTCACCAAGGGACGCAAAGAATCTGCCTGTGGTGTTTTGGATTCACGGCGGAGGTTGGCAGGCGGGTGACAAGAGCGATGTGAAGCTCAAACCGCAGATTTTCATGGAGAAGGGGTTCGTCTTTGTTTCCACCAACTATCGCCTACTCCCCGACGTTGACATGGGCACACTCATCCGCGATGTCGCCAAGTCATTTCGCTGGGTGCAGGATCATATCGCCGAGTATGGCGGCGATCCGAAGCGCGTGCTCGTCGGCGGCCATTCGGCGGGTGCGCAACTCGCGGCATTGATTTGCACGGATGACCGCTATTTGAAGGCGGAGGGGATTCGGTTCGATGTACTCATCGGCTGTGTGCCAGTCGATGGCGACACCTACGATGTGCCGGCGATTATCGAGACTGCGGAGACCCGTCTTCGGGTGCATCAGTTGCCGCCACGGGTCAATGGGCACCGGGAGAAGTTTGGCAACACGCCCGAGAAACACAAAGACTTCTCCGCCGTCACTCACATCGCACGGGGCAAAGGAATTCCGCCTTTCCTGATCCTCCACGTCGCCAGTCATCCCGACACTTCCGCGCAGGCACTCCGTCTCGGCGCGGTGCTGAAGAACGCGGGTATCCCGGTGAAGGTCTTCGGTGCGAAGGACTCGAGCCATGTGAAACTCAATGACGACCTGGGCCTGCCCGATGATCCGGCGACGAAGGCGTTGTTCGAGTTTGTGAGGGAGGGGGTCGCGAAGTGAGCAACTTCTAAAAAAGCGATCTTTGTATTGTCCAATTCAGTACTGCCGTTCAGATTCAACCCACTCTCCCCATGAAATCGAATTGGATAGTCGTCTGTGCGGCACTCATTGCGGCCCTGGGAATCTCCGAAGGTCGATCGGCCGATGTGATCCGTGGCCGACGCTCTCTGGTGCTTGCCGGGCAGGACGCCCGTCTCGTGGTCGACCTGGCGGGAGGTTCGATCGGTGACTTCCGGCTTCGCGGGTCGGACGTCAATCCACTGAACTGGGCGGCTCCGGCGGAAGGCAACACCCAACCGAGTGCGTTTGGCCATTTTCTTTGTTTGGATCGTTGGGGCCCCCCTTCCGACGCCGAGGGGGCAAATGGAATGCCATACCACGGCGAGGCCACCCATGTGGAGTGGACCTTGGTGACCGAGCAAAGATCTGGGGATCACGTCACCGGCGGTGAAATGTCCGCCCGCCTGCCGATGGCGGGACTCTCGGTGAAGCGAACAATCCGACTGGGGACGACGGGTGCGAACTGTGTTGTGCGCGAGGAGGTGCGGAACGAGAATAAACTCGGGCGAATCTTCAACATGGTTCAACATCCGACTCTCGGCGGCACCTTTCTTGACGAGACGACGGTGGTGGATTGCAACGGTCGGAAGGGATTCTCCCAGGGCGGGTCGCTGCCGAATCCCGAGGAACCGTCCTCCTACTGGCCGCAGGCGCTGAATCAGGACGGCAAGTCCGTCAACTTGCGGCACCTCACCTCGGATCCGAACCCGAACGTGGTCTCCTATGCCATTGACGACGAGTTCGGATGGGTAACCGCCGCGACGCCGGGCAGCGGTCTGCTCCTGGGGTATCTCTGGCGTACGCGGGATTATCCGTGGGTTAGCCTATGGCGGGATGTCCGGAATGGACGTCCGGCGGCGCGCGGACTGGAGTTTGGGACGACTGGTTTGCACCAACCATTTCCGATCCTGACCCGCAAGGGCACGATTTTTGGAAGGCAATTGTTCGAGCACCTTGACGCCGGTGAATCGCGGACGAAAAGCTATGCGGTGTTTCTCGGAAAGGTGCCGTCGGACTTTACGGGCGTCGGTGGCATTCAGGTTGAAAAGGGACGATTGCTCGTCCACGAGCGGGGTCGTGGGAAGGAACGGGACATCCTCATTGAAATGGGTGAATTGCCGTAGTGTCCAACCCATGAACCGGATTCTTCGTTCCGGAGCGATCGCGCTCCTCGCCGTTACAGTCAACTTGGAAGCCGCCCGGGTGGAACTCGTCGCCGGAGGTGGGAACCGAGACAGCGATGCTCGCGCCATCGAGTGCCGACTCCACGAACCATTTGGAACTGAATTTTTTCCAGATGGCACGTTGGCGGTGGTTGAAATGGTTGCGGGCAATCGACTCCTTCACATCGACCGCGCCCAGCGCCTGACCGTGATTGGCGGAACTGGCACCAAGGGATTTTCCGGCGACGGGGGGCCCGCGACGGCGGCGCAATTTAACGGGGCGCATAATCTTGCCGTGGCCCCCAACGGGGATATCTACCTCTCGGATGCTTGGAATTTCCGGATCCGCAAGATCAACGGTAAAACGGGCATCATCACGACCATTGCGGGAACTGGGGTCAAGGGTTTTAGCGGCGATGGTGGGCCCGCAGACCGGGCAGAATTCTCCACCGTTATTCAAATCGCACTGGACTCCACGGCCCGCCATCTCGACGTCGCCGATATCGACAACCGGCGCATCCGGCGAATCACGCTCACGAGCGGAATCGTCGAGACCATCGCGGGTAATGGACAAGTGGGCCGCCCCTCCGACGGTGCCGTGGCGCGCCGTTCGCCGCTAATCGATCCCCGCGCTGTTGTCGCGACCGCGGAGGGTGGCATCTATATCTTGGAACGTGGCGGACATGCTCTTCGATATGTGGATTCCGCCGGCAATATCCGCACCGTCGCAGGAACCGGGAAATCCGGTCCGGCGGTGGACGGCGGTCCGGCCCTGTCGGCGACTCTCAACGGTCCCAAACACCTCTGTCTGGATCGCGACGGCAGCGTCATCATTGCCGATGCGGAGAACAACGTGGTGCGCCGCTACCACCCGAGAGACGGCCGCATCACTCGGATAATCGGCACGGGACGGCAGGGGGCATCGGGCATCGGCGGCGATCCCTTGGCGTGCGAGGTTGCCCGTCCTCACGGCGTCACCATCGGTCCCGACGGACTCCTCTATATTACCGATAGCTACAACGATCGCGTGTTGCGCATCGTCCCCTAGGCGATTGTTCGAAAATGTCCCTAATTATGAAGCGCCTATTGCTCGCCGTCGTGGTCGGTCTCCTCGGGAATCTGCCCGCGCGCTCTGAATTTAAAGCAGGGGCCGCGGTGGTGGATGTCACGCCCATTCGACTTCCGGTGTTGGTGAACGGCGGGATGCTGAGTCGGTCTCTCGACAAAATCAAAACACGCGTCCACGCCCGAGCGCTCGTGTTGGCGGATGAACGGAATCAGGTTGCCCTTGTGATCGTCGATAGTTGCATGATGGGCCGTCCCCTGTTGGATGAAGCCAAGGCGCTGGCGGCGGTCCGCACCGGAATCCCGACCAACCGGATCCTGATCTCGGCGACGCATGCTCACTCGGCCCCGGCGTCGATGGGTTGCCTTGGCACGGATGCCGACCCAGCCTATGTGCCGCTTCTACGGGACAGGCTTGTGGAGGCCATCGCTGCCGCGCAGGCAAACTTGGAGCCTGCAAGAATCGGTTTCACCAAGGTCGATGCCGGCGAATTTAACGCCTTGCGCCAATGGATTCGCCGCCCGGACCGCCTGGCTTCCGATCCCTTCGGCAACCGGACCGTCCGGGCGAACATGCATGCGGGGATCAAATGGGACGATGTCACCGGTGAGGCCGGTCCCAAGGATCCCGACCTGTCGCTGATCTCGATTCAATCCCACGAGGGCCGTCCCCTGGCTGTATTGGGAAATTTTTCCATGCACTACTTCAGCGACCAGGACATCAGTGCGGATTATTATGGGTTGTTTTCTGAAGGACTTCGGAACCGACTCGCCCCGGTCGCGCTGCCGGGCAAACCGCCGTTCGTCGGGATCATGTCGCACGGGTGCAGCGGAGATATCTGGCGGCGCGATTACACCAAGCCGGAGAGTGCGTGGAATCCCAACCTGCGGATCGAAGATTATGCGAATGGTTTGTTGGATATCGCGACGAAGGCCTGCGCAGGGATTCAGTATCGTGAGGACGTCGATGTGGCCATGATCGAACAGCGGATGACCTTGCCGTATCGGGTGCCGGACCGTCAGCGACTCGAGTGGGCGCAGCGGATCACTTCCGATCTGGGGGATCGCCCGATGAAATCCGAGACCGAGGTCTATGCCCGCGAGCAACTCCTGCTGCACGAGCGGCAGCGGACCGAGATTGTGCTGCAAGCGCTGCGCATCGGTGATATCGCGATCGCGGCAACGCCGACGGAAACCTACGCGGTGACGGGATTGAAGATCAAGGCGGCCAGTCCGCTCGCGCAGACCATGGTGATCGAACTGGCAAACGGAGGTGACGGCTACATCCCGCCGCCGGAACAGCATTTATTTGGCGGCTATAATACCTGGGCGGCGCGTTCCGCCGGTTTGGAGATTATGGCCGAGCCTAAGATTACTGCCGCGGCCGTTGGCCTGCTGGAGAAGGTGACTGGACGCACTCGGCGGAATGGGAAATTGAAGGATGGCCCGGCGGCGCAGGCTGTCTTGAAGGCTCGACCGATCGCCTACTGGCGCCTGAACGAATCCGCGGGACCGCTTGCCCTCGATGCGGGCGGCCGCGGTCACGATGCTCTCTATGAGGAGGCAATCACGTTCTACCTCGAAGGTGCGAAATCCGCGGCCTTCTGTGGGCCCGACGAATTGAATCGTGCACCGCATTTCGTGGGGGGCCGACTGCGGGCCCACCTTCGGGGGCTGTCCGATCACTATTCCATTGCGCTGTGGTTCTGGAACGGCATGCCCAACGATGGGCGCGGGGTGAGTGGATGGCTTTTCTCGCGAGCCCATGACCACGGGCTCGGAGAAACCGGGGATCA
Source organism: Akkermansia muciniphila (assembly GCA_945900455.1). Taxonomy (GTDB): domain Bacteria; phylum Verrucomicrobiota; class Verrucomicrobiia; order Limisphaerales; family UBA9464; genus SIBK01. Next base: position 22,666 of record CAMDJH010000063.1, read on the forward strand.
CCTCGGTATCGGCGGCCTAAGCGCGAACACCGGGCGGTTGCAATTTTTCACGGGGGATGCTGTTAAATCGTGTGTGGGTGGACGGACGGAGATTCCTCGCTGGACCTGGCAACACCTCGTGCTCGCGCGGGCCGGTGAGACGCTACGGGTATTCTTGAACGGCAAGCTTGAAATCGAAACAAAGACATCGGCCCGCGGACTGGCCGATCTGCCGCAGTGCTTCTTTGGCGGGCGCAGCGATAACGACTCGAATTGGGAAGGGAGACTCGACGAGGTCGCCGTTTTTGATCGCGCTTTAAATACCCGCGAAATCGCACGACTCCAGGCCAGCCATTCCAAGGGCCGCTAGACTCGCCTCGTCGCGGGCACCGGGGGGCCCAGCGATGGAATCGCTTCGGATGGAGGATGCGTAAATTATGGAACTGCCCCGAAAATGTCTCTGGATTGGCGTCGCCGTCACGCTCGGTGGAATCGTGGGCGTTGCGCAATTTCAACGCAGCGGTCGCGATGCAGAGTCTGGACCCATCGTCCGGGGCGAGGGCGGCATCGCGATCAACGAGGATACGGTCCAGACGGCCCGGGAGACTGCTTCACACAGTACCGGTACGCCAAACTGGGCAAATTCGCCGAGCTTCGGAAGCGACGTGTTCACATTCGCCCGGGCCATTTTCAAATCCGGGCCCAATGAGAACCAGGGTTTTGGGCGCGGCTGGCGACTGGGCTGGTGGGTGGACTATCCGGACGCGGACCTAAACTTCTCCTACCGTCTCCAGCAGATGACATCGATGAAGGTCAATCCAGACGGGCGCGTGCTCAAGCTGACCGACTCGACGTTGAAGGATTATCCATTCCTCTTCATGGAACACCCCGGGTATATGTATCTGGGCGATGAAGAGGCCCGTGCCCTTCGGGACTATCTGCTCAACGGCGGTGCACTGCTCGTGATCGATTTTTGGAGTACCCGTGAGTGGGATGGATTCGACGCGCAGATGAAGCGTGTGCTGCCGGGGCGGACCTGGGTTGATCTTCCCTTGGGCCATCCGGTTTTTCACTCCGTTTTCGACCTGTCCGGACCGATGAGAATGCTTCAAGTGCCCACGATCCAGTTTTGGAATTCCGCCCATGATCCGCGGGATCCGGAGTCGAGGATTCATCGGGTCGACCGTGGTCCGGGCTCGGACGAGATGCACGTTCGCGCCTGGCTGGACGATAAGCGGCGAATCATGGCCATCGCCATCCACAACAGCGACATCAGCGACGGTTGGGAAAGGGAAGGAGAAAGCGACCAATATTTTCACACGTTTTCCGAGAGGATCGCCTATCCCCTCGGGATCAATCTCGTCGTTTATTTGATGACCCATTGAGCCAATCGAAATAGTGTGCCAACTTCGATCCCCAAGATCTCCACATGATTGATCGCTACGCCAATTCCCGCCGTCTCTTTGAACGCGCCCAGCGGTGCATCGCCGCCGGCGTGAATAGCGGTATCCGCAAGATGGAACAACCCGTGCCGCTCTACTTCCAGCGTGGGGACGGCCCTCGGGTGTGGGATGTGGATGGGAATGAGTACATCGACTTTCAAATCGGACAGGGAGCGTTGCTCTATGGTCACGCGCCTGGAGGCATGGCGGATGCCATCGCTGCCCAGGCAAAGCTGGGCACCCATTGGGCGGCGCAGTGCGAACTGGAGATCGAAGTGGCCGAGCGCCTGCAAAAACTAGTCCCCGGCGCTGAGCGGGTGCGTTTCAGCAACTCCGCCACGGAAGTGGTGCTCTCTGCGCTTCGTCTGGCGCGAGCTCACACCGGGAAACCGCTGATCATGAAGTTCGAGGGCGCCTACCATGGATGGGCGGATGAGGGCCTCGTTGGTTTCGCCCCTCCGCCGGATAAATGGGGTGACGACGAAAACCCGACCCGGCTGCATCCAAGCCAGGGCGTGATCCCCGAAGTGCTCGATACCTTTGTGGTCGTGCGCTGGAATGATCCCGCGCATCTGCGTCGTCAGGTGCAGAAATATAGCGGTCAGATTGCCGCCATCCTCTTCGAGCCGATCCCGTGTAATACCTGCTGCCTGCAGCCGATGCCCGGAATGATCGAAACGATCCGTGAACTCTGCGACCGTGAAGGCATGCTGATGATCGCGGATGAAACCATCACCGGGTTCCGCTTCGCTCCCGGTGGTGCACAGGAGTCTCTGGGCTTTGTGCCCGATCTGACGATCTTCGGTAAAGCCATCGGTGGGGGCGTCCCGTTCGCGGCCTTGGCCGGCAAGGTGTCGGCGATGCAAAAAATCATCGATGGCTCCGTCATTCACGCCGGTACCCTCAACGGCAACCCGCTTTGCCTGGCGGCCAGCAAGTGGTGTCTCGATCACGTGCTTTCACTCGGTGATCAGCATCCGCGGATTGTCACCGCGCTCGGTCAGCGGTTGATGACAGGCCTGCGCTCTCTTGCGGATCAATACGGCGTCCCGATGCGCCCGCAGGGCCCGGGTCCTGCCTTCCATGCCGTCATGCTCAAGTCCGGGGCCGCCGAAGGCCCGGTTGCCGACTACCGCGACTATGTGAAACGCCACGACGGTCCGCGCTGGCTTCATCTGCGCCGTTGCCTGCTCGATCACGGGGTGCGCGCCATTGAGCGCGGCCTGTGGTTCGTCAGCCTCGCTCACCGCATGTCCGACATTGACGAGGCCCTGCAGAAAGCAGAGCCCGCCTTGGCTCAACACGCTCAGGAATGGATTCAACCCACTGCGGTAAAATCGACAAATTCATAAGGTGGGCGCATTCCAGGCAGCACGAATCCGAACAAACGATTTCAAAACCAGTTCCACTCTCCACCTTCCAGCCTCCCCCATTCTCGTCATGCTCATCGACTGTCACAACCACATCGGCGCTGACCTGCTCTTCTACCTGCACGGCGATTTCCCCTATGCTCAGCAACTCGTGCAGATGCAGCACGAAGGCGGCCCTCTGGGCGTCACTCATTGGATCGTCTTTCCATTTGTCAGCTATGCGGCGATGGACGTGACGAAGTTCCGTGCCGGCGACATCGGATTCGGTGGGGGCTTGGAACAGGTGCCGTATGCCTTCGAGAACCGTCGATTGCTGGAAGAGTGTCATCGCCTGTTTCCGGAGGAGGGAAAAAAGACGCTGCCGTTTGTCATCGTGGACCCGATGCGGGACACGGATGCTCAGGCCGCTGAGCTCGTCCGGCTGCGATCGGAGTATCGATTTCACGGCATTAAGATCCAGAGCACGATTATCCAGGCAGACATCAAACGTCTGGCATATGAAGGCCGTGTCTTTCTCGACCTCGCTCGCGCGTGGGATGTCCCGTTTCTCATCCACAGCAGCGTGGCGGAAAGTGACCCCTGGGCGCAGGCGCATGACATCCTCGATCTCGCCGAAGCGCATCCGGACATCCGTTTCTGCGCGGCGCACTCCTGCCGATTTGATCGGGAGTGCCTCGATCGTGTGGCCGCACTGCCCAATGCGTGGTTCGACAACGCCGCCCACTGCATTCACTGCGTCGGCGCCGTGCAGGATTTGCCCTACATCGCACCGCGCTCTCGACGCTTTGACACCGACTACACGGACCCCGCACGCGTCATCGCCGATCTTGCCGCTGCGTATCCGCAAAAGTTTATGTGGGGCAGCGACTCGCCGTTTTACAGTTACGCGGCGGAGATCAATCACCAGATCGTGAAGTTGATCAGCACGTACGAACGCGAAGTCAATGCGCTCAAGGCCTCTCCGCGGGATGTGGTGCACAGGATTTCAGCCACCAACACCCTCAACTTTCTGAAGCTCACCGATGAAACCATTCTCTCGTGAAGGCCATATGAACCGCATCACCGGCGCATCGCAAGGCATCGGATTCGCGGTGCCCCATGGCCTACATCTTTTCGTCCTATTCACCTATATGCCTCCGGCACCCTGACATGACCCCCCCGAATCCGTCACTCCTGCAAGACTACGAGCGCGATGGCGTCGTCGTCATTCGCCAGTTCCTCACGGCCGACGAAGTCGGCGCCGTGCGTGCCGAACTCGAACGTTATATTCGCGACGATCTCGCTTCCAAGCCTGCCGACGCGGCCACCCGGGAGGCCGATGGCAAGACGGTGCGCAATCTATGGCGGCTGGAGAAGCACAACGCGATGCTGCGGGCTTTTGCGGAACGCGAAGACATCCGCGCACTCGTTGCCCCACTTGTGCGTGGAAGGCCGGTGTTGATGGGAATTGAGACGTTTAACAAGCCCGCTCGCATCGGCTCGGGCGTGCCCTACCACCAAGACAACGCCTACTTCTGCCAGACGCCGCCGGATGTGCTGACGGTGTGGATCGCGATTAATGAGGTGACGAAGGCCAACGGGCCAATTTTCTTCGTAAAGGGTTCTCAAAATCTGGGCGTACTCCCGACGAAGCATTCCGGCGTGCGGGGCAACTCGATTGGTATGGCGGAGGCATCCAAGGTGCCGCTGGACGAGCAGTACTGCGGTTTGCTGGATCCCGGGGATGCGACGATACATCATTGCAATACGATTCATCACTCCGCCCCGAACACGACGGAACATTCTCGCATCGGTTTGCTCCTGGTATTTCGTGGAGACCACACCCAAACCGATCCGGCCCTCCAAGCCACTTACACGGTTGCCGCCACGGCCATGCCACCCGCATGAGATTGCTCCCTGTCCGACAATAAACGGCTGGAAATTATTGATCCTATCCTGTCCAATCGCTTTTTCACGCCGTTGAACCTGCACTCCATACTAATTATTGGCTGCGGGAGCATTGGAGAAAGGCACTTGCGTTGCTTTCAGAAGTCTGGGCGGTGTGCCGTGTCTGCCTGCGACATCAATCCAACCCTGCTTGCCGCCATGCACGAGCGCTACGGCGTGCCCGTATTCGCATCGCTCGATCGGGCGATTTCCGAATTGAAAGTTGATGCCGTGGTCATTTGCACGCCGGCCCATTTGCACCTGCCGATCGCAATCCAGTTGCTGAACCGAGGACTGCATGTGTTCATCGAGAAGCCGCTGGCGGTTGATGCGGTTTTGGTGCCGCAAGCGCGGGAGGCCATCGCGCAAGCGCAACGCTTCGTCGCGGTGGCCTATGTCTATCACCTCATGCCATGGATCGCGGAACCTCGCGAGTTTGTGAGAAATGGAAGCCTGGGCAAGGTGCTTCACGTCAGC
>CAMDJH010000064.1 GCA_945900455.1 Akkermansia muciniphila
CCATTGGCCGCGGAGCGTTTCAGAAATCGAAATCAGAGTCCCGGGAAAAATGAAGAATTCTTCCGTTCAACAATCGCTGACTCGAAAACCACCGTTTCCGTGAGATGCACCCTCGAGGGGGGACGCGCCACGAATGATTTGCATCGCCGCCGGGACGTTCCATGATCGAATTTGTTTCCAATTCACTGTGCGCATCGCGACGTTCATCTCCCTATTGTTTGCAGCGTTCCTTGCGGGCCGCAAAGCGTTGGCTGCCGGGGTACGCGTCCCGTCGGAGATGCGGGTCGAAGTTCTGCCCCAGCGCGCGCCGGATCCGAAGAATAATCCGACCTCGCCCGGGAAGGTCGCCCTCGGCCGGCTGCTTTTTTTTGATCCCATCGTTTCGCCGACGAAGGAGGTCTCCTGCGCCACCTGCCATCATCCGCGATTCGGATGGGGCGACGGACGGGCGACACCGATTGGCGTCGGCGGAAGTGGCCTTGGACCCGAGCGAAAATTTCTCGCTGTCAATTCACTCGCTCCGCTCACCCGCAACACGCCCACCCTCTTGAACGTCGGATTCAATGGACTCGTCGCGGGTGCCCTTCCCAACCCGGAGTACGCGCCGATGTTCTGGGACGCACGCATGCACGGTTTGGAAAACCAGGCACTCGCACCGCTTAGGTCGCGCGAGGAAATGCGCGGTGACGGGTGCGCCGAGGTCGATGCCGTCGAACAGGTCGTTCGCCGCGTGCAGGCGATTGCCGAGTACCGCGAGCTGTTCAGCAAGGCCTTCGGACAGCCACTCAATGAGGTCGTGACGGCCGAGCATCTCACCCAGGCGATTGCCGCGTTCGAGCGTTCGCTCGTCTCGGAAGGCACGCCCTTCGACCGCTTCCTGCTTGGCGATAAATCAGCGCTTAACACCGAACAGCAACGGGGTCTGCGCGTTTTTCAAGACGCCGGCTGCACCCAGTGCCACGGCGGCCCAATGTTCACGGACTACAAACTCCATTTCATCGGCACGCTGGACGACACCGCCGACGGCCGCCGCGAATTTCGCACGCCGACGCTTCGCAACCTCCGCGACACGGGACCGTACATGCACAACGGCAGCCAACGCACGCTGCGCGATGTGCTCATCTTCTACGAGGCACTCGCCGACGCGGTGGCCGAGACGCTTGATGGCGGTGACACTGCCAAGCAGCCGCCCCTGGACCCGTTGCTCAAGGCGCTGAATCTGAACGCCGACGATTTTGCCGCGCTCGAAGCTTTTCTCGATTCGCTCAACGACGACCGGTACGATCGGACCGTGCCGGGACGGGTTCCGAGCGGATTACCGGTCGCTCAATGACAATGCGAATCCTGCCTGCCCTGTCTGAACTCGCCCGCCGCCGCTTCGCGCTCTTCGCCAGGGTGCTTTCTGCGGTAGCCGCCGCGTCCGTGATTCTCTCCGGCCCGCTGGCGTCAGCTCAATCGATTCCCGCCGAGCGTCCGCGCGCGCGCGCGCCCTCCGCGCTGACGGGTTGGGCCGAATGGGAAAAGGGCGAGGCATTGCTCCAGCGGCTCAACGTCCCCGCCGCCCCGGTGCGCACGGCTGCGGCGGAGTTGGCCACCTTCAAACTCGCCCCGGGCTATCGGATCGAACTCGTCGCGGCCGAGCCCCTGGTTCACAATCCGATCTTCTTTGAGTTCGATCCCGACGGCCGCATCTGGGTAATCGAGTATCGAGGTTATATGCGCAATCTGGCGGGAAGTGGCGAGGGGGATCCGATTTGCCGCATCGTGGTGCTCGAAGACACCGACGGCGATGGGCGCGCGGACCGGAGTACGGTGTTTCTCGATAAGCTCGTCATGCCGCGCTCGTTTGCGTTTGTGAAGGGTGGAGTGCTCGTGCAGGAGCCGCCGCGTCTCTGGTTCTGCGAAGACACCGATGGCGACTTGCGCTGTGACAAGCGCACCGAGGTCGGCACCATGGGCGTTGCCGGCAATCCGCAACACACGGCCAACGGCCTCCGCTATGGACTCGACAACTGGCTCCACAACGCCGACTGGCCCAAGCGCCACCAATGGCGGGAGGGTAAACTCCGCGAGGAGGAAACCATCCACCGCGGACAATTCGGACTGACGTTTGATGAGACCGGCCGTTTCTTCACCTGCTACGAGAATAAGGCGCTGCACGGTGATTCCATTCCAGCCGAGTATCTGTTGCGGAACCGAAGCCTGCTCCGCGTTTTCCAGCGCGCGGGTGGCGATCGCAGCGCGTTCGGCGTAAATGTAAACGTCGGCGGGACTGCGCAGGAGGTTTTTCCGATTCGTGTGACGCCGGCTGTCACCCTCGGCGCGCTGGAACTTCGCGACGATGGCCGGTTGCGCACCTACACCATCGTCAGCGGTGTTTGCCACTATGATGGGCATCAGTTTCCTGCGGACGCGCGGGGAAATTTTTTCATTCCGGAGTCGGGCGGCCATTTGATCGGGCGCTTGACACTGCCGCCCGGCATCGCGCCGCAAGCGGCTCGTTTTTATCCGGCGGAGCAGGAGTTCCTCGCCTCGACCGACGAGCGCTTTCGGCCGGTCAATGCGCGAGTTGGCCCCGATGGCGCCCTCTACGTCGCGGATTTTTATCACGGAATTATTGAGCACGTGATCTTCATGGTGCCGTGGCTGACGAAACAGATTCAGGAACGCCATCTCGATGAGGGCAACGACCTTGGCCGGATTTGGCGCATTGTAGCCGAGAACCGCCCGCTCGACCGGCGCGCACCGCACCTCGCGAAGGCCACAAGCGGCGATTTGGTGAAAATGCTCGCACATCCGAACGGCTGGCATCGGCTCACCGCCCAGCGTCTGCTCGTTGAACGGGGGGAGGACGGTGTTGTGCCCGCGCTCCGTGAATTGGCTGTGGGCACTGTGGCGGCGACCCATCCGCTTGCCTCGGTCCACGCGCTCTGGACGCTCGACGGACTCGACGCGCTCGATCTCGACACGAAATTGGCCGCGCTCGGCAGCGCCGACGAGCGTGTCCGCGCTGCCGCGGTCCGCCTTTGTGAACGTGGACCGAATCCGGTCACATTCTCCGCAATCACAAAACTCCTTGCAGATCCGAGTCAAACCGTCCGCCTTCAGGTTGCTCTTTCGCTGGGATCCTTTCGTGATGCGACGGTGCCGAATCTCATGGCGCAGTTGCTCGCACACGACGAGCACGCCTTGTTTCGGACCGCAGTGGTGGCGGGTTTGGCTGGAGGCGAATTTGAATTCTTGCTCGCGCTGCTGGGCAACGACCCACTCGGTACGCCCAATTCGAAAAATGAATTCCGACAGCTTGCCTCATCCGGCAGTGCGGAACATCTCGGTCGCCTCACGTTGCTGCTCGCTCAGTGCATTCTCGAAGAGCCGCTGGTGGCGCAGGTGAATACGCTGATCGAACGATTCACCCGGGCGTCCACCGAGCTCGCTTGGCAGCGCGATGCATTGTTCGAAGCATTCGCCAGCACCCGCTACAGCCGTCCCTTTGTGCTGACGCAGGAGCCGGCGGCGCTTACCGCCTTGCTGCGCAGCCCGGACGGTGGCACCCGCGCGAAGGCTGAACGAGTGGTCAACCAGTTCACTTGGCCGGGCGCGACGGCGTCGTTGCGATTGACGGAAAATGCCCCACCGCTCACACCGGAAGAGCAGAAACGTGTCGCTGCCGGGCAGGAGCTTTACGCGGTGATTTGCGCCGCGTGTCATCAGCCCCACGGGCAGGGCAACCCGGGGGTTGCGCCACCCCTCGCAGGGAGCGAGTGGCTGGCCGGTCCGCCCGAACGCCTCGTGCGCATCGTGCTTCACGGACTCTACGGCCCCGTTCGCGTGAACGATCAGGAATGGAACCTCAGCATGCCGGCATTCGGCGAGAGCGGGATTTTCAATGATGAGCAACTGGCAGCCATCCTCAGTTACACGCGCCGTGCGTGGGGCAACCTGGCCGCCCCGGTCGAATCGACACTGGTCGCTCAGGTGCGGAAGGAAACTTCCGGGCGCGTGCTCCCGTGGCGCACGGATGAATTGGTGCAGGTATTAAGTAAAGCGGACGATGCCCCCGTCCTGAAGCCTGGCGTGAATGGTGAAATTATCTTGCCCGCCAGCCGCGCCACCGTTTACGCCCAACGTCTCGCCTACCGACCCGCGCTCGATCTGCTTGGACCCTGGGTCCTGAAGGACGATGTGGCCGAGTGGCGCGTCGAAATTGGCGAGGGCGGCGCGTATCAAGTTCACGTCCTCCTCGCCGCGGATGAGATTTCCGCGGGCAACCAATTCGCCATCGAGACCGAGGGTAGTCAGATCATCGGCACGGTGAAATCGAGTGGTGGGTTCGATCATTTTCTTGAGTCTCCCGCCGGTAAACTCGCGCTCCAACCAGGCGTCAACCGCCTGCTGATGCGGCCGCACGGCCTCCTTCGCCGCGAACTTGCCGACGTGCGGGCGCTGCGGCTCGTGCCGCTAAAGGAGCCGGACGCATCCCGGGGGCAGCGTTCGCTTGCGGATTGGCAGGTGGCTTGCGCCCGATTGCCCTCGAATCGCGCTCTCCGCGGCAACCTCGTTCCCGCAAAATTGTTGCCCCTGCCGCGTTTCGATGAACTGGGCGACGTTGTCGGGGAATTCGTCGACCAATGCAAAGGCGGGACACTGGGAAACACCAATCTCTGGGTGGGCGATGTCCTCCCCGCAATGGATCGTTTTTTCAATACGGACACCGCCTATTTTCTGCATCCCCGCGCGCCTACCTCCGCGTTGATTCAGAACTTCATCAACGACACCCATCCGGCCGTTGGCTCCCCGACGATTCGTTTCGAGCCCTTCGTGCAGAAGGTTGAGGTGCCGGCGGGCGCCGAACTCTTCATCCATGCGGATCTACATGGCGATATCCGTTCCTTGCTGGCAGAATTATCCTGGCTGACGGATCGGAACTATTTGCAGGACTTCCGGATTATTCGACCCAATTTTTATATGGCATTTTGCGGCGATTACACCGACCGCGGCCGCCATGGTGTCGAGGTTCTCTACACGCTGCTCCGCCTGAAGTTGGCCAATCCGGACCGGGTGATTCTGGCGCGAGGGAATCACGAGGAAGTGTCGCTGGCCTCACGCTACGGCTTTTTGAGCGAAGGCCGGGTGAAGTACGGCGCCGAGTTCGATCCCAAGAAGGTGCTGCGAACGTACGATTTTCTCCCCGTGGTCGTTTACGTCGGCACCGCCGGCAATTTCATCCAAGTGAATCATGGCGGCATGGAACCCGGCTTTGACCCGCGCCCGCTGCTCGATTCCCCCGGAACCAATCGCTTCCAATTCATCGGCACATTGAACCAACGGCAGTTTCACACCTCTCATCCGGACTGGTTCCCCAACAGCGACGACGTCTCCCGCCAATCTTACGCCCGATCTGCCCGCGATTTTCGCCCGGAAGATCCCATCAATCCCACCGTACTGGGTTTCATGTGGAACGATTTTTCGCTAGTTGCGGAACAACCGGGATTCGACGTGGATCCGGGTCGCGCTTTCGTCTATGGCCAGCGCACGACACAGTACTTGCTAGCCCAGACGCAGACAAAGGCCAATGGCGTGCGCGCTGTGTTCCGGGGCCATCAACAATCCTCCGTAATCAATCCCATGATGCGCCGCCTGATCGCCAGCCGCGGAATCCATCGGCATTGGCAGGCGCGTGATTCGATCACGCGGTTGGGCGCTGAGATTCGCGAACTCGAAGGGATCTTGGAAACGGAAGCGGAACGCCCGATTCCCGCTGGCTCGGTCTGGACCCTCAATGTTTCTCCCGACAGTGTCTATGGCGAGGCATGCGGCTATAGTTTCGATACCTTTGGGATTGTGAAGACCGCCGGCACATTTGCGGATTGGAGGCTGCGCGTCATCAATCTTGAGATCGCCTTCTGACCGGTAAATTTCGCGGTTCAACTCCTGTCTTCACTCTGGAAAGTATTGCGTCGCGAGGGATGTCGCTCTACTGAAAATCCAGAAACGAGCACAGAATGACGGACTCCTCCTGTATCGCCGCTCGTACCCGGGGATCACAAAGCGTCTGGCTCTCGACCAGTCGTTCCGCCCGGTACATCGACTCGCCAGCGTCGCCATCGTCGCCGTCGCCCGGATGACACCCGAGCTCCGTGACTCCCGGTGGGAGCGAGCGGATGATTTGAATAAGTCCGTCCGCGGAGATGCCGACTGGGTAAGGGTAACCCGTGTTCGATTGGCCGTAGAAATCCCCGCTGTAGCGCACCCGTGAATCGAGCGCACGGACTGGAATACCCCACCGCCCGGCTACTTCCCGAAGAGCCGTCAAGACGGGTTCGTCATGATGGACATGCTGATGCGAGTCGAGATGGCTGGGATCTGTGCCGGTTAACTTACGAAACAGGGTCAATTGGTGCTCGATTTCCTTCTCCACCGCGTCCGGATCATCCATCGGAACGATCTCGTACAGCTTACGCCATTCATTGGACACGTAACTCCATTCGGAAAGATCCACATGCAAACCAACAGACAGCGTTGGATGCCGCCGAGCATATTCTGCCGCTTCCTCGGCGGCGGGCCAACGAACCATTAAGCTAGTGCTCGTGACGATTCCGTTTTCGCGACTGCGGATGATGCCCCGGTTGATCCCGGAGCTCCGGCCAAAATCATCCGCGTTCACTATCAGGCGTCTGCTCAGGCTCATACGCATTAAAGTCCCAATTTATCTCCCAGACGCACGGCTTCCCGAAGCCAGTTGCGGGCATGCCGTTCGGGCGGAGACCAATCGGGTGCCCATCCCAGCAATTGGACCGCCAGATGGAGCTTACAGTATTTCACACTCTCCATCATTTCCTCGACCGATGGCTGTCCACCGGGAACTTGGCGGGCCGTCTCTCGATAGGCCCTCACCATCGTCCGCTTCTCTTCCAGCGACCATTCCCCCGACGTTAGCGCCGCCAAATCCATCAAGCACGGCCCGATCGCCGCCAATTCCCAATCTACGGGGCAGATCGTCCGAGGTCTGCGTTCCTTCCGCAGGATCACGTTGGACGGGTAAAACTCCCCATGAATAAACGATGCCGGCAGATCCAGCAGTCTCGTTATGACTTGATCGTACCGTTGGGCAATTTGTCCAAATCGCCGAAGGTCCGCAGAATCATGCGATCTCCTTTGGTGTTTCAAGAACTCCTCCGCCCGGGTTAGCCAGACTTCAAAGAAATGACGGTCGTAACGCAGCAGATGTCCGACACTTGGATCCAAGGATCCGTGCCCAATCCGGTAGAACTCCCCATGCAATCGTGCCAGCCAGCGGGCGGCCTCTCGCCAGTGCTCCATGTCGCCTATCTGCCAAAGCAGAGGGCCACTCACCCTCTCCAAAAGCAGCCAATAACGTTCCAGGGTGTCCGATTCCAAAGCTCCGAAATATTCAGGGGTGCCGTCGCGGTCCGTTTGGAGGATCTGGCGATAGGTCTGAATCTCCCGCCGTGGATCATATAGGAAGTGAGGTCGAATTCGGTCCGCAGTCGTCATAATCGAAGAGGGACTCAAGTCCTTCAAAACCAGATCAAGCGTTCTGCCGCCAGGCAGTTCGATGCGCAAGTTTTCGATGATATACGACGAAGAATAGGTCGAAAGACGTCGGCGCAGGGTTCGAATCCGTCGCGGAGCTCCAAAATGGAGTGACAGCATCGACTCCAGAGTCGTCCGCAATTCGTCGCGATGAATGCGTTGTCGAGTTTCGGATTCCATGTGATATCAGAGCCCGACTTTTTCCAGGAGTTGAGGAAGCACCTTGTCGGAATCGAAATAGTCTTCAGCCAGCACACGCGCCATGCCGCGGTGATGGCGGTACCGCGAGCGCAGTTGATCGATTGCCTCCAAGGCACTGGACGTGTCGTGAAATGCGAGCAGGCCGTCGCCGACTGGCAAGAAGTCGCTGAACCCGGTTTCCTGCGCGATCACCGGCCTTCCCGACGCCAGATAGCAAACACTGCGATCGCTGAACCAGCCGCAACGCGATTCGACATAGCCGCTCTTGGCGACTCCAAACTCGGCTCGCGAACTTTTTATGAATTGCTGGTAAGAGTCCGGCGTTCCAGCGACTTTCGCCGGATCCACCAGACGCCACCGGTTCGTCGCCAGCGCCTGCAGATCCGCCGTCTCCTCCGGGTGAATGGACAAGGCCATGAGGAATCTCTCCTCCGTCCGCATCGGAAGATCGAAAAATTGTCGGAAAGAGTGAGCTCTCTGGCCATAACGAATGCCGTTATGTTGAATGGATCCGTAACCCCGCCAATTGCCGACACCGGTAAGGAATTCACCTTCGTCATCGCTGGGCGAAGCGGCCGGCCAATGATTCAATACCACCGGCTGGAGCGTCTTGATCCAATTTAGCCCACAGGTCGGCACCAGGCAGCCCGGTTCACCAATCCGTTGACCGATAGTGACGTGATGGGTGTGTCCACTAAAGCGCATGTTGATGCCTTCGACTTCGGACCACAGTTGATTGAATCCGGGATCCAAATCTAGATAAACCCGAGTCGGAATCGACGCCAAGAGACTCTCATCCTGAAGCATTCCGGAGACATTCAGCAGTAGGTCCGCTTGGCGGCAGGCGCGTTCAATATCGAGGTAGTTCGAACCGTGGGTTTCCCGGGTGCCTTCTAATAGCAGCCCCGATCGGTCAGCAATCCCAAAGCGGGACACGACCCGATCGAAATAGCGTGCATTGTCCGAAACGCTCAAGGATGTGAACGGTTGTTGGACCGATTTGAGGGGCACAGGTTCCAGAAGGAAAACGTCGTGGCCCAATTGTGCCAGGCCGAGGAGATATTGCAGAACCGCCCACGTGGCTCCGCCCTGTCCCGGATCCGCGGCGACCATTCCGCTCACGATTATTTTGGCGCTCGGTTTCACGGAGCGTTGTCCGTCCTTTTTAGGGGGGCTTGGATCCCGATTTCATTGAGGAGCCGCCCGATGACAACCGTCGAGCTGAAGTGGTCCTCCGCGATCTGGCGCGCGGCCCGAGCGTGGCGGGGATAGTTACCGGCGATCTCTTGGACAGCCGCCGTTGCCTCCGCCATATCCCCAAACTTCAGCAAACCGGTTCCGGTGGGAACATGCCGGCTGAATCCCGTTTCCTGAACCAGAGCCGGCTTTCCCGAGGCGAGATACCGGACGGTCCGATCGCTGAACCAGCCGCTGTGAGTTTCGACATAAATTCCCTGGGCGACAGAAAACTCCGCACTCGAATGTTGCACGAAGGAACGGAAACGATCCGGCGTGGATGCCGCCGCGAGCGGATCGACCAAACGCCAACCGTGGTCGGTCAGCATCAGCCTGTCTTTTAAATCGGCTTCATGAATCTGCAGGGCAATCTCGAACATTCGCCCGGTGCGTTGTGGGATTTCAATGAATTTTCGGAACTCATGAGCCTTCTGCCCGTAAGTCTGTCCATTGTGCACCACTCGCCCGTAGGCTCCTCGCCAGCTGGCGACCGTTGACAACACGTCCAGCCCCGTCCCGAAACAGGCCGGCCAATCATCCAGAACTACCGGCGGCCAGGTGTGGCGCCAGGTGTACCCCGCCGTCGGAATCGAACATTCCGGACCACCAATGTTGGCTCCTATGGTGTAATGATAATCGTGTCCGTCGAGGCCGGCGGCGCGGGCATCTTCGGTTGCCCAAATCTGCGTATATCCCGGATCGTCATCATAATAAAGCCGGCATTGTGCCCGGGAAACTATCGCCTCGTGAGTTAAGTGTCCGCCGATATTAAAGAGGATGTCGATCTGCGGGGCCAACGCCTCCAATTGCTGGAGAGGGAGGCCGCAGGTCTGCGAGTCCTCCTCGCAAATGAGTCCCGCCGACCGGGTCATTCCGTACTGTGCCATGGTCTCCTGAAAATACCGCGCGTTGAAGGAGGAGTCGAAAGGCGCCGGCCGGCCGGATGCATCGACACAGTGATCGCGACGAATCTGTTCCGCGAAGAGAACGTCAAAACCCATCTGCCGGAATCCCTGAACCCAGCTGAGGCGTGACCACGCGTTACCACCGTTTCCGGGTTTGTTAGCCAAAGCACCACAAATCAAAACGAGCGGCATTCAGTGAATTCAGTTAATGGATGGGTCCGTGTCCGAGTCAGCCTGTTCATGAGCCGCAGTGTTTGACTCTCGTACCTGGGCTGTCGCGCAATAACGACGCTTTCAATCAAGCACTCGAGAGACTGGAGGAGGTCAAGCGCAATCCGTCGTTTCGCTACCAGTAACCGAAGGCGCCGTCTTCTTCCCAGATCTGGGATCCGCGGTAAACGCGCATCTGGCGAATATCCTTCCAACGAACAGAACCGTCCAGCAATCCGACGTTGCCGCCGGCCGCACCGATCGATTCCACCGTTTGGTCGTAAGCTTCGGGATGCGATTCGAAATACTCCTCCTCCCGAACCGCGGGGCCCCGGGCCGTGTGTGGAGCCAGGATTCGTTGGAAGCTGTGGCAGACAACATTGAGATCGGCGAGCAAGACGAGGGAGGGGTCGTCACTGGTTTTCTGCGGGGAGATCCACGTGTTGGTGGCTGGGCCGAGGGTTGGCCACGGTGAATTCAAATGTCCGCCCAGATAATGATAGCCGACGGCGAAGCCGTATTCCTGGTGTTCCCTCCAGTCCTTCTTGATCACAAACCAGCGGGCCAGATTTGGGCAATCCATCACCTTGAAGGTGCCGGAGTACTGAAGGATGTTGCTCGCCGAGCGTTTACTGAAGATTGCCGTGTGCGTGTCGTTTGAATCGCGGGTATCCGTGCCGCCCCGAGGTAGGAACTGCGCGTTGTCATTGGCGTAGAGGTGGGTGGCCAGAATGAATTGGCGGGAATTATTCAGACAGGCTGCGCGCAATGCGGATTCCTTGGCCCGGCTCAACGCCGGCAATAACAATCCGGCAAGAATGGCGATGATCGCGATCACCACGAGGAGTTCGATGAGCGTGAAGGCGGCACCACACACCGTGCCGACGAATGGGGGCCGCGCAGAGTTGGGAGTGGAGTTGACGAAAGAATTCACGACCGGAGGGATCACCCCCCGGTAAAGCTGCTACAAACCGTCCAAGGTGCAAGAGGATGTTTCCCCTCGCCGCGCCGGTAACTCGCGAGTGCCCCGCATCGGATAAAAAAGAAAATGACAAAAAGTGACAGGTTCAATTGAAAAAGTGACAGGTTCAATTGAGCGGCCAAAATATTGAACCTGTCCCTTTTTCGGGCAGTTCTCGGTATTGACAACTCTTCATTACGCCATCACGCCGCGGGACAAGCCTGCACGCAAATTGCGGGTGGAATTCCCGGCCCTAAACAATCTCAACCGGACAGCGTGGCAAGGCGTCCAGGAACGCCTGGCCGTAGCGCTTCGTCAGCACCCGGTTGTCCAGGACCGCCACGATACCCGAGTCGGTTCGACTGCGAATCAGGCGGCCCACGCCTTGACGAAATTTAAGGATGGCCTCGGGCAGACTGAACTCGCTGAACGCATTGCCTCCGGCTGCCTCGATCCGTTCGATTCGGGCTTCCGTCAATGGGTGATCCGGTACGGCGAAGGGGAGCCGGGTGATGATAACATTGCTGAGGGCCTCACCCGGGACATCCACCCCCTGCCAGAAGCTTTCCGCGCCGAAGAGAACGCTATCAATGTTCTCTTTGAATTTCTCGAGCAGGGTTGAGCGCGGGGTGCCGGTTCCCTGCACCAGACACTGTATTCCGAGTCGGTTAAAAAAAGATTCCATCCGGCCGGCCACGACTTGCATCAGGCGAAGGTTGGTGAAGAGAACGAAGGCCTTCCCGTGGGTTTGGGCGATGAAGTGTTCAATCCATTTAACCAGGGCATCCTCGTAACCGGGGTCCCGCGGATCCGGCATCTTGCCGGCGACGTACAGTTTCATCTGCCGCTCGTAGTCGAAAGGAGATCCGACCTGCAGGGCCATCGCACTCTCACCGCCCACACGCGTGGCAAAATAACCCAAACCCGGCGCGGCCCGTGATGAACCGGCCCGACCCGATGCGGATCGATCCACGGCGGAGGCTGAGGTCCCTTTTTCGGTCGCCGGCTGTAAGCGCGTGGCGTCCTTGACCGAAAGCGTGGCACTCGTCATCACCACACTCGTTTCGGAGCCGAACAGCCGTTCGCGTAAGAATCCAGCCACGTCGATCGGCGCGGCATTGAGCGACAGATTTCGCTGCGTCCGTCCCGTTCGTTCCACCCAGTAAACCTGGTCTTCCGCCTCTTGCTTGAGGAAGTGCTGAACTGCGAGTCGCAGGTCCGCGAGGCGGCGGTTGCACTCCATCAACTCGTCCCCGCTCTCCTTGTCGTCAGTCTGCTCAATGATTCCCGCAATCGCTTCGCGCAATCGCAGCAAGGGCAGCGTCACCGGATCCTCCACCAATTCTGGACGACGGATTCGCAATTGGGACCACGGCCGGCGTGGAGTCCGGGTAGCCGCTTCGGCGCCCGAGTTTTCGCCGGTCGTGCGCGGGTTCCGGTCGGCTGCTTCCATCGCCAATTCATCGCATCGGCTTTCGACGGTGGCAAAGAAGTCATCACTCTGTTTGAGGAGGTCTGCCACGAGCCCGACTTTGCCGCCCTGTCGCAGGGTTGCCAGAAGACCCTTTTCTGTGCGCGGGTTCCACAGTCGTTGGAGGGCGTAACGAATCTGGCCGCTGGCTACGCTGACGCCGATGTGACGGGCGGCGACCGATTCGACGGTATGGGCTTCATCGAAGATGACGAAGTCGTTTTTGAAAAGGATACCCTCGGAGGATTCCTCATCGACGCCATTAAGCAGGGTGAAGAATAGAGTGTGATTGAGAACAAGGACATCGGCGCCGAGGATTCGTTGACGGGCCTTTTGGAAGAAGCAGACGCGGCCGGATTTCCCGAATTCGCTGGTATGGCCACATTTTTTTGGGGTGCACAGACCCCGTTCGGAACAGACGTGTTCCCACACCTTTGGATCGGGTTCGTGCTCGAAGTCGCTAAGGGATCCGTCGGTAGTTGTCTCGCTCCACTCATAGATCTGGCGAAGTTCGGCGACTTCGGGCGACGTGAAGAGCGATTCTGCGTGCTGCAGGGCCTTTTGGAGTCGCCGGGTGCAGAGGTAGTTGGAGCGTCCCTTCAACATCGCGTAGTTGAATTCGACGGGCAGAATCTGTTTCAGCAGGGGCAAGTCTTTTTCGGCGAGCTGTTCCTGCAGGTTGATGGTATGGGTGCAGATGACGGCCTTCCGCTTGGCCGCGACGGCGAACAGAATGGCTGGAACGAGGTAGGCGAAGCTCTTGCCGACACCGGTTCCCGCTTCGACCAGCAGGTGCTGCCGCCCTTGGAGGGCGTGGGCCACAGCAACCGCCATTTCCTGCTGTTGGGGTCGGTACTCAAAATTCTTTGATTTTGAAAAAAGCCCGGTGGATGAAAAAATCCGGGCGACCTCGGCCGCCAGATCGGCGGAGGGGGCGGCACTGGCATTTTCCGCAAGCGAAATCACGTCGTCATCTTACTGCCAGAACGGTTCCGAGAACGAGTTTTGTAATTTGATGGATAATTTGGTTGGAATTGCTGCCCGAGATGGCCTGAAATGGACCACATGAAGCAAACACTCGGACTGATCCTCGCCGGACTCACCTCGTTGCCCCTGGTTCTGAATGCGGAGCCGGACTTCACCAAGGAAATTTTGCCCATTTTGCGTGATAACTGCGTTAAGTGTCATGGGTCGGAAAAGCAGAAAGGCAAGATGCGCCTTGATTCGAAGGCCGACGCCTTCAAGGGAGGCAAGAGCGGCAAGGCCAGCATCGTGGCTGGCAAACCGGACGAAAGCGACCTGATACGCCGGGTCCTCCTGCCGAAGGATGACGACGACACGATGCCGCCGGAGGGGGATCGTTTGAGCGAGGCGGCGGTCAAGTTGTTCAAGGAGTGGATCGCGGCGGGAGCGAAATGGCCCGAGGGTGTTACCATCGGGACGGGCGAGGCCCCCGCAGCAGCAGCGACGGCTCCTTTACGCCCCAAGGTGCCCGAACCCGTTCTACCGAAGGACTTCAAGCCCGGTCCGGCCGAGGCGGCCGCGATTGCGACTCTGGCAAAGGCAGGGGTGAATGTCCGCCCGTTGGCACAGAATATACCGTGGACCGAGGCCAATTTCCGCCTCATGGGAACCAACATCACTGATAGCCAAATCGCTCCGGTTAAGGACGTAACGAGTTTGGTGGAATTGCGATTGGGTAACACACGGATCACCGATGCGGGGTTGGCGGTACTCGAATCGTTGCCGAATCTACAGGTTCTCAGTCTGGAACTGACCGCGGTCACGGACGCCGGAATAGCTCATGTGAAAAACCTTCCGAACCTGACCTACTTGAACCTCTATGGAACGGCGGTTACGGATGCTATGATCGAGCATTTGCAGAATAAGAAGCATCTGCGCAGTCTGTACCTTTGGCAGACGAAAGTGACGCCCGAAGGTGTGAAGAAACTGCACGCAGCTTTACCCCTCTTGGACATCAACACGGGAGCGCAATTGGCCATGATCAGCACGAATGCTCCCAGTACGAATGCTCCGGCGGTGAAGAAAGAAGAGAAGAAAGAAGAGAAGAAGTAGGATCGCCGCTTCGTTTCGGTTTAGTTTGGCAGGGCATGAGCACCTCGTCCCACCGCGGTCAGGTGCCCCTCCTGTCATCGGAGTTCAAAGGAGTCCAGTTGCTGATCGCGTTGGCAGCTGGACTTTGTTGCCTTGTCGTTTGGCAATGGATACGCGACTCAAATGCTCATGCGAAGAACCTCAGCTTGGTCCGGACGATCGAAGCCCTCGGGTCCGTGACGAACGAGTACGCTCTTACGATCGAAAATCTGCGGATCGATAGTTCGCGGGTGGAGGGGATCCGAAAGGGGCTTGAGTTTCAGATTAAGACAAACCGCGCAGAAGTTCGCCGACTCCAGCAGGAGTTGGGTACGGCTGCTTTGGCAGCAGACCGCTCCGGGCGGGAATCCCAGGCGTACAAGCTGTCGCTGGAAAAGGCCAACCAAGCAATCCGCGACCAGAATGCGGTCGTTGCGAAGCAGAACGAGAGCATCGAAGAGCTGAAGAGGATCGCATTGGATCGCAACGACTTGGCAAAAAAATACAATGCACTGGGCGAAGAGTACGAAAGTCTGATTCAGGAACGTAACGGGTTTGTTAAGCAGCTGAACAAACTGACACAGACGGTGCCCGAGAGGAACTAGCGAGCCGATGACGACGGCGAACAAGATCACTATTCTTCGAATTCTCCTGATCCCGTATTTTGTTTACCAAATTCTCGGGTACAGGGAGTCCGGTATTGAGTTGGACCGCTGGCTGGCGCTGGCTGCATTTGGACTCGCCGCGCTGCTCGATGGAGTCGATGGATTTGTCGCCCGCAAGTTTCACCAGCGGAGCGAGCTCGGGGCCGTTCTGGATCCGCTGGCGGACAAGCTGCTGCTGGTTTCGGCACTCGTTCTGTTGAGTTTAGACCATCCCCACTTTGACAGGATCCCGCGTTGGTTGACGTTGATTGTCGTGTCTCGGGACCTCCTGATCTTGGCGGGTGCGCTGGTAATCTACATGACGTGCGGACGCGCGGAGGTCCATCCACGGTGGTCTGGCAAGGTGGCGACGGTGCTTCAGATGGTGGTGGTGCTGTGGGTCTTGTTCAAGTTGGATACCGGTTGGAGACTTTGGGTGGCGGCGGCTGCGACCTTAATGACAGCGGTTTCGGGGATTCAATATTTGTTCGATGGGGCCCGACAATTGAGCGTAAGTCCGCGGAGCGCTCCTACCCCCGGGCAGTGATGGCTGGTGATTACGAGCATTGAAATTTGGGGACGACACCCACTAGGTTCCGTTGCCAATGAACTTGATGCCCTCGCTGTTCCATGTCCGGCGAGGGCTTTTTTATGCACTCGGGGCGATTCTGTTGTGGGGATCGGGCATGGCGGCAGCCTTGCGCTGGCATTGGTCGAATCCACGCCCATTTGGTAATAATATCGCGGATATCGCATGGCGATCCAACGGTGTGTACGTTGCGGTGGCGGACCACGGTCAATTATTTTCCAGCGAAGATCTCATTTCCTGGCGGACGCTCGAAACCGGCACCTCCCTCGCCCTCAGGGGAGTTACGTACCTGGGTAATCGCCTGCTGGCGGTGGGCGAGGCGGGCGTGGTGGTTTGGGCCGACGCCCCCGAGAGCGTGAATCATGGCAGCCTGGGCACGGTTGATTGGCTTGAGAGTATCGTAAGTCACAATGGAATGGCCGTCGCGGTCGGGGATCGCGGGGCGGTGTACACGACACCCAACGGGCAATCGTGGACTCGGCAACCGACGGGTATCACCAACTGGCTCCGTGGAGTGTCGTGGGCGAATGGATTCTTTTGCGCGGTCGGCGAGTACGGATTTGCTGCCACCAGCCCGGATGGGACGAATTGGATTCGTCGAACGATACCGGTAACCAACCACTTGAACCGCGTCGCCTGGGTTGGAACGGGCTTTCTAGCGGTGGGTGAGAACGGCCGGGCACTCTTGAGTGATCTTTCGGGCAGCAATTGGCGTGATTCAAAGACGGGGACCACCAACCACTTGAATGCCGCGGCGATCGACAATGCTCCCCAGGGAATGATGATCGCTGGCGACAACGCACTTCGATTATATGTTCCTCCCGTCTGGAACGATGAGTTGAATACCAATCGGACGGCCCGGCCAGCATTCGGCGTCCGCTACCTCGCGTTGTTGTGGAACGGAACCGAGATGGTCTTGGGGGGTCGGACCGGGGCCTTGTATCGCGGTCGCCGCAGTGGCTTCGGCTTTAATTGGGTGTCGAACTTTCCCGAAGGACGACCCTGGCTCTTTGACCTGGCTGCCCGCAGCGCCTTGGGTACGAATATCACCCCGATCTTCGTCCAGAGCTCGGTTCAGTTTACGACCAATGCCACGACCAATACCTTCTATTCTGCGGTTGGCGAAGGTGCAACCCTGCTGCAAAGTGACGACGGTCGAACATGGCAATCGGCCGCCGGGCCAGACTATCCCGGCTCGTTACCCGTGTTTCTGGGTGTCGGAGGACGTGAATCCCTTTTGGTGGCGGTGGGAAGCGCGGGCAATCTCGCCTATTCCACGGTGGGCTACGAACCCGTTGTGCGCACAAATCTCGTGCCCGTCTCGGTCGGACCTGGTCCGTTGACGAACTTTGTTTCCGTGGTTGTCACCAACTGGATCAATACTTTCGGCCTCGATTGGAACAAAGCACCGGCGCTGCCGGTACTTACCAATTTTCAGGGTGTATGTGCCACGCCTACCCTTTTTGTAGTCACCGGTGCCGGCGGCACAATCCTTACCAGTCCCTCGGGGACCAATCAATGGACGGTTCGAAATCCACCCCGCCGAACCTTTCTAAGCTCCGTCGCGGTATTCCCTGGGGGGTTTGTCGCCGTGGGTGATGGAGGAACACTCCTGGTGAGCGTGGATGGGATCCAGTGGACGGATCGGTCCCCAGGCGGAACAGAATGGCTCTATCGGGTCCGATGGGTCGGAGATCAACTCGTGGCGGTGGGGCAGGGGGGGCGGATTCTAACCAGTCCCGACGCCGCTGCCTGGACTGCCCGGGTGAGCGGCACGACCAACTGGCTCAATGACGTTGTCCGGGTTGACGCCATGCTTTACGTGGTCGGGGTGCAGGGAATCGTGCGGGCGAGTGCCGACGGGGGTGTGACGTGGTCGGCGGTGGAGATCCCGACGGGTAAGTCCTTGTACGCAGCATCGACTCTGGCCGGTCAGTTCGTGGTAGCGGGCGTTGAAGGGATTGTTCTGAGAGCTCAATCCGGGGATTGGCCTCTGCCTGTCCGGTTTCTCAACTATCCGAGGAATGCGACGGAAAATCTCTTTCAGTTTATTGGTTCGCAAGATCAGCGATTCCGGCTCGACCGTGGAACCGTTGTGGATTCGTGGAGCATCGGTCCCGAGTTCGAAATCACAGATCCACTCGGAATATTGCTCTTCTATGATCCGACACCGAATGCCACCGACGAGCAGTGGTTCCGCACAGTGGACGTCCCCTAGCCAGCCGATCCCAGCCTCAGGCGGCGGCACGCCGCAGTCGGTCGGCAACACCAGCCCATTCCGGCGTTGCGGGCGGAGCCTCGACAATTATCCAACGGGCGCCGGCCTCGTCGCACCGGTGTAACTCCCCATAAAGGGCTCGTGCAAACGCCTCCGCATCGTGCGGAATGACGCTGACGTTCGGGAATCGGCCTCCTAACGGAATATGGCAATGAGCGAGAATTTGCAGATCCGAAAACGTGGCATCCATGAAGCAGTCCGCAGTGACCTCCCGAGCGGACAATTGCTGTACCAGGTCGGCCTCATCCTTCCAACGGAGGACCAACAGCGTTGCCTTGGGTGAATAATGCCGCGGCAACATTCCCGGGCTGCGCAACGGGCCTTGGGATGTCCCGATCGGCTCTTGGCGGGCAGATTCCAGGTCCGACTTTGCAACGGCATGGATCGCCATCTCGGAGATCATACCCGGTCGCAATACGTGCGGTCGTTCGCCGGTGACATCCACCACCGTTGATTCAATGCCCACCTGGCACTGTCCGCCGTCGACAATGCAGTCGAGCCTATCCTCCAATTGTGCCTGCACGTGACGCGCCGTGGTGGGCGACAGTTGATTGGACAGATTCGCGCTCGGCGCCGCCAACGGGAACCCGCATTCGCGGATGACGGCCTGCATGAATGGATGTTGTGGCCATCGGATTGCCACGGTGTCTCCGCCCGCGGTGACGACGTCGGGGATTCGAAGGCTTCGTGGCACGATCACCGTGAGCGGCCCGGGCCAAAACACCGAGGCGAGGACGGATGCTAACGGAGGCCAGCGGCCGGCGCATTCGCGGGCCTGTGTCATTGAAGCCACGTGCACGATGACGGGGTTATGGGCTGGTCGGCCCTTGATGGCGAAAATCCGGC
The DNA here is from genome assembly GCA_945900455.1 of Akkermansia muciniphila. Lineage (GTDB taxonomy): Bacteria > Verrucomicrobiota > Verrucomicrobiia > Limisphaerales > UBA9464 > SIBK01. The sequence continues at coordinate 18,993 of CAMDJH010000064.1, forward strand.
GTACAGCATCCGCGTCCAAGGCATTCGCCGCCAACCCGTACACCGTTTCAGTCGGCATTCCAACCACTTCTCCGGCGCGCAGACGTCGCACCGCTTCGCGTACGGCGATCAAAAACAATGCCGGAGTATGAGTTGGCAGCAGTATGGCGGACACGGCATCAGCTTGGCGTATATCGGGGAACCAAGGAAGGATTCCGTCGCCTACTGGGTTGCGATCCCCTGATCGCGGATCGCCGGGGCGGAATGGGCTGCTTGGCTGAAGGCGAATTTGCTGCCCACAGGTATCACGGATGCCTAAGTCGATAAAACAGACCCGATTGCGACAGGCGGTTGGTCACCGCATAAACGCCATCCGAGACACTGGGAACCAAAGTTACTGGATCCCACGATTCACCCGTATTGAGGCTTGTCGCCGACTCCAAGATGTAGCCGGCTAAACTCTTTCCCCACGAAACGACGATTTGATTCCCCACCATCGTGGCTGCGAGAATCGGATGAGTGCGCTGTAAGTAGTTCTCGGCGGTCCATCCTTCTTTGTTGTCGTCGGTCCAGCGAACTTTCCACCAAGTATGGCCGCGTCCATCGTTGGTAATTTGCTCCGGCCCGCTGATAATTGTTCCTTGGACGTTGTTGGCAACCCGCCGGACTTGGCCACAGTTTACGCCTCCGTCAATCCCGCCCCCCGCACAGGCTCGCGAGGCAACGTCCGAGGCTCCGGTGACGACCACTTCGACGCGATCGTTGATGCCGAGCGATGAACCATGAACCAGTGCGAGCGTCGGGTAGTAATGGCCGAGGATCCATTCCCATGTCTGGGCTCCGAAAGCATGAGGGCCACCCACATTGGATAGCACGCGGGACCAACCGGACGCCCAGCGGGCAGAGCCTCGCTGGCACAAGCCCCGACCATGACCGTTGCGAGCCTGACCCAATCCACCGCACACCGCATCAAGAAGACAACTTCCGGCATTGCCAGCAGAGCCGTCTCCGCAGGATAGATTTAGCGCGTTATTCTCCGAGGAATACTCGGTGAGGTGGAACGAAATCCGCCCGCTACTGTTGACCATCACATCGCCGGCCGTCTCGTCCGTGGCTTGATTGCAAACGGTTGTTTGCAGTGTCGGATCGTAAACCTGGCAGGACGTGGTGCTACAAATGTCGTAGACGGTGGCGGTCGGTGCGTCGACGTACCCAGCGGCGTAGGTGCGGATGGCGACGGCGCCGGCACGCAGGGAATTCTTGCCCTTGCCTCCGTTGAGGCTGCCCCATGACGGCAACCATTCAGCGGGCAGAACGCCCTTCACGTAGGTTTCCAGTGAAAGGTAATCAATGTTGCCCGCGTGCTGCACACGGATGGTTTGTGGGACGCGCACCGGGGGATTGCCGGGGGTCGCAAGACGGGCGTGACGCGGATTGATTTCGCGGACAGGAACACGGTAAGCGGGGGGTAGTTCCGGATTAACGGGCTCGGTTTCGTTGCGCCTATTCGGAAGTTCCATCTGGGATTCGCCCGTTCCCGGAACGAGTCGGACACGAAAAATCCAGTCGCCACCGCGCCAAAGTTCCACGCCCAGCCGGCGCTGGGTTATGTACCCCGGAATCTCGAAGCTCAAGAGTTCCGTCTCAATGTTACCCTCGGTGGCCGCGACCGGGAGTTGGAACTCGAAGAATCCCTCCGCGTTGCTCGCAGTTTCCCGGTCGCCCTGCGACGCATGAACCCGAACTCCGGGGAGTGGTCGGCCCGTGACGTCGTTCACAATGAACCCCAGAATATGCATTGAGTCCGGGCGGCGGGAGGAGCGGAGTTGCTCGGTAGCAAGCTGAGGGGGTGGTTCTTCTGGATCCAACCATACGCGAAGAGTTGCTGCGACCGAATCGTCAGGGACAGTCACAGCACCGACGAAGGTCTTGAATCCGACGGCGACGACTTTGAGAGAATGGCTTCCCGGTGGGAACATTGTTCCAGCGGGCACTGATCCGGAGCCCGCGATGGGAGCGTTGGCAAGTTTCACACCGTTGGTGACGAGTGAGTCGGGCGGAACCTCCACGCCGGTGGCACTATTGAGGAATCGGATTCGAGCGAACGTCTTGTCCTGAATTCGCGACTGCGCCTCAAGCAACGGCAACCCAGTCAAGACGACCAAGACTAAGAACAGCGCCCGGAGACGCTCCCCGGCCGCAATAAAATGGGTTCGTGTTGGCAAGGTTCCGTTTGTTGAGATAGTAGGCTGCCCCGGTTGCCGTAGCCGTGCTAGGCGTATTTGAAGGAGCAGCGGACACGCTGTGCATCCAAGATTTGTGGGCAAACGGGGAGTGTGAGAGCAATGGGGTGGTACTCCGTTCAGTTCGCAATACCACATGAGCGGTCGCGACATCCTTATTTTCACGATTTTGAAATTGCTCGCGTCTGAATCGGCGGTCAATCGGGAGCTGCCGGTAGGTGTCGGTTCTCGGAGAGCGAAAACATTCTCGGATTCACGAGTCACTTGGATTTGAATTTTCGAGCCGCATCGGTTCTGCTCCACGAATGTCCCCGCCGAATCCTCCTGCTGACTGGTGCTTCGCCCCATGAGTGCGCTCTGGTTACTCGCCATTGGCATGGTCATTGTCGTTGGCGGTATTCTCGTGCTGCGGCTCCATGTGTTTCTCGCGTTGATTCTCGGCGCGATGACGGTTGCAGTACTCACGCCGGAGGCTGCTCTGCAGAGAGTTATGGAAGCACGAGTGTCTCGGGGAGAATTGACCGCCAAGGCTGCCACCAAGCTGGTGAGTAAACCGCCAGCCGGTCGAGTGGCCGATGAATTCGGAAGAACCTGCGCCAACCTGGGCATCTTGATCGCCATGGCCACCATACTCGGGCAGGCCATGCTCCTCTCCGGCGCAGCTGAGGCGATCGCGGCGGCCACGTTGCGGTGCGTGGGCGCGACGCGGGCGCATTGGGCTTTCTTCGCCACCTCCTTCTTGCTGTGCATTCCCGTAATGCTCGACACCGTCATGTACCTGCTCGCCCCCCTCTTCAAGGCGGTCGCGCGCCGGACCGGGCGGAACTACCTACTGCTGATCATGTGTACGGTCGCAGGGGGAACCATCACCCATTCGTTGGTTCCGCCCACTCCTGGGCCACTGTTCGTTGCGGGTGAGTTGGGTGTGCCCCTCGGTCTGATGATTGGCATGGGTACTGGCATCGGTCTCGGAGCGGCCCTCACCGGTGTGCTTTTTGCCCTTTGGTCGAATCAACATCACTCGATTACGGTGCCGATTGATGAGGGCATCCTGCCGGGCGAAGCGCATCCGTTGCCGGCACTCTGGCTGTCGTTTCTTCCGGTTCTGCTACCCATCGTGCTTGTGGGCCTCGACGCTATGCTTTCGCCAACTCTGGCTGGTGGCGAAGCAATCAGCGGATTCGCTTGGGTGCTGAAGACTGCGGGTGACAAGGACATGGCACTCACGCTGGGGGCCCTGGCGGCTCTCATTCCCCTGATCGGACGTCGGGAAGCCAGTTCGAAAGCCGTGTGTTCCGCCCTGAGTGAAGGTGCGGTGATTCTGCTCATCATCGGTGCGGGCGGTGCATTTGGAGGCGTGCTGCAGCAGACCGGCATCGCCAGCGAACTGGCCGCGAGTTTTCGCGGAGCGCAGGTTTGGGCGTTGCCAATGGTGTTTCTGGTGACCGCGCTGGTTCGGACGGCTCAAGGATCCGCGACGGTGGCGATGATCACGGCGGCACCGATTGCGAAGGCGCTGATTGCCAGCGGCACACCGATTCACCCGGTATATTTTGCGATGGCAATTGGCTGTGGTTCGAAGCCATTCGCTTGGATGAATGATGCGGGGTTTTGGATTATCACGCGGCTAAGTGGAATGCGCGAAGCCCAGACGTTGCGCACAGTTTCACCGATGATGGCGATCCAGGGGGTGGTTGGTCTTTTGATCACCATGCTGGTGGCGTGGTTTTTCCCCCTCAGTCGATAGGGGTGTTCGCGCAACCCTGGCTGGACGCGATCGCCGTGGACTGGCACTGTCGCTGCTCGCATTCTTGATGAACGCTCCACGCCTTTCGCCAGAACAACTTCGCTCGTACCGCTGGTTCGGGCCGAATGATCTCCGTTCGTTCGGTCATCGCTCGCGTGCCCGTCAGATGGGTCTCGGCCCCGCGGACTGGCAGGGCAAGCCGGTGATCGCGATCCTCAATACATGGTCGGAACTCAATCCCTGTCATCTGCACTTCAAGATTCTTGCGGAGCATGTCAAGAAGGGTGTCCTTCAGGCAGGGGGCATGCCGGTCGAAGTTCCATTATTGTCGCTTAGCGAGAGCTACATGAAGCCGACGACAATGCTCTATCGCAATTTGTTGGCGATGGAGACGGAGGAGGTTATCCGGTGTCAGCCGGTGGATGGGGTGGTGCTGTTGGGCGCTTGTGACAAGACGACGCCGGCATTGATCATGGGGGCGACCTCCGCCGAAGTGCCGTTCCTCTTTGTTCCGGGGGGCCCCATGTTGCGCGGAAACTGGCGGGGGGAAGTGCTCGGGAGCGGTTCCGATGCTTGGAAGTACTGGGATGAAAAGCGTGCGGGTCGATTAAGCGAGGAAGCGTGGTGCGAAATTGAAGACGGCATTGCCCGTTCACATGGTCACTGCATGACGATGGGGACGGCATCGACGATGACCGCGGTGGCAGAGACGCTCGGGCTGACGCTTCCGGGCGCGTCCTCCATTCCAGCCGTGGACATGGCTCACTGGCGTATGGCGGCTGAGTCGGGCCGACAGGCGGTGGAAAATGCGTGGCGGGATCTTCGGCCTGCGCAGATCTTGCGGCCAGAGTCGTTTCACAACGCCATTGTCATGGACATGGCGGTCGGTGGGTCGACCAATGCAATTATTCACCTCGTTGCGATGGCCGGGCGGGCGGGAATTGCTCTTCCATTGGAGCAGTTTGATGAGATTTCGCGCCGTACCCCCCGGCTGGCGGATCTCCGGCCGGCGGGCCGTTTTCTGATGGAGGATTTCTACTATGCGGGCGGCTTGCGTCCCTTGCTGGGTCAGTTGCTGGATTTGTTGAATCCCGATGTGCCGACGGTTAACGGGCATACGCTGCGGGAAAACCTTGCGGGTGCCGAGATATTCAACCCGGAAGTTATTCGTCCTCGTGACAAAGCCATTGCCGCGGAGGGTGGCACGGCAATTCTTCGTGGCAATCTAGCGCCGCGCGGTGCGGTTATTAAATATGCTGCAATGGAGCCGAGGTTCATGCAGCACACCGGCCCGGCGATCGTGTTCCAGGACTACAATGATCTCGCGGCTCGGATCGATGATCCAGCCCTCCCCGTGACTCCGGATACGGTTCTCGTCTTGCAGAATGCCGGACCCGTCGGAGCCCCCGGGATGCCCGAATGGGGCATGCTTCCGATTCCTAAAAAGCTCCTGGAGGCAGGCGTGCGGGACATGGTGCGAATTTCCGACGCCCGTATGAGTGGCACGAGTTACGGTGCCTGCGTGTTGCATGTTGCGCCGGAGTCCGCTATCGGAGGCCCCCTGGCGCTGGTGCGGGACGGTGACCTCATTACGCTCGACGTTGCTTCCCGTCGGATCGACGTGAAACTGTCCGATGCCGAGCTGGAAGCACGGCGCGCACGATGGAAACCGCGCCCGGCTCCAACGCGGCGCGGTTACCAGTCTCTGTTTCTCAACGCAGTGACCCAAGCGGACGAGGGTTGCGACTTTCGATTTCTTCATGCGGAATCTCCAACGCCCCAACCTGAAATTCATTGAATGAAAACCTCCTTTGTCCTTTCCGATCTCCGGCATTCCGTGATTGCCGTCCCGCCGCTTTGCCGGGACACGCAACGGGCCGTCTGTCCGCGGGAGAATGCAAAACTGATCCGCCATATCGAGGCCGGCGGCGTCTCGACGTTACTCTACGGCGGCAATGCCAATTTCTATAACATTAGTCTCACCGAGTATGCGGGAGTTCTCGATCTCCTCGAAGCAAGCGCTGCGGCGGGCACTTGGATCGTGCCGTCGGTGGGCCCTTATTTTGGAACGATGATGGATCAGGCGGCCGTTCTCGCCGTGAGGAAATTCCCGACCGCGATGGTATTGCCGACCGTGGCAGTGAGTTCGCCGGAGGGCGTTCGGGCTGCGGTGATGACGTTTGTGGAGAAGGCTGGCATTCCTGCAGTGCTGTACGTCAAGGACGAGAAGTACGTCACCCTGGATGTCATCCAATCCCTGGTCAATGCCGGGGTCATTGCTTGGATCAAATATGCGGTGGTGCGCGCCGACCCGTCCGTCGATCCTCTCCTTCGGTCGATCGTGGACTGTGTGGATCCCCGGCTTGTCGTTAGCGGCATTGGCGAGCAACCGGCACCGACGCATTGGCGGGAGTTTGGGGTGCATGCGTTTACTTCTGGGTGCGTCTGCGTGGCTCCTCGCCGCTCGCAGGAAATGTTACAGGCTCTGCAGGATGGCGATGACGCCAGGGTTTGCGCAATCCGCACGCGGTTCAATTCACTGGAGACCTTGCGGAATACCCACGGACCCATTCCCATCCTGCATCGCGCCGTGGCGTTGGCAGGCATCGCCCAGACCGGGCCGTCCCTTCCGCTAATCGCGGATCCAGCCGAGGCGCTAGGGGAGGAAATTCAGCGGGCGGCGGGCGGACTGATGGCGTGGAATGGCGAATTGTGCTGAAAGAAACTAGAGGGTCTCCAGCAGGGTCAACTCCTGAAGACCGAGTGCCTGCAGCGTCTCGGTGGATGGTTGCGTACCGGTGAAGTGGGCATAGACCCTTGGTGCGGTGAGATTGATCTTGCCCGGAAAGCGTTCCCGGAATTCCTGAAGAAAATCGACCAGCGCCCAGGCGAGCGTGCCGCTGGGGCTCACGATGCTACCCCGCGCAGCCATCCCCGGTAAAAGGAGGCTGAATTCGTCGCAAAAAAACTCAAAATGAGTGCAGCCAAGAATTACCGAAGTGATCTTGCGTTGCTGCAGATCCCGGGAGACTTGGTGGAGAAAACTTCGGACGGCATCCGCATGGATCGGTTTGAGCAGTCCATCCCCGGTGAACACGTGCTCGACGTCGACGAAATTTACCAGGCGTTGAGCGGCCAGACTGACGATTTCCAGATCGTGAGGCAGGCTCTGCGGTGGTTCAAAGTTCCGGACGTGCGCGCGACTGATGCCACCGTGCGAATTGGGCGATGTAAACGATTCGCGCGTGACGGCGATGTGCGGGGTGCGGTCGTAGTGAATCAGATTGCGCGGCAGTGCGGGGGTGGGGCCGCGCTCGGTGAGATCATAGGAGACCAGCGGAAGCTCGTGGCCGGCAGCGAGGCTGAGGGCGTCGCGATGCAGTTCGATCAGGCGATCGGCGTGGGCCTGGCAGTCGGCGGTGAGTTCTGTACCCAGCACACCGATGTTTTTGCAACGGCGAGGACTCTGACGTTCGCCCGCAATTCGGGCTTTCGCATAGGCCTGTTCCGCTCCCACGTCGACGATGCTAAAGATCCGCGGACCGGTGCCGCCCTTTCCCCGCCGGCCCGCACGTTCCCAAGCAGTGCTGGCAGTATTGCAGGCAATGCCAATGGCGGGGCAGATCGGTGAAAGTCGATCAATGATCACGTCTGCCAACGCCGCTACGGTCTCGAGGGGTTTGGTGCCGTAGGGCAGATTAGCCGTGTCGCCGAGGAACAGGACGCCCGCCGGGATTCCTGCTTCTTCGAGAATTCGGGTTACCCACGATGTAGTGACAAGTCCCCCGCTGCCGGAGTCGAAGATTCCGATGCAGGTGCCGGGGTCGATCGGCAGTTTGGCGATGGATGTGGGCGTTGACGGCGGCATGGCCGCAAGCATGGAGGAAAGATTGGAAAATGACCAATTTGGGTTTGTTAAATAGAGTGACAGGTTAAATAAATACAGATCAATGTAGGCCGCCACCGTCTTGAGCGCCGTCACCGATAAAGTGACAGGTTAAATAAAGTAATGACGGTTAAGTATTTTGAAGCGAAATAGAATGGCTTCGCAGGTCGCTGTCTTTTTGAGCTGCATGTGAGGAAATCATGCTTCCACCATAGGATTACTCCTCCAACTCGAACGACGAAGAATGCCCTCGAGTACCGGACCGGACCTCGTGAATCGGCTCTGAGCTTCGGAGAGCGTCTTAAGAGGTTTTCCACCGTCATCCGATCGCGTCCACTCGCAGATCCCGCATCACGCATATCCCCGGTAACGGTACGCCCCGAATTGGACGGGCTCCGTCTTTACGACGCGCACTGAATCGGTCCCGATGACGGGTGAACATCTCATTTACAAAATCCTTCGAACCCAGAACCACTCCATCCGTCATATGTCGCACTCGCAAACGCAATACCTGGCCTAAACTCAACTCTCCCCCTCGGGCCAATTCCGCCCGGATGGTCTGCGGATCCAGCACCGCTTTGTCGCTTCGGTTGGCCGAACCCGCCGCCACGAACAAGATCATCCGGTATTTCGCCGCCGCCTTCCCCCAATCCGCCGGTTCCAAAAAGCTCATGAGCCCCTGTCGAATCGTTGTCGCACCCGTTAACGCCGCTGCGTATC